>NZ_KV834779.1:0-36926 GCF_001837945.1 Staphylococcus sp. HMSC077D08 | reverse complement strand
ATAAATATAGTTTTAAACGAGACTTTAAATTAATATGAATGTGATGATGGTTCAGAATGTCCTCTAAAACAACAATGTATGAACTTCAAATCAAAATCAAATAAAAAAATAATAAAAAAAAGACAATTTCTATATTATTTCAATAGAAATTGTCTTTTTTTATTTATCTTGGAACTTTATGTTCCAGCCTCTTTTTGTTAGTCAAATAACTTTATGCCCCAAACTCTATAGATTGTTATCAAGTATTGTACAAATAATACAATTAGGATCACTAAGACATTAGAATTCTATTTCATTAAGTTATCATTCTAGAACACAAAAATATTTCTAAAATGGCGGTCGGCCTAAAATGTCCTCATTAAATTGTTCTGGTATTAAAATTTTACGCATTATGACTCCTAAATCACCATCATCATTTTCATGTTTAGCGTATATTTCATAACCCCGCTTTTCATAAATGTTTAATAACCAAGGGTGCAAACGTGCTGATGTTCCTAAGGTTACCGCAGCAGCTTTTAAAGTATCGCGTAAAAAGCTCTCCTCTACACATTTTAAAAGTTGACTCCCATACCCTTGTCCATCATATGTTGGTCGTGTTGCAAACCACCAAACGAACGGATAACCTGAAATGGGTTTTACACTACTCCATGAATAACAGACCGTAATCGTTGAAATAATTTCTTTTTCATTTTCAAGTACAAATGTAGTATTTTGTCTTAAATTATCCCTAACCATTTCAAGATCAGCGTGAACTGATGGCCAATCAATACCAAGTTCTCTTAAAGGGGTAAAAGCAACTTGCATGATGCTATGTAATTCTTCAGCATCTTGTTCATGTGCCACCCTAATATTAATATTCGACATATTTTTCACTCCTTAAGTACTGAACATCCACATGAACAATAGATTAAATTTTTTATAAGTGCGAGTCAATAAATGTTTATTATCATTTTTATAAAGTGTCAAGATTCTATTACTGATAAAAAAACCTGGAATATCTGTAAATATCCCAGGTTTATAAACGTATAGAAGCATAAGACAGAATTCTA
This sequence comes from Staphylococcus sp. HMSC077D08, assembly GCF_001837945.1. NCBI lineage: Bacteria > Bacillati > Bacillota > Bacilli > Caryophanales > Staphylococcaceae > Staphylococcus > Staphylococcus sp. HMSC077D08. Next base: position 35,877 of record NZ_KV834779.1, on the reverse strand, counting down.
AATATAATAACTTTATTTTTAAAATCTAAAATAGATTTCGAGTTTGAAGTAGGGCAACGTAACTACAGAACTAAAGCCTCACTCATCTTCTCTATTTCGAGATTTCATCTCTCTAATCTATATATCACTTCAATGATGCAATGATACTTTATAATTTAAACACTTTCAACATGAAGCAAGACATCCATTTCTATCACACTTGAAGATGTCAATATGATAAAAACTAGTGATTAAATCTCAATTACTTAATAGTCCCCTATGGTTGAAGGCTGTCACGTTTACCGTTCAAATATGCATACACTAATCCAATAAAAATGCCTCCACCGATATAGTTTCCAAGGAATGCAAAAACAATATTTTTCAGCACACCCAACCAAGATAATCCATCCATATTAAAGAACATCATACCTGCATATAATCCAGCATTAAAAACAACGTGTTCATAACCCATAAATACAAAGACTATCACTCCACAAGCTATAAAGAATGCTTTGGCTAATCCTTCTTTAAACTGCATTGAAATAAAAATACCGATATTAATAAAGAAATTACAAAATATACCTTTAATCAAAATGTTTAACCAAGTCGATTCTACTGTTTTTTTATGTACTAATGCTGTTAAGCTATCTGTCATTTCTGGCGTCATAACATGTGCATATTTCATTAGGAAAAATAAAATAAATCCACCTAAGATATTACCTATAAAACAGAAAATAAAAATCCATATCATTTTACTTACACTAATTGCTCTATAATACCAACCAACAGTCAGATACATAAAATTACTTGTTAATAATTCAGAGTTGGTTAACACAACTAATACGAGACCTAAACTAAACGCAATAGCTCCCATCAGATTGATTAAACCGTCGTTATGCGTTGAAGCGAATTGTGTTTTAATTGCTAACATAAAAACTGTAACGATTGATAATAGAAACCCAGCCATGATTGCTTTCAACGTATATCTCATGGGTGTTTCTTTTGCCATCACTTGTTTGATTTGTGCCTGACCAACGATATTCTGAATAATAGATTTTGTTGCATAAGTATCTTCAATACTTTTGTTGTTCTTGAACATGTCTTCTCATCCTATCCACATTATTATTCTCACACTTATTATATAAGTAAGAATGACATATGTGTATATTAAATTTTATTTATAGGATATAGAAATTTTAAAAAAAGTTTATATACATAGCATTTTCAATAATTAAACAATATAACTGAAAACTTTATGACATTTCATCAAAGTGTAACGATTTACTCAAATTTTTTCACGTTTCTTTGGTTAGGTATACGATCGAGATGTATGTCACTTTTGATTTAGTAATTTCTCTAACTGATTAAGAGTTGAATTCATACCTTGTTCTACACCCATATCTATCGCTTGCTGGGCAGCACCTTCAGTTGGAAAAGTCGATGTAGATGTTACAGTAGTCTTTCCTTTTACTTCTTCAAAATTCAAAGTAATATGCATACCAGGCATACTTGTGTCTTTTTCCCCTTTTGAGGTAGCAAAATAGTCTAAATACTCTATATAATATGGTGCATCCACTTGCAGATATTCAGCAATAGTATAACTTGTCATCTGAGGCGCTTGAATAGCATAAAAAGCGCTTCCACCTTTCGTAGCATTAAAATTATAAACTGTGACAGATGCGTCTTGAGGATGAAACCATTGTTCAAATAGTTCCCGCTTTGTATAAGCATCAAATACCTTATTAATTGGTGCACTAAAAGTTCTAGTAAAAATAATCTTATTTTTCTTTTTTTCTATCGTCATATATGTACCTCACATTTTAAAAAATCAATTGCCTCTATATTAACAAAAATAATACGCTTAAGATAATTTCATTAATTCTAAAATATCGAAGAAAATTCAGGAAAACATCACGCTTGTTGCTAAAAACAAATTAAATATGATTAATACACGCCCGTTTTTGATTAGCAAGCGACTGTCAAAATTAAAAAACACCCGAGACAATGATTAGTCTCAGGCATTTTAAATAAATAAAGATTAATATATTAACTAATATTACAGATACTTTCACTTTTCGTTTTCTAGCAACATCTCGTAGTTAGAAAAGTCATATGGATCTTCAACCTTGGTATCATTAACAAACGCTGTAGGTGTTTGCTTGATGTGATTTTTCTTCGCAATTTGTTGATCTTCCTTGGCTTTTTTCCACGAGATGGAACCTTTAGTTTTATAATCAGTCTTTATTTTTTTCTTTCTGTCATCACTGATACTTAATTCATCAATTTGCTTATCAACAAGACGTGTTGTAATCCATTGCTTATGTTCATCTTTTTGTTGATTAAACATTAACTTCTGAAATTCAAGTGACTTCTTGGGAGCATAATGATTTACCGCATGCTGCGCTCTTGAACCTACAATTGAATCTTTTCCTAAGAATGCCAAATTCACATATTGATATTTAATTTTGTTTGTATCAATATACTTCTTCTTAAGCTTTGGCATTACGCGATCTTCTGTTTTTTTACAATAAGGGCACTTATAATCACCGTATATTACCACTACAGGTTTGCTATTATTAGAATGCTTTGGAGAGTCCATTGGACCTGAGCAACTGTATAGCAAAACCATACATAAAATCATCAATAATCCGATTAATTTTTTCATCGTTTCTCCTTTTCCTAAAACGATTAATACATATTCTCTTCTTTGTAGTCAGGCTCATGAGATTGGTAGTATGCTTTTGCATTAAAGTCTTTATTATAATATGCTTTTTTATCTTTAAATTCATAAGTATAGTAACGCGCTTCAGCATCATCACTAAGTGGTTTATACTCCAATACAACATATTTTCCTTTGTCAAACACATAAATATTGGCATCTTTTTTATCAAAATGTTTAACTTCATCACCTGAATCGTTTTTGGCAATTTTTTGTTGCTTTTTCTCTTGTAGTTTAACCGCTTTATCTATTTTGTCTGCGTACTCGTGGCTCATGCAACCTGCTAATAATAAAGTTAGTACACTAACCCCGACTAATAACTTCCTCAACATACTCACTCCTACTCACGCTATCTATATCTATGTCATAGAACTTCAAGTTAATCTCTTTTTACACTTAACATATCAAACAATGTCAATATATCTTTAGCTCTACGTTTACAATTAGCATGTTATTTAATCTAAGCAATTCTTTCAACTTAAATTTTATCACATTCTCTTTAGAGGTACGATCTTCATTAACTTATTTTTTTATACCTCTTACTTTTTAAATCTATTCTCTTTTAAATAAAACGGCCTCATACGAAAGTATGACACAATTTTTTATGTTATGATGTGTAAGGATGTTTAGGGTTTGGTAATATATATCATGACGATAAAACATGGAAATTGACTTAGAGGTGAAGAAATATAATGAAATTTGTAAATTTAACTTCTGAAGAATTCGAGCAATTTACTTCAGAAAATTTCTCGCATTACACACAATCCAGTATACATTATAATAATAGATCGAAAACAAAAGGTGACGTACATTTAGTGGGAGTTAAAGATGATCAAGAAGATGTCATTGCTGCGTGCTTATTAACAGAGGCACGTTCTCTAAAATTCTTTAAGTATTTCTACACACATAGAGGACCAGTCATGGACTTTAACAATTTAGTTTTAGTTCGCTTCTTTTTTAAATCACTTACTGCTTATTTAAAAAAACACAATTGTTTATATGTACTCGTTGACCCTTATGTATTAGAAAATTTACGTCAACCTAATGGAGAAATCATTGAATCCTTTGATAATCGCGCATTGATTAAAACAATGGAAGAATTAGGCTATAAACACCAAGGATACACTGTAGGTTATGATACAATGAGCCAAATCCGCTGGTTATCAGTACTTAACCTTAAAGATAAATCTGAAGATCAATTATTAAAAGAAATGGATTACCAAACACGTCGAAATATTAAAAAGACTTATGAAATGGGTGTTAAAGTTAAAACATTACCCATTGAAGAAACAGATACATTTTTTGAATTATTCAAAATGGCTGAAGAAAAACATGGCTTTAAATTCCGTGAAGAGCCTTATTTTGTTGAGATGCAAAAAACGTATGAAGATCATGCTATGTTAAAACTTGCTTACATCGATTTACAAGATTATTTAGATACGTTGCAAACTAAACATCAAAACCTTAATCAACAACTAAAAGATGTTGAAAAAACATTAGAAGAAAATCCAAATTCTAAGAAAAATAAAACGAAACATACACAAGTCAAGCAACAATTCGATAGTAATGCGCGTAAAATCAGACAAACTAAAGAGAAAATAGCAGAAGAAGGTCAAGTTCTTCATCTTGCTGCAGCATTATATATTTATAATGATCACGAAGTGTATTACTTATCAAGTGGCTCTAATCCTAAATATAATGCTTATATGGGAGCATATCGATTACAATGGGATATGATTCAATTTGCAAAAGAACATAATATCGATAGATATAATTTCTACGGTGTTACCGGAGACTTTAGTGAAAATGCCGAAGATGCTGGCGTTCAAAAATTTAAAGAAGGATTTAACGCTAAAATTTATGAATATATTGGTGATTTTATTAAACCAATTAAACCACTGTTTTATAAAGTTAAACAAGAGTTAGAAAACCGTAGATAATTATTAATTAGCAAATAGGAATCGAATTCTAATCAATTCGATTCCTCCAACCTAGATAAAAAACTAAATATCAATGCACACGAGTTTAAGTCATTGACTTTCTATACACTCAAAGGAGCCTGAGACATTGCAATTAATGTCTCAGGCTCCATTTCTATAATATTACTATTCTATTTTTCATTAATCACATTTAAAAATCGCTGAAGCTCTTCTGTTTTGGGGTGATTAAATATATCTTCAGGCGTACCTTGTTCTGCAATGACGCCCTCATGAATAAAAGCAATTTGATTGGAAACTTCTTTGGCAAAACGCATCTCGTGAGTCACAATGACCATTGTCATCCCTTCGTCAGCCAATTCTTTAATGACTTTTAATACATCATTGACCAATTCAGGATCAAGTGCAGATGTTGGCTCATCAAATAACATCACTTTAGGATTCATAGCTAATGCACGTGCAATTGCGACACGTTGTTGTTGCCCTCCTGATAAAGCATGTGGCCGTTGATCTTTAACATGTACCAATCCAACCTTAGCCAATAAATTCATTGCTTCTTCATTAGCCGTTGCTTTATTCATCTTTTTAACTGTTATAAGACCTTCCATAACGTTTTCTAATGCAGATTTATGTGGAAATAAATTATAATTTTGAAAAACCATTCCTGATTGTTGTCTTACTTTAATTTGAGATTTCTTATCTTTAGCAGTATATGTCATGCCATTGACATAAACTGTACCTTCAGTAGGTATCTCTAAAGCATTAATCATTCTAAGTAAAGTCGTTTTACCTGAACCTGAACGTCCAATTAGTGTCACAACTTCACCTTGATTAATTTTCAAGTCAATACCTTTAATCACTTCAGTTTCATTAAAAGACTTATGGATATGAGACAATTCAATCATGAGCGATACCCTCTTTCAATGCGTGATTCATACCATCCTTGGATAATTGAGATGACAAAACATACGACCCAATACATTAAAGCTACTAACAAATAAATAGTTAGATACTCATACGTTGTCGAAGCAACTTCTTGTGCCTTTCTAAACATTTCTGCAACAAGAATAAATCCAAGTAATGATGTATCTTTAATTAAACTTAAAAATGTGTTTCCCAGTGCTGGTATAGATACACGAATGGCTTGTGGTAAGATAATACGTTGCACAGTTTGTCTATAGTTCATACCTATCGAATAAGCCGCTTCTGTTTGTCCTTTAGGAATAGACAATATACCTCCTCGGATAATTTCAGAAGCATAAGCACCAACATTTAAAGATAAACCAATGACTGCAGCAATAACAGGTGCAAGTGTCCATTGATTATCAGCATTGTTAGTTACCAATCTTCCAAGCTCCGGTATACCGTAAAAAATAATAAATAACTGTACAATCATAGGTGTACCACGAATAATTGATACATAGACACGCGCAATACCTCTAAGTAATTTACTGGTTGATATACGCATAAGTGCAGTAAACAATGCAATGATTAAACCTAGAATGAAAGTGACCAAAGTAATAGGGATTGAGTATTTCACCAATCCCTCTAACATTGGACCAAATGCTTGTTTGGCTGCATCTAATGCATGTTGTTGTTCATTATTCAGGTTTAGAAACATCTTGACCAAACCATTTCTTACCAATTTTAGCTAATTCACCATTATCTCTAATTTTTTCTAGGCCTTTATTAAATTTCTCAATCGTTTTTTCATCAACCTTCTTAGAGAATGCAAATGCTGATTTATTTTGTTCTGCATGTCCTTTGATTGCTTTAATTTTCGCGTTAGGCTTTTGTTTTCTGTAATCTAAGTAAGATAAACTGTCGTTAAATGTACCATCTACGCGTTTAGATAATAGTAAGTCCATTGATTGGTTAAATCCATCTACCTTAGTAATGTCTGCACCCTTATCTTTAGCCAATTGACCATAGTTAGACGTAAACGTTTGTGCTAACTTTTTACCTTTTACATCATTGAATGATGTAATACCTTTTTCGTTTTCACGAACAACAAGTACAGCACTTGAATATGTGTAAGGTTCAGAGAATTTATATTTTTTCTCTCTATCTTTATTCACACCCACTTGATTTGCAATAACATCAAAACGACCAGCATCTAACCCTGCAAACATTGAATCCCATGACGTTTCATTAAACTTAAGTTTAAGATTCTCTTCTTTTGCAACGGCTTTAATCACATCAATATCATAACCTGTTAATTGATCTTTTTTATTATGGTAAGTAAAGGGCGCATATGTACCTTCAGTACCAACTCTTAACGTATCCTTGTCTTTACTGCTTGATTGATTATCTTTATTGTTAGATGAATTGTTGCCACAGGCTGCTAAAACAAAAACAAGTGCAACAATGCAAAGTAAAAGTCTTTTCATTTAATCAAACCCCTTATTCTTATTATTCTAATCGGAATAAAAATATTTTATCCCGTTATTACATAATAGTCAATAAAGAGTTACTTGCTAACAAGTGTTCAGAAAGTTCAAACTCTATAAACTATTAGTTTAAATGGTATATACAAATCGTAATAATTACTATTTACAAATAACTTAATTTCTTTCATAATAGTGTTATACAAGGAGGAAGATAAAATGAAACAGAATTTACAAACAGCAAGACGCAACTTCAATAGTCCTAACATCAAAACACGAAAACGTGCTTTAAAAATAATAAAACAGCATCAACGTTCGAAATAAATGTGACAATCGTCAATTATTTTAATTTAATCCACTCAATAACTTAGGTTTCACAAGTTTATCTATCATTTAATTGTTTTAAATATCACTTCACACAAAAAATAAGCCATTCAATGAAATCAATACTGACCATTGAATGGTTTATTTATTATGATATGAAAATGTTCTAAACTATATACATCTTGTTATAAATAATATTTATCCTTAACAACTAAATCATCTGTAAGTTCATATACTAGTGGTGCTCCTGTTTTAATTTCATATCCAACGATATCTTCTTCTGATAAACCTTCTAAATACTTAATTAATGCGCGAATGGAATTTCCGTGGGCCGAAACAAGTACAGTTTTATCATCTAATAAGTGTTGTGAAATATGATCAGTCCAGAACGGAACAACGCGTTCTAATGTATCTTTCAAACTTTCACAATAAGGCATCATACGGTGATCAATATGTTGATAGCGACGATTTTTTAAATATGCTTCTCGTTGTTCTTCACTTTCTCTAGGCGGACGGACATCATATGAGCGTCTCCATTGATGCACCTGATCTTCTCCCCATTTTTTTCTCGCATCATCTTTGTTTAAACCTTGTAAACCACCATAATGTCGTTCATTTAAACGCCAACTTTTATGGACTGGAATCCACTGTTGGTCAGAACCTGCTAAAATATGTTGTGTTGTTTCTAAAGCTCTAGTGAGTAAAGAGGTAAAAGCAATATCAATTTCAATTTGATTGTCGTAAATTTTTTTACCAGCTGATTTCGCCTCTTCAATGCCTTGTTTTGATAGTTTGACATCGGCCCAACCTGTAAATAAATTTTTGGCATTCCATTCACTTTGTCCGTGTCGACATAGTATTAATTGTGGCATAAATCAAAACTTCCTTTCTATAATCTAAATGTAGTTACAATGAATTAACTACAAATCTATTTAAATATCAATCAATGTAGTAATTCCATTAAAATAGCACTAGTAATAAATTGTTTCTTTTTTTCTACCCTTACTTTTATTATATAACTATAATTCTTAATTTCCCAAATGATAATATGGCTATTTTAGTAATTTCCAGATAATGATTCTGGTTTAAAATAAAAAAGCCAACCACTACCTAATGGTCAGGTAATGATTGACTACTTATATATTTTATTTTACTTCGTCTTTTGTAATATAGGGTTCTGGATGTACATATACAGACGAAATTCCTTTACTATGTAAATGAATTTCAACTTTATCACAAATCTGATGCGCTTCATAAAGTGAAAGATAAGGATCTACTACAATGGTCACATCAATAAAGATACTACTCCCATGATATCTACCTTTAATATTATTAACATCAATTACATCTTCAACTTCTAATATGTCTAGTCTGTATTCCTCTAAATCTTGTTCATTGAAACCATCACTTAGCGTAAAAATCGACTCTTTAAAAATTCCAAAACCTGTAAACACGATTAATAAACCTAAAATATTTGCCAATATAATATCGATAATTGGAAATCCAATTTGTGTGAACAATAGACCAATGGCAGTGCCAATACTCACTAAACTATCAGATAAATTATCTTTAGCTGCTGATTTTAATGAGCTACTTTTCGTTCTTTTAGATAATCGATAATTAATAGCAAAGACACATAACATCACAAGACCACTGATAATACTTATAATAATAGTAATAAAGTTAGGAATATGTGTATCATGTGTAAACAATCTCGGAAAGTTTTCTATGATAACTTGTATTCCCACAAACATGATAATGAATGATACTAACAATGTGGAAATATTTTCAGATTTTAAATGCCCATATGGGTGGTTTTGATCAGCAGGTTTAATAGAGATTTTAAGTCCGACGATAACTGCTACTGAAACTAAAATGTCTGTCATGTTATTTAAAGCATCTGCTCTAACTGCCGCCGAATCATAAACATATCCAGTCATATATTTAGCAATTGAAAGTATAATATAGATGACTAAACTAAGATATGCACCTCGTTGCGCTAACTTCAAATTTTCATTTTGAGTCACCTTCACTTACCACCTTTATTTTTTGCTAATATTAGTATGAATTATCAGTTCCACAATGACAACGTTTTTTTTATTTCTACATTTTTTATATTCCTCATCTAATAATTTCATTAGATATGCCTAAAAATTACTTTCCTTCAGTTACTTATTTATTCATTTAAAAATAAGCCTTGTACATATATATATATATGTAAAGACTTATATACATTAATTTTTTCTAAATAAGAAAAGTTAAATATTTGAAAAAGAAATTCAATTCATCTTAAAGGAAAAAATAGTGCTTGTGAATACATTAAACTTTATCTCTAAGTAACCACTTGGAAAGTATAAATGTCACTGGGATTGTAATGATTAGACCCGCAAAAGGTGCAATTTCTGAAGCGATATTCAACCACTTTACGAATATATATAATAATAACGTTTGCATTCCCATATTGACTATCTGTGTGATAGGAAATCTTAAAAACTTTTCTATTGTAGGTTTTACTTTATATACAAAATAACAATTTAAATAATATGAAATAATAAAACTTACAATAAATCCAACAATGTGACTAACCATATAATTCACATGTAACACCTTTAACAAAAATAAATATGCTATATAGTAGTTAAAGGTATTAATTCCACCAACTATGATAAATTTTATAATTTCATAATGTATTCGGGTTAACTTCATCATATTTCCCCTTTGAACAGTTATTGTTTTGTACCATATGGGACTATTTTAAATGTGATGTCTTTGGGCAAATTATAATAGTGTTTGAAATCTTGAAGTTGTTCTTTTGACTTTGGTGTAGTCATATGAGTATATCGCTCAAATGGTAATCTTTCCAATGTTATTTTCTGATGTTGTTGATGTTGTGTTATTTGTTCTTTAATGACGTCTATTCTGTGCACACTACTAATATGTATAAAAGTAAATCCAATCATCATAATGATGCTGATGATAATCGCAAATATTTTAATTATATATTCTAGTTGTTTAAATAGCACATCACATTGCTGAATTAAACAAAGTAATATCACAATCCATAAAGTATAAATAAAATAAAAATTTCTATAACTTATAGGCGTCACAAATAGAAGTGGCAAAACAGATGAAGCCATAGCTATAAAACTTCCTATCGCAATCATTTTTATGTATCTTTGCTGTATCGTTTTAAACACAACGTATATCACACTCATCATGTAAATAAAGCAAATCGTTGTATTCAAAACAGCTATAGAAATTGATGATTTATATAATTCAAAATGAAATTGATTGTAAACAAAGATCTTATAAACAGGTAAAATAATTAAACCTAAGAGTAGTGGTATTTTAATATAAGTTCTCATATGCTTCAGGCTTTTATTTTGCTTAAGTAAAACTATACTTACTATTGATATCACAGTAAGAATAATCATTTGATTAATAAACATATATTGTGGTACCAGCTTAAATAACGTCACACCTGCTTTATGTATCATTCCCTGACTATCGGAAATTGAATAATGCGTATTTAATCCATCCTTAATTAAAAAATAATTGAAGTTTAAAAACATTATAATATTACCTATACAAGTAAGCATCAATCCTACAATTAAGAAATAACTGAGTCTTTTTTTAACAAAGAAATAGACTACCAATCCTATTAAAATAATTAGGCTATTAGCAATAGAAACATTCTCCAAGAAGAATTGTCCAAACAAACTTACTAATAAAAATACCCATAATTGCATTTCAGAAACTGTATCGTGCGACTCAATTATTTTAACTACCGTAAAAAGAATAAAAAGTGATAGGACTGTAGCAGGTATATAACTAAAAAATCCAGTAAACCACCCGTAAGTTTCGCTATAAATTGTATTAGGCACAGTAACCATAAACACGAAACTCAAAATAAAATAAATACGATTCGTATGTAATTGAACCATATAAACGACTATATAAATAACCAAAAACGAAGTTATCGCATATATCAAAGCTCTTAATATGACATTATGTACGGCTACCCATTCAAATAAATGTCCTAAATAACGACCATTTTCTTGAGTCAAATATTGGCTTAGATTAACTTTATATGCATGCCAATCCGTAGTTGATAATGGCGTTAAAATTGCCATTATAAGATAAAAAATAAAAATTCCTATTAACCAAAAAAATGATTCATATTGTTTTAAGTAATTCATTGTTGACCTCTCTGTTCTTCATGATGTAATTCAAAACTAACATTTAAACGATTATCATGTTTATTCTCTTTTTTATGTGATTCATTCAGTTATCTGCTCAAAATATATAGGCATTTATTGAAGCTATAATCATATTAATATATACATATTGCTCATCACCAATTTTATATTCTTATTATTATACAATTCACGTATGATTTCCATTTTAATTATCAAGATTTCTTTAGTTTAATTTCATTTTTGGATAGAATAAATATAAACCAATTGTTTAGGAAGTGATATAAATGTCACCATATAAAGTTATCATTGCACCTGATTCTTTTAAAGAAAGTATGTCAGCGAAGGAAGCTGCTTTTGCTATTAAAGAAGGATTCCAAGAGGTGTTCGATTCTAGTACAATATATGACATTATTCCTATGGCTGATGGTGGCGAAGGAACTACCGAAGTATTGAAAGAAGCCTTAAATGCTACCTCTTATTGTGTAGAAGTAAAAGATCCACTTAATAGAAATATCATGGCAAGTTATGCGAGAAGCGATGAACACCGTACAGCAATCATTGAAATGGCAGCTGCTTCAGGACTAGCATTATTGAGTAAAGATGAAAGAAATCCATCTATTACAACTTCGTACGGTACCGGCCAACTCATTAATGATGCACTTAATCACGGTGTTAATAAAATTATTTTAGGAATAGGAGGAAGTGCCACGAATGATGGCGGTGTAGGAATGTTAAAGGCTTTAGGTGTCTCTTTTAAAGATAAAAACAATCAAGAAATTCGCGATGGAGGTTTAGCCCTATCTCAGATAGAATACATTGATATTACTCGTATAAACCCACGATTGAAAGATGTGAATATTAAAGTAGCCTGTGATGTAACTAATCCATTATTAGGAGATAATGGAGCAACAATAGTTTATGGTCCACAAAAAGGCGCTCAGCAAAAGATGATACCAAAGTTGGATTCAGCATTACGTCACTATCATGATAAAATTGAAAGAGAATTAAATGTGAATGTAAAAGATATCCCAGGCGCTGGTGCTGCAGGAGGTATGGGAACAGCATTAATTGCGTTTCTAAACGCTGAATTACGTCCTGGAATTGATGTAGTTCTTGAAGAGACTCAATTTAAACAAAGAATAAAAGATGCGAATTTAGTTATTACTGGCGAAGGTAAAATGGATAAACAAACAATCTATGGCAAAACACCTATTGGCGTAGCCAAAGTTGCAAAATCATATGATATACCCGTCATTGCTATTTGTGGTAGTTTAGGAAAAGATTACGAAGCAATTTATCACCACGGTATCGATAGCGTGTTTAGTATCATGGAACGTCCATGCCACATTGACGAAGCTTTGAAAGAAGCCGAACTTCATATTAAACATACAACAGCAAATATCGCACGACTTTTACAATTAAAAATAAAAAATGATTGAGCATAATTATTAAATGAGGTGACAATATGAAACGAACAGATAAATATAGAGATTCATACAAATATGATGACCAATATCAAAATCATCGTAAACGTTCAGAAGAAGATATGTATCGACAACATCAAGAGTCGCAACAGAGAGCAAATTCAAATCGTGCAACACAAAGTAAAAATGATAGAGAGTATGAAAATCATCCTGAACGTTATTACAATGGAAGAGACTATCGACGTGAGCAACAATTAGAAGAAGAAAATGAAAAATCAAGCAAAACTAAAAAATGGCTGATTGCAATCATAGTCATTTTACTCATTATAGTAGCTATCTTTATCACACGTGCAATTATCAATCATAATAATGATAAAGTAAGTAATGACCCTAACGTTTCACAAAACTATAAAAAAGAAGTTGAAAATCAAAACGACGATATTAATCGACAAGTTGATTCAGCCAAAAGCGATATTAAAAATAAAAAGGACACCCAATCCCAAATTGATAAACTACAAAATCAAATTGATCAATTAAAACAAAATGAAGAAACCAATGCGGATTCTAAATTCACAAAATTTTATCAAAACCAAATCGATAAACTGAAAAATGCAAATAACGCGCAACTTAATAACGAAAATCAAAGTAAAGTTAACAACATGCTTGAAGACATCAATACAAAATTTGATAGTATTAAAGCTAAACTAGAAAATATATTGAATGGATCAAATTCAGGAAACTAAAGGCATGACACTTCAAACTAAATATCTACAAAACCTTAAGAATCTGGGACATAGATACTTGTCTCGGGTTCTTTTTTATCGAAGACAGTCGGTGATTGAATGACGTTTATTTACCAATTTTTTCTTTGACCAATATTACGTTGACAAAACTATCAATGCTTATTGGATAATACTCTGCTTTTTTATTTGTGTATGCTGATTACTTTTTTATGTAAAACGTATATAATAGATGCTATAACTTTTCTAGGAGGATAATGATGATGACTACAAGTTCCAAACACTTATCTAAAATATTAATCGTTATACTTGGCGTTATGACTGCATTTGGTCCTTTGACTATTGATATGTACGGACCATCTTTACCTAAAGTTCAGCATGCGTTTGGTTCATCAATTTCAGAAATACAACTTACATTATCCTTTGCTATGATAGGTTTAGCTATTGGTCAATTTGTATTTGGGCCACTATCAGATGTATTAGGTCGTAAAAAAATGGCACTCATTTTATTGATTGGATATTTAATAGCCTCATTATTATCAGTGTTTACAGTTCATTTAACAATATTTTTAATTATCCGTTTAATTCAAGGTTTAGCAGGAGGTGGTGCAATCGTCATAGCCAAAGCTTCTATTGGAGATAATTATGACGGAGACGAATTAGCAAAATTTTTAACTTCTCTTATGGTCATAAATGGTATAATCACCATTATTGCTCCACTGTTAGGTGGCCTTGCTTTATCTATTGCAAGTTGGAGAATGATTTTTATATTTTTAACAATCATTGCCTTAATAGTCATCTTAGGCATCTTATTAAAGATGCCAGTTGGGCTCCATCAAGAACAATCTCAGTTAAAATTTAAAGCAATATTTAAAGATTTTGGTCTGTTATTAACAAGACCCACCTTCGTTATTCCGATGCTATTGCAAGGATTAACTTATGTCATGTTATTCAGTTATTCGTCAGCCGCACCTTTTATTTCACAAAAGATGTATCATATGACACCACTTCAATATAGTACAATGTTTGCTATTAATGGAGTTGGTTTGATAGTCGTTAGTCAGATAACTGCTATTATAGTAGAAAAGATAAGCCGATATACGATGCTCATATATTTAACAATCATTCAAATGTTAGGTGTTGTAATTTTAATATTTACTTTAACATTACATCTTCCATTGTATGTTTTACTTATTGGCTTTTTTATTAATATATGTCCAGTCACTTCTATAGCACCACTTTGTTTTTCTATGGCAATGGCTGAACGCACAGGTGGAAGTGGCAATGCTTCAAGTTTACTTGGCCTATTCCAATTTATTTTAGGAGGCCTCATTTCTCCCCTAGTTGGTTTGAACGGTCAACATGATATGTCTCCGTATCTAATTATTATTAGCGCGACAGCTGTTTTACTTATCGCATTACAAATTATATATTTCAAATTATTTATGAAAAAAACATAGTTATTCGTAAATCAAAATATAGGAGTGAAATGACAATGTAGTATAATTAAGTGCCACTCCTATTTTCTATTTTAATAGTACCCATAGACTTGTAATTCTAAATTTACGTTTAGTAGTGTTTTAATGAACGTTCCTATTTTTATTTCAATTTTCATTCACTTGACAATTTTAATACTAATTCATCCCTTTCTACTCTGAATATCTGATGAAAACGCTCATTTCAAGTTTGTCTAAATCAATTTTGTATACTAAATAAATCGCACGTTATATAATATGTTTTATCAAAGTTATTAGAGGATACATTTTATGAAGATAATTTTACCAGTAAAGCCTATAAGTCAGCTATTCCCTATCCCTTTTGTTATGGGGTGTGAGGGAGTATCCGCAGCGATGCTATTACAATTTAATCATTACGATATTAAAGCAACACAAATAATGAGTCACTGGCCTAAACATCCGACCAATCCCTATAAAGGCTATGTTGGTCATCCTTTGTTAGTTAAATTTGGTCATCATCAAACAATATTTCCTGATGCTTTTGCGCCATTTCTTAAACAATATGATTCTCGAATTGTAGATGGTACAGGTACATCATTAAATCAACTTGAAAAATTTATCGACAAAGGTCAGCCGGTCATCATTTATCATACTAGTTTAGGTTCTAAACCGCTTCGACGTGTATTTCATTTCGACAATCAACCAACAAAACTAGTCTCAAATATTCACGTCACTTTATTAATAGGGTACGATGATGACTATTATTATTATATTGATCCGTTATGGAGTCGTTTAACAAAATTTGTTATTTTCCCATCTATTATTCCTAACTCTAAACAAATCATCAAAATTAAAAAACGCACTTTGGAAAATAGTTATAATGCACCAGGAAGAAAATGCATATATATCGATAATTAATAATAAAGTCTCTAGAGACTGTTTAATTTCAGTTTCTAGAGGCTTTATTAAATAAGTTGATACTAAATATCAAAATCGACTAAAGCATGATTTATTTCATATGTTATATCGTCTGTCATCCATTGTCTTTGATATCCTAAGCACGGACATATATATATTATGTTGTTTTCAACAAGTTTTTTTCTAAAATGAACATGCCCCATTACACTAAATCGAATAGGATAATTTTTATAAATAGTATCAAAATCATGAGTACCAATAAATGCATTAAAAAAGTCAAAAATACGATGAGGCGTTGGTACTACGAATTGAGGATGTGTTACAACGTGCGTAACTAGTATAATTTGACGTGGACTTACATTGTTAATGTCTTTTTCAACCTCTTGAGCAGCTAAGAGGGATAGTTGCGGGTCTGATAATGACCAATCTGTTCTTACTTTATCTTGCCAAGTTGCACCATAATGTTTACCACTTGCTATTTTTTGCTGAGAAAAACGATTATCTGCATAGCTATAATCATACCAACCGACATGGCCTACAATTGCATATTGATCATTAATAATGATTGGATTGCCTATTAAGCATTCCTTTTTTGAACGAAAGAATGATAGTATTTCTGTTGAAGTTTTATCTACTTGGTCAGACCACAAATCATGGTTCCCAGGAACAAAATAAGTAGGTATCCCACTTATTTCTTGAATGCTTTGAATAAATTTGTAACTTATCCGATAGTCATTAGATATATCCCCTGCTATGATAAGTAACTCAATAGACCTTTGTTTAATCACCTGACAAAGCTTTTCTAAATATATTTCAGGATTTAAGTGTGGATGACGGTCAATGTGTAGGTCAGAAATAGTACCTATTTTCATCTTCTCAATCCTCATTTCTCTTTATAATAACTTACATTATTACATAGAGATAAATGAAAGTTAATTCATGTGATTAATTATCATTATACTTGCTATTTGTAAAATAATGTCTATAATTAAGCATAATTTTTAATATAAACTTTTCTTTCATTGTATTTCATAATTTTTTATTACAAGGTTATAACTATTAATTTAAGATACCATATTAATACATATATCCACTTATATTTCTGAAAATTCTTGATTTTTTTAAATATGTTGGATAAGATAAGCTTTAAGTAAACGCTTTCATATACGTATCCTTAAGGAGGAAGTTGATGGCAAAACAGCTACAAAGAGAATTGAATAATAGGCATATTCAATTAATTGCTATTGGTGGTGCTATAGGAACTGGTTTATTTTTAGGTTCAGGACAGACAATTTCTCTAACCGGACCTTCATTACTCTTTACTTACATGTTGATAGGTATAGTGTTATTTGCTTTTATGAGAGCTCTTGGTGAATTATTATTAAGTAACTCTAAATTTAATTCATTCGTAGATATTGCAAATGAATACCTTGGTCCGTTTGGTGGATTTGTAATTGGGTGGACCTATTGGGTTTGTTGGATTGTCTCTAGCATGTCGGATCTCACTGCGATGGGACAATATTTTGCTTATTGGTACCCACAAGTCCCACACTGGTTGACAGTGCTATTTATTGTACTCATACTTATATCGTTTAATTTGCTTGGTGCCAGATTATTTGGAGAACTTGAATTTTGGTTTTCTATAATTAAAGTCGTTACAATTATTACGATGGTTATTGTAGGTTTAGTTCTGATTTTTTTATCATTTAAAACAGAATATGGACACGCTTCTTTTGGTAATTTAATACATCATGGCGGTATGTTTCCACATGGCGTAGCTGGATTTTTAATGTCCTTCCAAATTGCTGTATATTCATTTATAGGTATAGAACTTATAGGCGTCACAGCTGGTGAAACCAAAAATCCAGAAAAAACAATTCCTAAAGCAATAAATAACGTTCCAATACGAATTTTATTATTTTATATAGGTGGTTTACTTGTAATCATGTCTGTCATTCCATGGTTTAAAGTTGATCCTGATAGTAGTCCGTTTGTTAAATTATTCACACTAATTGGTGTGCCCTTTGCTGCAGGCATAGTTAATTTTGTTGTTTTAACTGCAGCAGCATCTGCAACGAACAGCGGAATATATTCTAATAGTCGAATTTTATTTGGTTTAGCGAAACAAGGTTTAGGTCCTAAAGCATTAACAAAAACTAATTCTAATGGTGTGCCTTATCTCTCAATGTTCGTATCTTCAATAACATTGTTAATCGCCGCTTTATTAAATTTTGTTTTCCCAGATGCTATTAAATTATTTATTTATGTAACGACGTTATCTACTGTTCTATTCCTTGTAGTATGGGGAATGATTATCGTCTCTTACATCGCATACGTAAAGAAGAATCCCGAACAACATCGATCAAGTGCATTTAAATTATGGGGCGGAAAGATTATTGCCTATATTGTGTTATCTTTTTTCTTATTTATCTTTATTCTACTATTCTTTAGCAAAGATACTAGAGTAGCAATTTTTATTTCACCGTTATGGTTTATCTTCTTATTCTTTTATTATAAGAAATACAAGAACAATGCTGAATCTTTAGCCAAAAGACAGCAACATTAATGTAATATGTGATTAAACTTAATTATAACCTATGACTTTACAATATTAATCATCAAGATTTGCAAAATATATATGATCTCAAAGCGAATGTACTCATTATAATAAGGACCAAAATTTCACTTTAATCAAGTGTATTTGGTCCTTTTTTTATTTCATTAATTTGAATGGAATAGTACACAAAGTAACGTTTTTTTGATAAATTAGATGCAATTTCAAACGTAAACTCGTTTGATTGTGCAACAAGTGCTGCCAAGCCTTTTTAGGGATAAATTCTGGAACGACTACTGTAATTAAATAATTTTTATCATTCGCTTTTTTACGAATTTTATCTATAAATCGTGAAATCGGACGAATAATACTTCTATACTCTGAATGTAAAATCACAAGTCTTACATCAGGAAAATGTTTTTTCCACTTAGTCATAAAAGCTTGCTCATCCTCATCACCAAATGTCACATGTACTGCAATAACATCATCATTAGCTAATAATTTAGCATAATAAATAGATTTATCAACTACAGTTGTAATACTTTGAATTGGTACAATCGCTAAATTGCGATCTACAACAGGAATGTCATGTATATCAATTTCAGATCGTAATTCACATGCTATATTCTCATAATGTACATGAATTCTAATAAAAATAAATACAACAAAAGGTAAAAATAAAAGAATTGGCCATACTTGATTCAGTTTGGTAATAAGTAAAATCATGAATACGATAAACGTAATCGTACCACCAATTAAATTGATAACAAGCTTTATTCCCCATCGTTCAGGACGTTCTCGAAGCCATTTTAAAACCATACCAAACTGAGCAAGCGTAAATGGAATAAAAACACCTACTGCATATAATGGAATGAGGTTCTCTGTCATTCCTTCAAATAGAATAATTAAAATGATGGCTAATACACCTAATATAATAATCGAGTTTGAATAACCGAGACGATCACCACGAACAGTAAACATACGTGGCATATATTTGTCCTTAGACATTGATGCAGCAAGCATAGGAAATGCTGTAAAACCAGTATTAGCAGCCAATACCAAAATCATAACTGTAGTAGCTTGTATAAAATAAAACGCTACATTTTCACCAAATATTTGGGACGCAAGTTGTGAAAGCACGGTCGTTTCAGTTTGAGGCATAATTCCATATATATATGAGAGTACAACAATACCTACTAGTAACACTGCTAAAATTGTACCCATAGTGACTAAAGTTTTGACTGCATTCTTAGGTGCTGGATTTTTAAAATTTGTTACTGCATTGGATATTGCCTCTACACCTGTAAGTGATGATGCTCCAGATGAGAATGCTTTTAAAAGTAAAAATAACGTAACACCTGGCACAGTACTCCCTATAGTGGAATGGATATGTGGTGCGATTTGTCCAGTAGCTACGCGAAATGTTCCAACAGCTATCAAAACAATTAAACCTATAATAAATAAGTAGACTGGATATGATAATACAGTTGCTGATTCAGTCAAACCTCTTAAATTCATCATTAAAATAAAGAGTACTAATAAGCATGCAATAAGCACTTTAAAATGATATAAGTGAGGAAATGCGGCAACAAAAGCATCTGCTCCTGAAGAAATACTCACTGCCACCGTTAATATATAGTCGACTAATAAAGACCCTCCAGCTAACAATCCCCATTTCTCACCAAGATTTGTTTTAGAAACAATATACGCTCCCCCACCTTTTGGATAAGCATAAATAATTTGTCTATAAGATAAAATTAAAGCTGTTAATAATATTAGAACTGCTCCAGCAATAGGCAACGTATACCAAGATGCTACAGCTCCTATCACCGATAATGTAATTAATATCTGTTCAGGACCATATGCAACTGATGACAACGCATCGGATGATAGGATAGCTAATCCTTTAAATTTTGAAATTTTCTCGTTTTTTAAGTCTCTGTTTCTTTTAGGTCTACCAATCAAAAGTCTTTTAAATTGAATGAACATGACTCCTACCTCTTTAACTCATTTTGATGGATAAAACTATACTCCCATAAAACAAAATTGTATAGCTACTTCACATATCTTTAATCATTACATTTACTCTATTAGTGTTTTATTACACTTTAAAATTTATTGTTTTTCACTAAGAAGACTACTTGATTAAGATATAGCTAACCCAATATCTATTCGTTATCTGTAACTTTATACACCAAAACTGTTATAATAAATTCACTTATTGTTGCCATAACGCAGGCAATAAATTTTTAAATTTAAAGTAGAGGATGCTTAATGAAGATAAAACTGTTTGTCATTGTTGTCATTTTTTTGATGACCATTTTATCTATAATTTCAATTACAACACGAGAAATTACACATAGTAAGAATGAGACGATATTGACACATGCTTCTCAAAAACATATTGATAAAATGGTTGAGACAGCAATGAAGAAAGGAGATATCCCCGGACTAGCAATATTAATCATCAAAGACAATAAAATCTTTTTAAATAAAGGATATGGTTATGCCAATATTGAAAAAAAAGCAAAGGTAAACCCACATACTCAATTTGAAATTGCATCCAATACTAAAGCTTTTACAGGTTATGCAATTCTACAATTAGTTCAAGAAGGAAAAATAAATTTAAATGACAAAGTAAGTACATTTATACCTGGATTTAAAATGAAGTATGAAGACAAAAAAATTGATATTACTATTGAACAGCTATTAGCTCAAACTAGTGGTATACCTGGAGATATCACTGAAGAAAATCGTTATTCTAAACAGTACGATAGTATTGAAAATATCGTTAATTTTGCAAAAGGAAAACTTCTGAACCATGCACCTGGAGAAACTTTTGAATATTCGAATATGAATTATGATATTTTAGGTCTTATTATTCAAAATGTTACCCATCAATCCTATACATCATACATCCAAAAGCATGTTTTAGCCCCTTTAAAAATGAAACATACCACTTTTAAAGTAAATAATACGAAAGCTAATAACGAAGCATTAGGTTACATATGGGAAGATAATGAAAATAAAGTTGCACAACCAGAGTTTAACATCGGTGATACGCCTGCAGCATATATGATGTCAAGTACAAGTGATTTAGCAAAGTGGGTCCAACTACAGATCCACCCTACTTCAAAATCACAAGCCCAGTTAATTCGTCAATCGCATCAGGTATTATCTAACTCATTAAATAGTGAGCCTAACGCAGATAGCTACGGTTCAGGATGGTTTATAAATACTGATGACCATCTCGTATTACATACCGGCGTTTTAGATAATTTCTCGTCACAAATTTTATTAAATATTCGTAAATCTTATGGCATTGTCGTATTAGCGAATACAAATTCAAGTCAAGTGACTCGTCTAGCGGAACATTTAAATACTCAAATTATGAATAATCGTCATTACACAACCATAGAAGAAAAAGTGAACCAAACGAAAAATATGCAACTTATCATTTCCACACTGGCCGATATATTCATGGTCATATTTAGTATCTTAGTTTTTAGTAAAATCTTAAAATTACGTGATGGTCACATCTTCATCCGTAAATGTTTACGAACTTCAATCATGTTCAGCATCATTTTGTTGGGATTTGTAGCAATAAATATTCTTTTTTACCTACTTCCTTTGATAATATTAGGAGATGCAACTTGGGGGTTTGTTTTATCATGGTTACCTTTACATTCGAAATATTTAATTGTAAGTGTATATCTAGCCATAACCATGTTACTAATTTGGTTATCTTTATTAAGTATAACTTACCATTCTGATGAAAATAAAAAACATAAAACAACACCTAAGCATTAAAAAGCCACATTTAAGACATGCGATACACACCTAAGAATGACTTTGTTATTTTTAAATCATGCAATATTATACTATTTTGATGAACTTGAACATCATTTATCATAAAATTAATATAATTATTAACAAAAGGAAGTATCACTATGCATAAACGACTTTTCATCACTTTATTAGGTTTTATCATTTTACTAGCTGGATGCGATTATTCTAAAGAAGAGAACCAAACTGGTATATTTTATAACGTTTTTGTAAAATCTATGGATGAATTTCTTCATTTTCTTGGCAGAGTTTTTCAGGATAACTATGGCTTTGCTATTATATCTATTGTACTCATAGTTCGTTTCATCCTATTACCTTTCATGTTAATACAAGTTAAGAATATGCATATGATGCGCGAAAAAACAAAAGTCGTCCAACCAGAATTGGATGCTATAAGAGATAAAATGAAACACGCAACATCACAAGAAGAACGCAATGCAGCCAATCAATTGCTTTTGAAAAAGTATCAATCGTATGGGATTAATCCTTTAAAAAATATGTTAGGCTGTCTTCCTGTTCTTATACAAATGCCTATATTAATGGGTCTTTATATGAGTTTGAAGTACCCTTCGAGTCACGGAATTACTGAATACCCACACTTCTTATGGTTTGATTTAACGCAACCTGATTTGATTATGACAATAATCGCAGCAATCATGTATTTTGTTCAACCACTTGTAAACTCAATCCATTATCCAAAAGATCAAAGAAAAACTTATTATTTTATGATGGTGTTTTCACCGATATTCATAACATATGCATCTCTACATTCTGCTGCAGCTTTGGGCTTATATTGGAGTATAAGCGCTGCTTTTCTAATTGTGCAAATGCATTTTGCCCACTCTCACTATAAGAAAGTGGCACTACATGAAGCTAAAAAACTCAAACAAAAATTTGAGCATCATAAAGACAATAGTGAGTTATTAACTGAAGAGTCATAAAACAGCACGCTATAAACAATCTTGTAAAAATTGTTTATAGCGTGCTTTTCGTTCTCCACTATTAAATATGCCATGTTAATAATTTAAAAAGAGCTTGTAACTCAAACGATCCATATATTATTTTATCATTGTGCACCACGTTGATTTTCTTTAGCATGTACAAGATTTGTTACAAAATCATTTACAGGTGTAGCAATATGATTCTCTTTCCCTAATTTACTAACTGCTCCATTAATATAATCTATTTCAGTTGTTCGATTATCTTTAATTAAGTCTTGGTACATAGAAGGATAGTGTGGGCCTACTTTATCATTTAAAGCAATTAAGTAATCAAAAATCTCATCAACATTAAGATGAACATCATCAACTGTTGCAACATGAACAATTTCTTGTGTAATTTTATAGATCAAATTTTTAGCGTCATCACTATTATTCAGTGCTGCCAAATTACATTCAAGTATAGTACATAAAGAATTAGCTGTACCATTAACACATATTTTTTTCCAAATTGATTGATGTAAATGTTCACTTTTTACACCTTTTAATTCTGCATTTTGTAGCAGATTAACAATGATATCTACGCTTTCTTTTCCCTCGGGCACGAGACACCCAATTTCAACAGGACCTTGCCCCATTAAGTGCGTGTGGCCAGGTTGATCAATACCGGCAGTCCACGTTGTTACTCCACGTACAATTCTATCTATAGAAACATATTGTTGTATAAGACGTTCATGTTTCAAACCATTCATAGTGCACACAACAATCGTATTATCATGAAGATGGGGTTGAATATGACTAAGCACTTCTTCTAATTGCATAGATTTAGGAAATAGAAAAACAATATCATAGGACGTGTCTTTAGGAATTTCCGTTAGTCTATACATAGGTAACTTGAAATGATGTGCTTCACCATTAATATCGATATGTAGACCGTCCTGTTGTATTGTAGTAACTTGAGGTTCCCAATTATCAATTAAAGTGACGTCATAATCATGTTGAAACAACTTAGCACCAAATCCACTACCTAATGCGCCAGAACCTGCAATTGCTATTTTCATATATTCCATCTCCTTACAATTCTATATTGTTTTTAAAATACTACTTTACTACATACCAGTCAATATAATACGGTTATTTTGTAAGAATTTTCTGTTAATTAAGAATAAGTATTATCTTCTCAAACGTACATTGCTTACTCAACATTTTATTAGCACAGTAAATCGTTTCTTTGTTAATTTATTATTCAATTTCAGTTGCGTTTTTAAAATATGAGTAGAAATAGTTTCATATTGACTGGATTATCTCTTTTCTCTTTAACAAGAATTAGAATTTATAGACTTCTTCATACCTTTATTTTTACTGAGTTCTCGATGTCAATATAGAAAAATGTCTGAGACACCAGTGATGTCCCAGACACAAATTCATATTTTTCCATTTCAATATTAAAGATGAATTTAAAAGTTGATGACTATATTCTTATACATTAGATTGTTTTTTCGGTATTAAGAACAAAATAGATAGGAATGCTAATAATGCTATAAGCGCATTAAACATTACTCCAGTAAAACCACCTAAAGTCAGATTCAGTTGAGCTGCAAGTACGCTGTAAACTGTACTTGAGATGGCCACACCAAATGCATTTCCTAAAGATGATGCCATCTTATATACACCGGATGCGACGCCTACTTTATCATCTGGTGCTTGTGCAACAGCTGTATCCGTGGATGGTGTTGCATAAATACCTAAACCGGTACCAAATAATAAATAACCAACGACACTTGACGCTATATACCAAGCATTAGGTAAAAACGTCAAAGATAATAATATTAATCCTATGACGGTCAAGGCACTTCCGAGTAACAAAGGTCTTTTAGGTCCTAGCGATTGTAATATCATTTCACCCACACGTATCATAATTAATACTGCAACTAGATATGTAAGTGAGATATATCCAGTTTCCTGAGAGTTAAAATCTAATTTTTGCTGATAAAAAGTATTTACTACAATCAATGTACCACCAGCTACACCATTCAACATAAAGTTTGAAATCGTTGCACCTGTATAACCTTTGTTTTTAAAGATATCAAAATCGACAAGTGGTTGTTTGATTTTATTTTCGTAAATCACGAATATAATTAACGATATAACAAAAATTGCAATAAGTCCCAAAATAAATGGTGAGAACAAACCAAATTGAGAGGTTTGAGTTATTATCACATTAATACTTAACATGCTAACCACTAAGATGATTAAACCAATAACATCAAATTTCTTTTTCTCTGTCGGTTGATCTCCTATAGGCTCTGCTTTTGTTTCGGGAGTATGTTTAATGAGAAACATGGATAATATTGTCAGAATAATTGAAACAATAAAGATTGAGCGCCATCCAAGGTTAGTTGCCATTAAACCACCAAACAAAGTACAAACACCACTACCTCCCCATGAACCAATGGACCAGTAGCTTAATGCACGTTGTCGTGCTGTCCCAATATAATATTCATTAATGATTGCGAGTGTCGCTGGCATTATACACGCCGCTGACAATCCTTGAATAGCACGTCCAATAATCAATAAACTTGGTAATGGTGTAATAATGATTAAAACTGACCCAACAATATTAAGTGCTAAGCCTATGTATGTCATTTTTACTCTACCAATTTTATCTGCAATATCTCCTGCACCTACAATAAACAAACCAGAAAATAGTGCCGATAAGCTAACTGCTATATTAATGGTGCCAATATCACTATTGTATGATGATTGTAATGGCACGACTAGATTTACAAGTGATTGTGCAAATAACCAAAATGTAATAACCCCTAAAATAATCCCTAATAATAAGCGATTATCTCCCCTAAACTTTTGTGATGTATTCATCTATCACTTACTCCTTCACAATTAATTAGAAATCTCTAAATAAGACTTATTTAATTACAATATCCATTTCTTATTTTACAAATCTTTTATTTGCTTTCTTCTAATATCATTTTTACATTAAGAAACTTTATCATATTTAGAACAACTTTTTAACTGAAATAAATATATGACTAAATCGTTTATCATTTTAATATTCATTCATCCTAGATATGTTTCTTTTTTAATTTCTTGTAATTTTTAGAAAATTTGTGAATATAGAAACTTATTCTACACTATCTAGTTTCAATTTTCCATACTATAATTGATTTAAACGTGTTTTCATATAAACTATAAATATATGAAACAAGCCAATGTAAGTGCTTTTATTTTTAATAAAAATATATTTCTTTTTTGGGATATTAAAACTAAATGAGGATTGACGTTATGCTTAATTTATTTATTTTATTACTTGAGCGCGTGGGATTAATTATTTTACTCGCATATATACTCATGAATATTAATCATTTTAAAACAATGATGAGCGAACGTGACAAATGGCGTTCAAAATTCCAACTAATCATTATTTTTGGTATATTCTCTATGATTTCTAATTTTACAGGAATTGAAATAGAAAATGGCCATATCGTATCTGGTGATATTTATTATCACTTGAGCAAAGATGCCTCAATGGCCAATACCCGTGTATTAACTATTGGTGTTTCTGGTCTAATAGGTGGACCGTGGGTAGCTATAATTGTAGGGATTATTTCAGGATTATGTCGTTTATATATTGGCGGGGCTGACGCATATACCTATCTCATTTCATCCATAGTTATCGCTATCATATCTGGTTACTTCGGTCATCAAACAATAAAACAAAATACATATCCGTCCATTAAAAAAGGTGCTATTATCGGTGCAATAACTGAAATTATTCAAATGAGCTGTATATTATTATTTACAAATAACTTACATCACGCAATTACATTAGTCAGTTTTATAGCACTACCGATGATTATCATTAATGGTTTGGGTACAGCCATATTTTTAACCATCATTTTGTCGACCATCAAGCAAGAAGAACAAATGCGTGCAGTCCAAACGCATGATGTATTACAACTCGCTAATGAAACACTACCTTACTTTCGATCTGGACTTAATGAAAAATCAGCCCAACAAGCTGCTGAAATTATTTTAAAATTAATGCAAGTGTCGGCGGTAGCTATTACAAATAAAAAAGATATTTTAACACATATTGGTGCAGGCAGTGACCATCACGTAGCACGTAAAGAGATTATTACAGATTTATCTAAAGAAGTGATTCAATCAGGAAAATTAAAAGTCGCTCATACGAGAGAAGGAATTGGATGTCACCATCCTAATTGCCCTCTTGAAGGAGCCATTGTCGTCCCTCTTTATATACATAACGAAATCGCAGGGACTTTAAAATTTTACTTCACTGATAACAATATTATTTCAACTTCAGACCAACAACTCGCAAAAGGCCTCGCTAATATATTTTCTTCACAGCTAGAACTAGGCCAAGCTGAAATGCAGGGACAATTGTTGAAAGACGCTGAAATTAAATCATTACAAGCACAAGTCAATCCACATTTCTTTTTTAATGCTATTAACACTATATCAGCACTAGTACGAATTGATAGTGAAAAAGCACGACGTTTACTGATTCAACTCAGTCAGTTCTTCCGCTCTAATCTTAATGGTGCACGTAATAATACAATTACTTTACAAAAGGAATTACAACAAGTAGCAGCATATTTATCCTTAGAGCAAGCACGTTATCCAAATAGATTTAACATACATTATCGAATTGATGATCAGTGTCAAGATGCGCTTATCCCACCTTTTATAATTCAAATATTAGTGGAAAATTCTATTAAACATGCATTTAAAAATCGTAAAGTGAATAATCATATTGATGTGAATGTTAGCATGAAACAAGACTACTTAAGTATATCTGTTCAAGATAATGGGCAAGGCATACCAGCTGATCAATTAGATATCATTGGATATACGACAGTGACGTCTACCACTGGTACTGGTAATGCCTTAGTCAATCTTAATAAAAGACTTACTGGACTATTTGGAACAACATCGGCACTAAACATTCAATCTTCTCAATCAGGCACGACTGTAAGTTGTTTAATTCCGTATAAATCTTCTAAGGAGGAACACTTTAATGAAAGCGTTAATCGTTGATGATGAGCCACTTGCAAGAAATGAATTACAATATCTTTTAAATCTTAATGATGCTATAGATGAAATTGAAGAAGCAGAAAACATAGAAGAAACATTGGAGAAGTTACTCTACAACACATTTGACTTAATATTCTTAGATATAAATTTAATGGATGAAAGTGGTATTGATTTAGCTCAAAAAATTAATAAAATGAAGCAATCACCACATATTATCTTTGCAACCGCTCACGAGAAATTCGCAGTCAAAGCTTTTGAATTAAATGCAACCGATTATATACTAAAACCTTTTGAAAAAGATCGTATTAATCAAGCTGTAAATAAAGTTGGCATGGCTAAAGATAAATCAAAAAACAAAGATAAAACTATCACACCTAAATATATTGATTATAGTGATGATGAGCACGCTCAAACACATGTACTACCAATTGAAGTGGATGAACGTATTCACATCTTAAATTTCACAGACATTATCGCATTATCTGTTAATAATGGGATTACTACGATAGATACAACAAAACAAAGTTATGAAACGACCGAAACACTTAATCATTACGAGAAAAAACTACCTTCCTCACTATTTATTAAAATACATCGCGCTACTATCGTTAATAAAGAACATATCCAAACAATAGAACATTGGTTTAATTATACATATCAGCTGACGTTAACTCATGAATTTAAATATCAAGTTAGTCGTTCTTATATGAAGACTTTTAAACAACAACTCGGTCTTCAATAAAATTTAAATCATGCTTTATGAGTTTCACCTTTAAAATGGTGCATCTCACCCTAAAATATTTGTAAGTGAGCTATGAAACCACATATAGTAAACGCTTTCATTCTATAATATAACCATGAAGAAAACAGAAGGGAATGGTTATTTTGGAACAAACGCATCTCGTTAAAAACAAAGCGGTTGATAACAAGAAGTCAATGAAATACAGTATTTTTCAACAAGTATTAACGATTGCAGTGATTTTACTTATATCAAAAATTATTGAATCATTTATGCCTATACCAATGCCAGCTTCAGTCATTGGACTCGTACTATTATTTATCGCATTGTGTACAGGCATTGTGAAATTAGGTCAAGTTGAGACTGTGGGAACTGCATTAACCAATAATATTGGATTCCTATTCGTACCAGCTGGTATTTCAGTCATTAACTCTTTACCAATCCTTAAGCAAAGCCCTATTTTAATTATTTTACTTATTATTATTTCAACACTTTTATTATTAATTTGTACTGGCTTTGCGTCACAATTATTAGTGACGAAATCACTTTTCCCTTCTAAAGAGAAAAATGAAGAAACAAGTCACATAGGAGGGTAATCAATGATTGAACATTTAGGAATCAATACACCTTATTTTGGGATATTAGTATCATTAATACCATTTGTCATAGCGACTTATTTTTATAAAAAAACGAATGGTTTCTTTTTACTAGCACCTTTATTCGTAAGTATGGTTGCAGGTATTGCTTTTTTGAAATTGACAGGAATTAGTTATGAGAATTATAAAATCGGTGGCGACATTATTAATTTCTTTCTAGAACCAGCTACAATATGCTTTGCGATTCCTTTATATCGCAAGCGCGAAGTATTAAAAAGATATTGGTTACAAATATTTGGTGGTATAGCTGTTGGTACAATTATTGCCTTGTTATTAATTTATCTTGTTGCAATAACATTCCAATTTGGCAATCAAATTATAGCATCTATGCTACCCCAAGCTGCAACGACAGCAATTGCATTACCTGTATCTGACGGTATCGGTGGTGTCAAAGAATTAACCTCACTCGCAGTTATTTTAAATGCAGTTGTCATTTCTGCTTTAGGTGCTAAAATAGTTAAATTATTTAAAATATCTAACCCTATTGCCAGAGGACTTGCACTAGGGACAAGTGGACACACTTTAGGTGTCGCGGCAGCTAAAGAATTGGGTGAGACTGAAGAATCAATGGGAAGTATTGCCGTTGTCATCGTTGGCGTTATTGTAGTAGCAGTAGTTCCTATCCTTGCTCCAATCTTATTATAATTACCCAAAACTATAAATATATCTAAAATACCCCTGAAAACTTAATATATTAAACAAACAATGCCAGGAACATGATTTTGTGTTCCTGGCATTGTTAATGTATAAGCAACTGTTGACTAAAATAATCTCTGTTTCAGTCACTGTCTATGCTTTTTATATTAATTAAGTTTATTGATATCTATTAACGTAATTTTTGTACTTGATGTTTTTGCATTGAATCTTTTTTGTTTTTACGAGTAGGATCTAAACGTTTTTCTAGATAACGTAATCCTATATCTATAATAATTGCTATTAAAGCAATTGGTATGGCACCTGCTAAGATGAATGTTGTTCCATCTGTTGAATTTGTACCACGAATAATAATATCACCTAGTGTTGGAGCACCGATAAATGACCCAATCGCTACTATTCCGATAGCAACAACAAGTGCTATTCTAACACCACCAATAATAACAGATAAAGATAATGGTAACTCTATCATTCTTAATATTTGATTCCCCGTCATTCCCATACCTTTACCAGCATCTTTAATATTTTCATCAACTTCTACAATACCAGTATAAGTATTTTTAATAATAGGTAATAACGAATACAGGAATACAGTTACAACAACAGTTGTTGGTCCTAATCCCATAGCCAACATAAGTATGGCCAACATAGCGATTGCTGGAACAGTTTGTATAATATTTGCAATTGTAATCACCGGCCACGATAAACGTCTATACTTAGCTATGAAAATACCAATAGGAATTCCAATTATACAAGCAAACAACACACCATATACCGACATTAATAGATGTTTGAAGAACAGTTCTAGAAGAAAGGCCCAGTTCAGTGAGTAATATTCGATGATTGAATGTAACAAATTACCTTTCATTACTTATGACCACCTTTCTTTTCTTCAAAGTAATGATGTTTCTTTAAATATTCTTCAGCTATCACTGCAGGTTCCTTACCTTTTCCATCCGCTTCATAATTTAACTTCTGCATTTCTTCTGTTGAGATTTTACCTTCTAATTTTTTTAGTGCCTTATCGATTTCTGGATTATCCTTTATTAATTGTTCATTTGCAAGTGGACTACCGTCATAAGGCGGGAAGAATTTACGATCATCTTCCAATATTTTCAAATCATAAGCTGCAATACGTCCATCTGTTGAATACCCAACTGCTACATCTAATTTATTATTTTTTAATGCATCATATACTAAACCAATTTGCATTGGACGCGCACTATCAAATTTAAATCCATAATCTTTAACAAAAGCTGGATATCCATCACCTGCACGGTTCATCCATTGGGTATCCATTCCAAGACGTAGTTCATCTTTATATTTCTCTAAATCTGATACTTTTTCTAAGTGATACTTTTTAGCCGTTTCTTTTGTCACCATGAATGCGTATGTATTCGCAAACCCAAGTGAATGATAAAACTTTTCATCATATTTCTTTTTAAATAAGCGTTGTGTTTCAGACATGGCTTTTTCAGGATCTTTAGTAGGTTTAGCTGCTAATACACTCGTCAATTCAGTACCTGTGTATCGTACAGCTGACATATTTGCATCTCCTCGTTGTAACGCATTATGTTGAATAATGCTAGAACCTAGGTTCCCAATCAACGTCGGTTTGATTTTTCCATCAGTTTCATGTTCAATTAATAATTTTTCCATATGACCTATAATCTTAGTTTCACTTGTTTCAGTCGTTGTAATTTTCACATCATCTTTTGCATTTCCATCACCTAAGCCTGGTAAACTGCATCCAGATAACACGATGAGAGATAATGCAACCAGAATCAGTGTATAGTTAAAATACTTCTTCAATGTCAATTCCTCCCATTTATCTAGATACTTTTAATCCTTTAGGTACAACCCATTTTTCAACTAATGAAAGTATAAAGTCAATAACTAATGCTAATAAAGTAACAACAATCGCTGCACTAATAATCATAGGTGGTTGATAGAGATTTAATCCATTAAATACAAGATCCCCAAGTCCACCCGCACCTACATAACTTGCGAGTGTTGCCCAACTAATGACGTATACACTTGATAGACGAATACCACTAATAATAAGTGGTAAAGCTAAAGGCATCTCAACATCTTTCATTAATTGAAATTTAGTCATTCCCATACTTTGACCAGCTTGAATAACATTTTTATCGATATTTTTAACACCTAATACTGTATTATTTAAAATTGGTAATAATACATAGATAAATAATGCAACAATAGCTGGTGTTTTTCCTACTCCAAATATTGGAATCATGATGGCTAGCACAGCCAAAGTAGGAATGGTTTGAAGCACGCCAGCAACTGTTAATACCACATTAGCAGTGCGTTGCGTTTTTGATAATAAAATACCTAAAGGGACAGCTACTACAATCGCTAACAATAATGCAAACATAGAAATATAAAAATGTTCTACCGCTTTCGATAAAAGTTGGCTACCGTATTCTTGTAAGAATGCTTTCATTATTAATCCTCACCTCTATGTTGGGCATCATGATAATCATTCACATCTTCATTTACGTTTGTTCGTGCATCAGTTTGATTTTGCGGTAAATCATGATTATTTTCATCTGAGCTTTCAATTGGGCTCTCATGACTATCAGAATCTTCTTCGCCCCAAATTGAGTCATACACAATATCGACTAAGTTTGCACGCGTAATTAGACCAATGAGATGTTCATCATTATCGACGACAGGTACATTTCTAACATTACGTTTTAGAATTGTACGCACAGAGTCTTGTAATTTTGAATTGATATGTACTTTGTAAACATCCCTTTGCATGGTATCAATTAATTCTTTACGCGCACGTAATCCTTGATTGATATCTTCAATATCTAAAAATCCTAATAATTTATTTTGATTATTGACTACAAAAATAGTATCTACACGACGTGTTCTCATAATATCTACAGCATCATTCAATGAATCATCTGCTTTAACAGTGACGGGTTTGATCATAGCACTTTCTACAGATTTCATATTAGGACGATCCTGAATCAAGCGATTTTGCCCAATAAAATCTCTAACAAAGTCATTTGCTGGATATCGTAAAATATTGTCAGGTGTATCGTATTGAACGACTTTTCCCTTAGACATAATACATATTTTGTCTGCTAATTTGATGGCCTCATCCATATCATGAGTGACAAAAATAAATGTTTTTCCTAATTTTTGTTGTAATTCCTTTACTAAATCTTGTAATGTATCGCGTGTAATAGGGTCTAATGCACCGAAAGGTTCATCCATTAATATAATATCTTGTTCAGCTGCTAAAGCGCGTACAACACCAATTCGTTGTTGTTGCCCTCCTGATAATTCAGCTGGATAACGATCTAAATATTCTTCAGGTAAATCTACCAGTTTAATAAGTTCTTTAGCTTTTTCATCTTTCTTCTCTTTAGACCATTTTAAAAGTTTAGGTACTAAAACAATATTTTCTCGAATAGTCATATGTGGCATCAAACCAATTTGTTGAATGACATAACCGATACTTCTCCGCAATTCAACAGGATTCATATTACGGACATCTTTTCCATTCATCATAATCTGGCCATCTGTCGCCTCAATCATACGATTAATCATGCGTAGTGCAGTTGTTTTACCACTACCACTCGTCCCAATAAAAGCGATAAATTCACCAGATTGAATATCCAAAGAAATATTATCTACCGCTTTTTTATTCCCTGAATAAATCTTGGTTAAGTTTTTAATACTTAACATAATTGTCTTCCCCTTCCTATATAAAGAATGTCTTGTTCCATGACCTAAAAAAAGACCTCTGATGCAATTGTTAAACAAATAATGACTAAAGTTAAACAAAAGACAAAGGCCTTTGCTTATATATTTTTACGTTAAATTAATAGTCTTAAACATTAACCATTAATATGCTATACATGAAAACAGAGACAGATACTAATATATACCCAATGAGTTGAAAATAAACACTTTTCACAGAATTTTTATAATTATTTCTATGTTAAAAAAATTATAAATTAAGAAATCTACGGTTGTTTATGTAAATGATTCACTATCTACGAATTAAAAGTTTAATTTTTATAATATTGTGAAAAATATCACATTATATGTCGGTGTTCTCTTGAAAACAGAGCATTTTAGTATTATGCTCAAAATGTAATAAGAATTATTACATCACATTAAAGACTGATATTCATATTTTGCAGTCAAATTTATATTTAAGGGGTTTTTATTATGAAAGCAGCAGTATGGTATGGACAAAAGGATGTACGCGTTGAAGATCGCGAACCCAAAGTAATAAAAGACAATGAAGTTCAAGTTAAAGTCTCTTGGGCTGGTATCTGTGGTACAGATTTACATGAATATTTAGAAGGACCTATTTTTATTTCAACTGATCAACCGGACCCACTACTTGGTCAAACTGCACCTGTGACTCTAGGTCATGAATTTTCTGGTGTCGTAGAAAATGTTGGTAAAGACGTATCACGTTTTAAAAAAGGGGATCGTGTGGTAGTTAATCCAACAGTGTCTAGAAGAGAAAAGCCGGAAAATGTTGACTTATATGATGGTTATTCATTTATAGGACTAGGTTCTGATGGTGCGTTTGCCGAGTTTACCAATGCTCCTGAAACAAATGTTTACCATCTACCAGATAATGTTTCAGCACGAGAAGGTGCTCTTGTAGAACCAACAGCAGTTGCTGTCCAAGCAGTTAAAGAAGGCGAATTATTATTCGGTGATACTGTAGCGGTATTTGGCGCTGGGCCAATTGGTTTGTTAACTATTGTTGCAGCAAAAGCTGCTGGTGCAAGTAAAATATTTGTCTTTGACTTATCAGAAGAACGTTTAGCGAAAGCTAAAAGTGTGGGTGCGACTCACGTGTATAACTCAGGTAATGTCGATCCAGTACAAACAGTTTATGAACATACTGACAACGGTGTAGATGTGTCATTTGAAGTTGCTGGTGTAGGTATTACTTTACAACAATCTATTGAAGTAACACGTCCACGTGGTACTGCTGTCATCGTATCAATCTTCGGTCATCCCGTAGAATTCAATCCATTATTACAAATGAATAAAGGTGTCAAATTAACAACTACAATTGCTTATACACCAACTACATTCCAACAAACAATAGATTTAATCGCTAATGGTAGCTTAAATGTTAAAGATGTCGTAACAGATCAAATTGAATTAGAGAATATTGTTGAAAGTGGCTTCAATCAACTTGTAAACGATAAATCTCAAGCTAAAATTTTAGTCCGTTTAAATGGCGACCAAAAATAATTCTAAACAGAATATCGTTCATTTTATACGAAAGGTTGGGACATAATTCCTAGCAAAATAGCCAG
>NZ_KV834778.1:0-389 GCF_001837945.1 Staphylococcus sp. HMSC077D08 | reverse complement strand
AGACCAGTATTTCAAGAAGCACTTAACTTTGTAAGAACGGGAGATCGATTCGTTGTGGAATCTATTGATCGTTTAGGACGTAATTATGATGAAATTATTGAAACTGTGAATTACTTAAAAGAAAAAGACGTTCAGTTAATGATTACAAGTTTACCTATGATGAATGAAGTTATTAGTAATCCATTACTGGATAAATTTATGAAAGATTTAATTGTTCAAATTTTAGCAATGGTTTCAGAACAAGAGAGAAACGAAAGTAAACGTCGACAAGCACAAGGAATTCAAGTTGCAAAAGAAAAAGGCGTTTATAAAGGACGACCTTTACTTTATTCGCCAAACGCGAAAGATCCTCAAAAGCGTGTTATCTATCATCGAGTTGTCGAAATGTT
>NZ_KV834777.1:0-7151 GCF_001837945.1 Staphylococcus sp. HMSC077D08 | reverse complement strand
GTTAGCTATATTTTTTACTTTGCAACAGAACCCAAAATATTATTTATGCTTTTGAAGAGTCTGAAACATCATTACACCCCAACCATCAATTAATGCTAATTGAGTCATTTCTTTCTCTTTCTTCAAACTCAAATAATATTAACTACCCATACGCCAAATTTAGCATCTATGCTACCATTAGAAAGTTTGACATATAGATTCTGATAATAAACGCAATAAAATACAATATGGTACTGATAAAGCATATTCACAAATGGTTTCTACTTTAGGAGTATTACCGGACAATATCGATAGGAATAAAAAAGCGATTTTACTTGTTGAAGGAAAAAAGTGATATTATTTTTATAAGACACTTATGTGATAAGTTAAATGAAGGTAATGCTATACCATATACATTTAGAAGAAAAAGGTTTCGCACTATTATCTACAGGTGGTAGCGGAAATCTTAAATCTTGGATTAATTTAAAAGTTATTGAACAATTTAATATTCCTTGGTGTATATTACAAGATTCTGACATAGGACCTAACGATGAAAATGCAAATAGAGAGAAAAAGCAAGAGCTAGAATCGAAAGGAATAAAAATGTATCTGACTAAAAAAGAGAAGTTGAAAAATATAAAGGTTCCGATGGTAACATTAGGTATGAATTTACAGAAATGATAAATGATTTTTTAAGCATAGTAGATTAATTCTAATCTTTGCATTCCTCTACTAACCACTTTATAATTCAGTTAACGAAAATGATTGAAAAAGACTAAATCAATTGTAGATGAAGTATTAATTCAATTTATAAAAAATAAGGTTTATTAAAAAAAGTGGCTAATAATTAGCCACTTTTTTTAATTTGAGCCCGGAGCTTTTGGATGTTTCGTTTCTGCTGGTGACGTTTCACAAGAATATTTTGTATGATGTTTACAAGAAGCTGCAGTTACAATTTGAGCTGCAGTTGTCCAAGGATTTGGTAAGCCTGGCTTTACTTGTGGAGTTTTACCCATAACGAATACCTCCTTTATATATGTTTGATTAGAGAATAACATATTCAACAGTATATGTCATATAATTCTGAATATCTTACTTTAATTGTTGTAGCTCAATCATATTTTTATATTTTGAATGTCTAGATAATAACTCTGCATGAGTACCCATTCCTGTAATTTCACCATTATCGATAAAAATTATTTTATCAGCTTTTAGTACAGTGGAAAGACGATGAGCTACTATTATTGTTGTTCTATCATTGCTAACATTTTTTATAGATTCTTGTATTTTGTGTTCACTTTCGCTATCTAAATTTGAAGTAGCTTCATCTAACAACAAAATCCCAGGTGTTTTTATAAAGTTTCTAGCTATATCTAACCTTTGTTTTTCACCGCCAGATAAATTAATTCCTTTTTCTCCAATAAGCGTATTATAATCATTAGGTAATTTCATTATAAAATCATGCGTTGACGCTAGCTTAGAATAATAAATGATATCTTCTATACATGGTGTCTCTTGTAGCGAATAAGTAATATTGCTTTTCACTGTTCTATTCAATACACCAGAGTTTTGCATAACATATCCTAAATTTTTTCTCCAATTAATTAAAGAATAGTCATAAATAGAATTAGTTCCATACTTAATTGAACCACTTTGAATTTCATATAGTCTTGAAATCAAATTAAGAATAGTTGTTTTACCAGAACCGGAAGGACCTACTATAGCAGTTATTTTATTTTTAGGTATAGTAAAGGATAAATTAGTAAAAACATGGTTGCTTTCATCATAACTGAAAGATACGTTATTAAATGACAAATCTACTGAATTTAAAATGTTAAGATTATTATTTTGTAAATTTTCTTTTTCTTCACTTAATATTTCAGAAAGTCTTTGACTTGCACCTATAGTTTTTTTATATCCTGTAAAGAGACTAGATATTTTTTCAATAGGGTCAGTTAATTGAGTCATATAAAAAATAAGAGCAATAAGCGTGCCAGGAGATATGGCTCCAGATGCCACTCTATATCCTCCAAAACCTAATACGCCACCCATTGAAACAAGCATAATTAACGTAGAAAGAGGTACTACAATTGAATTGATAACACCTTCTTTCACCCCCAAATAATATATATTTCGTAAATATGAATTAGTTTGACGAAACTCTTTATTAATTGAATTTGAAAGTTTAACTAATTTGATTTTAGATAAAACATGAGCTATTACACCACTAACCTTAGCAGTTTCAAGTTGTGTTTTATAAGAAAGTTTTTGCATTACATTGCTTATTGGTATTATTAAAATGACATACATAGGTATTGAAATAAGAGCAATTAAAGCTGTTTCCCAATCTAACATAAATAAAAAAAAGATTGATCCAAATAGTACAATTATCGATGGAAAAAAAGATGGTATAATTTCTGTAATGAAACTGTTTATTGATTTAGTGTCATCTATAATTCTACTTAATAGCTCACCATTACTATTTTTATCAAAAAAAGACGTTTTTAATCTTAAAATATGATTCCAAACTTTGTTAGTTAGAGAATAAATTATATTTTCGCCTAATTTAGTTAATAGATATATACTTAATCCGTTCAATATGGAACTTAACAAAAAAATGAAAACAAATACTATAATATAGTATTTGTTTTTTATGACTTCTGAAAAATTATCAACTATATTTTGAGTGAATAAAGGAACTATAAGTTGAAATATACTACCTATTACTGATAATAAAACAGAGAAAAATAGTAACCATTTAGGAATTTCAATCTCATTAACTAAATGTAAAACTGGGTTTTTTTGTTTCATAGTATCCTCCAAAATACTTTTAATAAATTTCTAAGTTCTTAGTGTTTTTTAATATACCTTTTTCAGTAATGATATTTTTCTCATTTACAACATACATAAATGGAGTTTGTGAAATGAATAATTCTTCCCAATTAATATCTTTTATAATTTTAAAATTGAATGAACCTTTCGTATTAAAGTAGTTATCTACAGCAACTTCATCGTCTATAAAAATTACATAGACATTATTTAAGTGGTCATTTAAGCTCAGCAACTCATCTATAATTTTAGCACAGTGGGGGCACTGAGTACTTAAACAAAAAATGTAATTTTTACTTTCTGTTAAATTAAAATTTTTGTATGGGAAAGGTAAGGATATAGGGATGCCTTGCAAATCCAATATTTTTCTATTTATATTATTATAGAAAAATATGATGCTTATAATTAAAACAAACAGTAACAAAGCTATTATGTATACCATGAATTTCATCGTCCCTTTCTATCTGATTATTGTTTTTATATAGAAATAAAAACACAAAAAAACAGAGTTTATAATTATATAATATACGTGTATGGTGATATCAAATTTAAAAGAGCAAGATATAATTAATACACTAAGCATATTCATTGACACTTTGGTCCAGTTTATATTACTTGTTAATCTTGTACCAAAACAATCACATTCTTGGCCCTTTTTTCCTATAAATATTAAAACCGTTATAAATAAACTAAAAAAAATATACATTAATAAGAGTATTGTCATACTCCATATAGAAATTTTCAGTGAAAGAAATATAGTTAGTGGAACAAAAACTTCTATAAATATTAGTAAAAATGAACAAAATTTAATTAGTTTTAAATTCACCTTATGATTTAATAATCCATATGTGTTTAGAGAAAAATGTGAAAAAGAATAAATTTTTAAAATTCCTGATACCAATGTTTGAATCAAAATGTAAGTTATAGCAATACTAAATAGAATATCCATATATTCCACTCCTAAAAGTATATAATATAAAGGATAAAACGTTTGGCATAATTTTTGAAGTTATAATAAGAAAAAGGTATTATAGTAACACATGTTAAAATAAGGTATAACCATATTTAGGAGGTGCTTTAATGTTTGAAAAGATGTTTAAAATTAGTAGTCTACTATTTTTAATAAACATGATTTTTGTAGCAATAAAAGATATAGTATTAGGTGGTGAAACTACAAGAGCCGGTAATAATTTATTAGTTATTATAACTATTATTTTCACTATTTCAATGCTTATAACGACTTTTTATTATATTAAAAATAGAAAAAGTGATTCTTCAAAGAATTATAAAGGGTTATACTATACTGTTCTTATTTTTATGCCAATAGTATGGATATTAGTTGGTTATTACGTGTTTTCACCATTGCCAGAGTTGCTTTCTCACACAAACACGTAAAAGTATATGTTGAATTAAATTGTTATAAAAGAAACTAATAGCCCAAAAAAACTTCTTTTTGAACAAATCCCCCCATCACAATTGTTATTCGAATTTTAAATACACTTATTTAAAATAAATATAAAACAAAAATAGTTCTTCATTTATTCTATAACTAAGCTTATAGTTAATCTAACGTAATCAAAGAATGTTCAAAGGTAGAATCAATGATTCTACCTTTTCTCTCTATATATTAACATATAAGATTAAAAATCCTATTTTCAAAATATTTTTCAAATCGCTTTTTGTTAGTTTATTTAAAGTGACTTTGGGATAAGTATTTTTTATTCACAATAAATGAAGATTTTCCTTTAATTTCATTAAACTCAACTTCATCTTTAAAACGAACTTGTAATAAATCATCAAAGCCCTCTAACGAATTAATATAACCCTTACTAGTATATTCGAGAATCTTTAAATTTAGCGCTTTCTCTTTTTTTTCTTCAATTTAATATTATCATTGCTCTTTTTATAAAAATAAATTACTAAACAAAATAATATAATAGAGCATAATAACAAAACGATAATCGTCATATCCACCTCTTAACTATTTATATCAATGACTTTATAGAATTTATTGCTTTATTGACTTTTCTACTTTTTATTTTTCTCTTTAATCTTAGCTAATAATTTTGCTGTTTCTTCTTCAAAAATTGTTGCTAAAGCAACTAAAATATCTATGATTTTTTACAAACATACAAAAACCTCAAAATATTTAGAGCTCCTTTTTAAAAATAAAATATATCACAAGAACTAATTAAATTTTAAATACCCTTTTTTAATTTTAAGGGATCATTTTAAAGAATTAGGGGTTATTATACTTTTTATACCTAAAAACCTATATTGGCTCTTAAAACGCAAATGAGAGCCAAATAAATATAAATGTATTTCACAAACAAAAATTTGAGTAAAACCAGTGCCGAATTTTTAGACACTGGACCATCTACATGCAAATTAAAAATTAGCATAAAATCATCCAAAAAGTAGTTCTGATTTTTAATTCTTGCAGAGGCATTTTTCTTTTAAAACAGCAAAATAGTTTGAATTTAATGAATAATATATTAATTATTCATTAAAAATATTATATATAGGCATATTTTGACGTCGCATATAAAGTGCATGAGTTTCTTCAAGTTCAGCTTTAATGGATTGCATTAAATATCCTTGCATTGTTTCGACGGTTTCATTCTTTTGTAGCAGCATTGCTTTAAAACGTTTCAACACATTTACAATTTCAAATTCAACATCTTCTAAACGATAATAGGTATAATGTGCATTATTAAATGATTTCTTCCCTTTGAGTAATACACTTTTAATAATTCGGATTTCTCTAATTTCAAATTTACTTAAATAATCTTGAAGTTGTTGTGGCAATTCTTCGAGTACTTGGAACTTAAGCGCATCATTATTAAATTCGATTTGTTGATGATTTGTATGATCCGAATGATTATGACTTGTTGAATTGTTATATATATCATTCATATCATACGTATCATTATTATCAGTTTCTATATTATCAGTATCATTTAAGTCAGTATCATTAGACTGTGAATTTGGAAGTTCTTGACCACTTAGATTCACAGTTCTAGAACTTCCGAATTCATTGTTCTGGAACTGTGAATTTGGAAGTTCCTTGGTATGACTGACTTCCATATCATAATTGGGTTTTAATAAATATAATCTATTGGGTTTATTAAGGCCAACACGTTCTTGAGTTAGTAAATTAAAATTTATTAACTCTTTTTTCAATTTTATGATTTTTTGCTCTGCATAACCTAAATACTCGCACAAATGTTTATTACTGAAAATAAAGTAAATGTTATTATTTTTATCTACCCATTCATTTTGGATGGATAATTCAAAACGATCTTTTAATAATGCATACATAATTTTGGCTTCTGCGGACATTTTCTTAAAATATGTATCTTCAAATAAATATTTAGGTAGTTGATAAAATCTTTCAGTTTTTACTTGTGATAAATTGTATTTCTCAAAATTGGGCATAATAAAAACCTCATTTCCACTTTTTTGGATTGAGGTAATAAAACAATTTTTACGTAAGTTATATGTTTTGTGCTTGCACTTAGATGATTAGATATATATAATACAAGTATCAAAAAATTATATAAACAGACGAATGCGAATCGTTTTATTACCGAGAGTCGATGCTACGCCAATAGCATCGGCTCTTTTAATATTCATAAAGTAATATTAACACTTTTAAGATCGTATATAAAGCGTTTTAAGTGTAGTTAAAAGCACATTACAACTTCAAAATGATAAAGTTTATTAGTTTAGTACCTAATTAAGCGTTGAAAATCTTCGATAGGTGGCTAATTAGGTTCTTAGGTGGTAAAATAGGCGGTAAAGTTAGATAGCAAAAGATGAAAAAATATTTGTTAGGTGGTAAAATTTAGGTACTAAATTAGGTACCTAAGGATGGATGTTATGAAAACTATTAAAATGGTTGCTGATGAATTGAATGTAACTAAACAAACTATTGTTAATAATGCTAAAAGCTTAAATATATCTTTTGAAAAAGAAAATGGAATTAATTATATTAATGATAATGATTGTTTGAAAATTATAGAAAAGATTACTAAGAAAGAAAGTACAACGCAAAATAAAAAATCAATAAAAAAAGAAAGATTTGATGAAAATACTGCAGAGGTTGAAAAGTATATATATAATAATTCAAATAGTTTTGAGACATTAAAAACAAAAGCAAATGAATTAGAAAAACAAATAGAAATCTTTGAAACTAGAGCTAAAAATGATGAAAAATATATTGAGAATTTAACTAAACAACTAGATCAACAAAATAGCAATGTTAATACATTAAATAAACTGTTGGAGAATCAACAAATATTAGCTTTAGAAAGTAATAAAAAGATTCAAAAACTAGAAAA
>NZ_KV834776.1:0-693 GCF_001837945.1 Staphylococcus sp. HMSC077D08 | reverse complement strand
TCTGTGATTATTGATTAATGATGCCATGGGGGGTCGTAGTAACCCCATGGCACGGAGTTAACAACGCGCTTGTGTTTTTCATTACATGAACCACAGCGCGTTGTTAACTCAACGTTTGTGACCAATCAACCATTGATAACGACGATGCCGTTGAGATGTGGAAAAGTAATACTCGGGATGCAAATGGGTGATTTCTTCATAAATCTGAGGTTCAATAGTCTTTAATATTTCATGTGCCTGTTGTTTTCGCGGAATTTTAATCGCTACACGAACTTCATTTTGACGAACATCAACGAGCGATTTCCCCACGACTTTATTAAAATAGCGTTCGACAGCGTTTGTTTTAGTTTCACCTGTTTGTTGCCAATCTTTTGATGATGTTGTGTCGATATCTTGTTTAAGATAATGTCGTAAAACCATCGTGTGATAAACGGATTTAATATGATTCGTGAGTTGGTCTTTCAATAAACGAATCATTAAATCGATAACCATTAACATCAATGCTAATCCTAACAAGTAAAATGTAAGTTGATATAAACCGTTTGAAATGATTGTGATATAGTGTGTGACATTTTGCATATCGATGATATCGATTTGAGATATAG
This sequence comes from Staphylococcus sp. HMSC077D08, assembly GCF_001837945.1. Classification (NCBI taxonomy): domain Bacteria; kingdom Bacillati; phylum Bacillota; class Bacilli; order Caryophanales; family Staphylococcaceae; genus Staphylococcus; species Staphylococcus sp. HMSC077D08. Next base: position 88 of record NZ_KV834776.1, on the reverse strand, counting down.
CTATGTTCAATAGGTCAAAGAGTTTACTAAACATCACTGTCAAAATAGCAAATAGAAACAAGTAAATGATAATATCATACACACGCAT
>NZ_KV834775.1:0-12494 GCF_001837945.1 Staphylococcus sp. HMSC077D08 | reverse complement strand
ACTTATCCTAGAACTTTATGTCCCAAGCTCTTGCTTAACTTGAAGTCTATCAATGACTAAATTAAATTATTAATGTACATCGCGCTTTTTTTAAAATTTATATGCGTTGCAATGAAGAACATTAAATTCCATCTCATTCCTTTAAAGAATATCAATATGACATTAGAGTTTGTTTGTAATACTTTTAGCAATATTAGTGTAAGCCATATCTTCCATTGGTGGATTATGTAATCCAGCACGTATATCTCTATAGTACCGCTGAAGAGGTCTGCTCATTTCTAGGCTCTTAGCTCCAACTATTCTCATAGCTAAATCAACGATTTCTATACCTTGGTTCATTACCACTACTTTACTTGCTGAGGTTTCATTCCATATTTGTGCATCCTCTGTATATGATTGATATCCTCTAGCTGTACTCCATAGAAAATGTCTTGCAGAAAGTAATAAACTTTCCATTTTCCCTAAATTTTGTTGCACTGTAGGTAAACTATCAATCGAACCTGTAATACTGTTAGGACGATAATTTTTTGCAAAATCTACTGCATAGTCACGAGCTGCTTGTGCAATACCTAGATAACAGCTCGGTATATGAAGAAGCCAACCATTAGGTCTTGATTCACGTTTTGATTCTACAAAATTTTCATTAGGAACATGAACATTATCAAGAATTAAATCATGGCTCTCAGTCGCTCTCATACCAACCATATCCCAATTGTCAGCAATACTTACTCCTTTAGTTGACCGAGGAATTAAAAAGAATCCCATCGATTTAGTTTCTTCAACATAGGCGCCAACAATATAATGTGTCAATGCTTTACTCATAGATGTAAAGGTTTTAACACCGTTTATAACATAACCATTTTCAACTTTAACAGCATGTGTAGATGGGCGACCACCTCTAGTAGGACTACCAGTTTCCGCTTCACTGACTGCTCTATTGATCAGTGCACCGTGAACAACTTCTTTAGCAAAGGAATCTAACATTGATGGTGTCCACATATGTTGCTCGTACAATTGACCAATTACACTCAAATGCCACCCTATAGATAAAGCAGTCGCTCCATCAATAGCACCCAAATAACTTTGTAAAATCACCATATCTTCAATAGTAGCACCTTCACCTCCATACTCTACAGGCAAAGTTAGTTTAGTATATCCTTCCTTTATCAGCCATTCAATATTTTCATATGGGAATCTAGATTGAATATCATTTTCAGCTGCACGTGCTTTGAATTCACTTTCAATCTTTTTAAATTTACGAATCCATTTCTTTTGAATGTCAGTGTGAATTAAAAAAGACTCCATCACATTCACGCCCCCTATGACTCATTTTATTTTAAAATTAATTATTCATAGTTTAACACTCGACTTTATTTTTTCAAAATTTACGAATGGATCTTCATACGCATTTTTCTCTGATATTGAAAGGTTACCAATAAATATATACATAACTTAACTATGAATATATCTAATTAGTCAATTTTATTTCTTTTATAAAATTTCAATATAAAATCATCGCCACATTCATAATGAAGACAGATGCTTTTTAGTAGAATTTTGATTTTCAAATACATTTAAATTTTATAAAGTAATGCTAAAATTTCGGACATAAAACGTAGTGAATTAAATATCTGTTCTAAAACAGTTGTGATTATAAATTTAAAAATAATCATAGTGTATCAATTAAGGTTAACTCAATTTGCAAATTTTAATATTTTCACTTTAATTATGCATTATTTATACAGATTGATTTTTAATTCCTGCAAACAACATAATCCATGTAGCAAAAATAAATGGCCATGTTAAAGGTGGTAAACCTAAAGGTGCGAGCAATGTACTCAAACCTAAATGTATGAATGCAGTGAGCACTATTCCTAAAATCATTGCGAGATAACTATGGATTGCTGTCTCAAAAGTGACACCTAGCGCAATCGCAGATAAAACTACATTATAGCCAAAAATGCCGTCATTTATACTACTATAGTCTCCACCTAATAATATAATTATTAGGAACCCAATGATGTTTGCAATTATAGAAACAATTCCAGCTTTTTTAGAACCTATAAAAATCCCTATTAGAATTAATAAACCACCTATTATGCTGGGCATTAAAAATATTTGTCCAAATCCATCTAAAACTGATTGAAAAAAATGAACACGGATGTGGTCATTATTTAAAGATACCTTTTCTATATGCTCCGGAATAATATCAATCTGAGTATGTAACGTTTTAAGTTGATTAGGTATTAACAAAGTAATCCACGTCATAATAACAAACGGGCTAGTTAAAAATGCTATTTTATGTGGTTTCAATACTTCTCTTACCGCTGCTCCAATCGGTAACGTTAAAATAGTGGATACGAATGTGATTAATATACCGCTCCAATTGCTATCCAAAAATAAAGTAAGTGCAATTGCTGTTAATACAGGGTTAAACCCGGCTAATCCACTTTCGATTTCATCTTTTGTGTAATTCATATGTGGTGCCAATATCCAAGTCATTACACTTGCAATTATAGCACTGATTGCTACTTTCCAATTCACTGCAAACAATCCTATTAAAATGAACAATCCAGTATATAGATTATTAATTAAAACCACTTGAGAGATACTACTTAAAATTACTTTTATCAATTTCAATTTTATAGCCTCCTTTTATTCACAACATTAATTATTTAATAAAGACAATTTTCAAATTACCACTAAATATTCATCATATCAATTACATTTTACTAAAATAATGTTTATGTACGCTGGATATTTTTCATATTCATTCAACTTTATACACTTAATTTTAAAAAACATTGTTAATTCGATAAAATTATCAAAGTATTATACTTGTATAATTCATTAAATGGTTTTAATATAAAATTCGCAAGACAAATTAATTTGAAAGAAGGGATAGTTTTGCACTTTACACAACGTGAACAAGACAAATTAATGATAGTTGTAGCTGCTGAAGTTGCACGTCGTAGAAAAGCAAGAGGACTTAAACTTAATCATCCTGAAGCACTCGCTTTAATCAGTGATGAATTATTAGAAGGCGCGCGTGATGGTAAAACGGTGGCTGAACTCATGAGTTATGGAAAAACAATTTTAAACGAGGACGATGTCATGGAAGGCGTAGCTAACATGATTACAGAACTTGAAATTGAAGCAACTTTTCCAGATGGTACTAAGTTAATAACAGTCCATCACCCAATCGTTTAAGGAGGCTATATCAATGATTCCTGGTGAAATTATTGTTAAAAACACTGAAATAGAAATCAATAAGCATCACCCCGAAACGGTGATCGAAGTAAAAAATACAGGCGATAGACCTATACAAGTAGGTTCACATTTCCACTTTTTCGAAGCAAATAAGTCATTAGAATTTGATCGTGAGAAAGCATATGGTAAACATTTGGATATTCCTGCAGGCGCAGCTGTGAGATTTGAACCTGGTGATGAAAAAAAAGTACAACTTGTCGAATATTCTGGACGACGTAAAATTTATGGATTCCGTGGTTTAGTCGATGGCGATATTGATGAAGAACGCGTATTTCGTCCAAATGATTCAAATCAAAACGCCGCTGTTAAAAACGATGCAGGCGAAGACAATGCGAATAAAAAAGGTGGTAAATAAGCATGAGTTTTAAAATGACACAATCTCAATACACTAGTCTTTATGGACCAACTGTAGGAGACTCTGTGAGATTAGGAGATACGAACTTATTTGCACAAGTTGAGAAAGACTATGCAAATTATGGCGATGAAGCTACTTTCGGTGGCGGTAAATCAATTCGTGATGGTATGGCTCAAAATCCTAATGTGACAAGAGATGATAAAAATGTAGCTGATTTAGTTTTAACTAACGCATTAATTATTGATTATGACAAAATTGTTAAAGCAGATATCGGAATTAAAAATGGTTATATTTTTAAGATCGGTAAAGCTGGAAACCCAGATATAATGGATAACGTTGACATCATCATTGGTGCAACAACTGATATTATTGCTGCTGAAGGTAAAATTGTTACTGCCGGCGGTATCGATACACACGTGCACTTCATCAATCCTGAACAAGCTGAAGTTGCACTTGAGAGTGGTATTACAACGCATATCGGTGGAGGAACTGGTGCTTCTGAAGGGGCTAAAGCGACTACTGTAACACCAGGACCTTGGCATATTCATCGTATGTTAGAAGCAGCAGAAGAGATGCCTATTAATGTAGGATTTACTGGTAAAGGTCAAGCTGTCAATCATACTGCACTTATTGAACAAATTCATGCAGGCGCTATAGGTCTTAAAGTACATGAAGATTGGGGAGCTACACCTTCAGCATTAAGTCATGCATTAGACGTTGCAGATGAGTTTGATGTTCAAGTCGCTTTACATGCAGATACATTAAATGAAGCTGGATTTATGGAAGATACTATGGCTGCTGTTAAAGATCGTGTATTGCATATGTATCATACTGAAGGAGCTGGTGGTGGTCATGCACCTGACTTAATCAAATCAGCTGCATATTCAAACATCTTACCTTCTTCAACAAACCCAACATTACCTTACACTCATAACACTGTAGATGAACATTTAGACATGGTTATGATCACACACCATCTTAATGCTTCAATACCAGAAGACATTGCATTTGCAGATTCTCGTATACGTAAGGAAACTATAGCAGCAGAAGACGTATTACAAGATATGGGCGTATTTAGTATGGTAAGTTCAGATTCACAAGCAATGGGACGTGTCGGTGAAGTTGTAACACGTACTTGGCAAGTTGCACACCGTATGAAAGAACAACGCGGACCATTAGATGGTGACTTTGAATATCACGATAATAATCGTATTAAACGTTACATTGCAAAATATACAATCAATCCTGCCATTACACATGGTATTTCTGACTATGTTGGATCTGTAGAAGCGGGTAAACTTGCCGATTTAGTAATGTGGGAACCTGAGTTCTTCGGTGCCAAACCCGATCTTGTTGTTAAAGGTGGCATGATTAACTCAGCAGTAAATGGTGATGCTAATGGCTCCATACCAACTTCAGAGCCTTTGAAATATCGCAAAATGTATGGTCAATTTGGCGGTAACATTACACATACTGCTATGACTTTTGTTTCTAATACTGCATACGAAAACGGTATTTATCGTCAACTTAATTTAAAACGTATGGTACGTCCTGTTAAAAATATTAGAAATTTAACTAAAGCAGATATGAAAAATAATAATGCTACACCTAAAATAGATGTGGATCCACAAACATATGAAGTATTTGTTGATGGTAATAAGATTACGAGTGAAGCAGCAAAAGAATTACCTTTAACGCAAAGATACTTCTTATTCTAGGAGGACGTAAATCATGATTATAGAAGAAATACAAGGAAATATTGCTAATTTATCACAAGATGAAAAGCAAAAACATGTTGAAAAAGTTTATCTTGAAAACTCTGATTTGGTTAAACGTATACAACGTGTTAAAACAGATCACGGTAATGAAATAGGAATACGACTTAAACAACCCATTGATTTACAGTATGGTGATATCTTATATCAAGACGATACAAACATGATTATTGTCGATGTAAATAGTGAAGACCTACTAGTAATTAAGCCTAGAAGTTTAAAAGAAATGGGAGATATTGCCCATCAACTTGGTAATCGACATCTGCCTGCCCAATTTACAGAAACTGAAATGCTTATTCAATATGACTATCTTGTTGAAGATTTATTAAAAGAGTTGGGTATCCCCTACTCACATGAAGACAGAAAGGTCAATCAAGCATTTCGACATATAGGACATTCGCATGATTGATCATCAACATTTAAGACTATTTCAGTTCTGTGATTCTCAGTTTCCAACTGGTGCATTTAGTCATTCATTTGGACTTGAAACATATATTCAAAGAGAAGCTGTTCATGATACTGAGACATTTATTGAATGGTTAACATTGTTTATAAATGAACAATTAACTTATTCAGATGGGTTAGCTATGAGAATTGTGTACAACGCATTAATACGCAATGATAAAGATAAAATTTTAGATATTAACCAAAAACTATTCGTACAAAATTTACCTAAAGAAACACGTATTGGCGCTAAGCAAATGGGCACACGCATGGTAAAATTAGCTTTAGATCTTTATGAAAGTGAATGGATTCAATGGTACTATGACCAAATGAAAAGTCATAAAATACAGCTTCATCCAGCTGTGTGCTTTACTATGCTAGGACATGATTTAGGCGTCAATGTAGAGTCCATCATTGATTATTACTTATATCAAAATATCTCTAGCCTTACCCAAAATGCAGTTAGAGCGATTCCTTTAGGACAAACAGCTGGGCAGCAAGTCGTAACTGAAATGATATCCCATATCGAGAAGGTACGTAATCACATACTAGAATTAGCTGAGAGTGATTTTGGTATGACTGCTCCCGGCTTAGAACTTAATCAAATGGAACATGAAAATGTTCATGTTAGAATCTTTATTTCATAGGAGGCATATGAGATGTCAAATCCAATTAAAATTGGTATCGGGGGCCCTGTTGGTGCAGGTAAAACCCAATTAATAGAAAAAGTGGTTAAACGTCTTGCTAAAGAAATGAGCATTGGCGTTATAACAAATGATATCTATACTAAAGAAGATGAAAAAATATTAGTTAATACTGGTGTTTTACCAGAAGATAGAATCATTGGTGTAGAAACTGGAGGTTGTCCTCATACAGCGATTCGTGAAGACGCCTCAATGAACTTCGCAGCCATAGATGAGTTATTAGAACGTAATGATGATATTGAACTCATTTTTATTGAATCAGGTGGCGATAACTTAGCGGCTACGTTTAGTCCAGAACTTGTTGACTTTTCAATTTATATCATTGATGTTGCACAAGGCGAAAAGATACCACGTAAAGGTGGTCAAGGTATGATTAAATCTGATTTCTTCATTATTAATAAAACAGACCTTGCACCATATGTGGGCGCTTCATTAGATCAAATGGCTAAAGATACTGAAGTATTTCGTGGAAATCGTCCATTTGCTTTTACAAATTTAAAAACTGATGAAGGTTTAGAAAAAGTTATTGAGTGGATTGAGCAAGACGTCTTACTCAAAGGGTTAGCTTAATGGGTAATCAGAGTTGGACTGGCCTATTGGATTTAACAGTTTTTAATAATGGCCAAAGCTCAAAAGCACGAAATATATATTTTGAAAAAGCGCTCAAAGTCCTACGCCCTATATACTTAGAACAATCTCCTGTACCAACTTTCTATATTGTGAATGTTGGTGGAGGTTATCTAGATGGAGATAGATACCGGGTCAACGTCAACTTAGAAGATAAAGCACAAGTAGTACTCACTTCTCAAGGTGCAACTAAAATATATAAGACGCCCAATAATCATGTAGAACAGTATCAAACATTTCATTTATCAAATCAGTCATATATGGAATTTGTGGCAGATCCTATTATTGCCTACGAAAATGCTAAATTTTACCAGCATAATACGTTCCATCTTAAAGAAGATAGTGCTATGTTTTACACTGATATATTAACACCAGGATATTCATCTAAAGGGCAAGATTTTACGTATAAATATATGCATCTTATTAATGAAATTTACATTGAAAATCAATTAGTTGTTTTTGATAATATGATGTTAAGTCCTGAGAAAAGTAAACTCGACGGTATTGGGTATATGGAAAACTATACACATCTAGGTTCTGCTTATTTTATCCATCCGGACGTAAATCAAAGTCTCATAGACGATATTTACGTGGCGGTTGCTGATTTTCAAAAACAATACGACTGTAGAATAGGTATCTCACAATTACCTACTCATGGATTGGCTGTTCGTATTTTGACTAAAAGAACTCAAATAATAGAAGAAATTTTGACTCGTGTTCAATCATATATCAATCAAACGATTTATCATCGACAAATTAACTCCTTAAGAAAATATTAATTTTTTCAAATAAAAAGACTAGGTGCTCACTTTAAAGTGGGATACCTAGTCTTTTTTAGAAATCTTCATCTTAAAAACACACATGAAACGCCAGTGTCTTAGTATTATTTGATATAGTTTTCTAATTCTAAAATCAATTTTTTTATTTTTTCTCGTTGTTCATCGGATACAAATACAATTACTGTTCTTTCATCATGCACGCTTCTTTTTTTAGATAATAAATTTAAATCTTTTAATTTTTGTAATGCTTTAGTTAAATAATACGGTTTAAACTCTGAACATGTAGCAATTTCTTTTGAAGATATTTCGTTAGATTCACTTTTCAAAATGTGATTAAGAATATAAATTTCTTCATAATTTAAATTATATTGCTTTTTAGTATCTCTAAAAAATTTTTTAACTTGAAATGTCGCATTAACCAAATCATTGATGTCTTTAATTTTTCCCATTATAAAACCACTCCTCTGATGCACATCTTGTTGTAGCAAGGTTCACATGTATTTTATCTAACCGAAAATTTCTCCGCCCATGTTACAAGGTACATTTTAAACAAATAAGTATAAGAATTCAATATTTTTATAACTACAAAATGCATTTATACATTTATTTCTTAACCAAAACATTTATAATAGTGAAATTGATGTAATTAAAAATATTAATACTAATAATATATCACTAATTACGTCATCGTATTTTTTAAAATTTTAATATAACATATCTGTTTAATTGGAATTAATTCGTATACATCAAAAGAGCAGTCAAATTTTTTACATAAGGCATTTTAAAGGTATCAAATCTTTTACAATTCAAAATTTTAAGTTCATTGTAAATACCACATAATAAACTAGTATATTTATTGAATTTGTTGTTTTATATAATCAACAAAAGCTTGTACATCTTCAGTCTTAATTTCACGCATTGGAACTGTTCCAATATTGAACTCAAATATAATATCTGAACCATCAAAATGAATTTGATTAATTTCATCATAACGTATATTTCGATAATAAAATTGTCCATTCATATCAACATTCATAATTAACCGCTCATTTGTTGCTATGAAGGCACCTTCAAATTTAGTCTGGCCCTGTACGTTATACTCAATTACACCTAATACAGAGGGTCCTTTTTTCTCGGTAGGAAATAAATCATCTGGATTCACATTGTCTAAAATCATTCTTTCAACTCCTTTTAGTTAATACAAATTTTATTTTACACATGCTGTATTCCCTGTTCTAATTTATTGTAACATTCCTCGATTTCTGACTGAATCACATTAATTTTTTCTTTTCTAAGTGTTAATACAATATAGCGTTCATCATCTCTACTACGACTTTTAATGAGATAACCTTTTGACTGTAAGGTCTTAATAATAGGTCCCAATGAAATGATTCCCTTTAAAGAATGTACTTTTATGCTTTTAAATGTAGTCTTGTTATCACTAATGATAAGTAACCCAAGAAGGTATAATTCTTCTAATGTTAAATGTTGATGGGTACAAGATTGTTCAATCACTCTAAATTGACTATGGCATTTTAAATAATACGATAATAAAGTTGAATGATTGATTTCGTTTATTAATGTAGATTTCACCTCTAAGAAGTGTTCTAGTTCTTCAATTAATTGAGTTATTTTACTAGATTGATTTTGAGTTAACGTAATAACTAGTCTACGTTGGTCGTATGGATGTCGTTTTTTTGAAATCCAATTAAATTCATATAGATGTGTAATACTTTTTAACAATTTGTTTTTTTGATAATTTTTGTAAAAGATGATCATATTTAAACTTAATTCTTCTTTATGATTTTCAGTGAAATGTAATATAAATATTAATAATTTAAGCTGTTCAATTGTCAGCTGGTAGCCATATTTCAAATATTCTATTGTGACGTGATCTAATACAAAATGGGCTAAGAATTGTTTAATCTTCTGTTGTTGCATTTGATGATAATCCTTTCTTAGTCAACAACCTTGCACGACTACGAACAAAGAAATGTTAAATGAGCAATACTCATTTTAGGAAGATCAACTATTGCTTGTTGGCTTTCTTTACTCTTCAACTTTGCTAACCAATATTGATGTGGGTATGGTATATGACTATCTAGCTCATCATTCTCATTCATTAAAAGTGGTATCATTTCTATATATTCATATTCTGCATGGTTGAGTGATTGAATATCTGAAAAAATTAATTGTTGATGGTTTACATTTTCCTTAATCGTATTTTTTAAAGAGATAGCAATGGCCTGATATTCATACTTATATTGAGTCATAATGATTGCATCATCTTTATAGACGATTGTCCCCCTTAATTGGTTAAACATTCTTATTACATATGACAAGATATGATACGGTTTTAAATTTGAATGATATGTTACTGTGGTAGCGTAATCAGAGGAAGGTTGTATTAAAACACCTCTCACTTCTCCACACATTTTAATTAATGTATGAATATGTTGAATCCATGGATATTCCACAATCTCACTTTTTAAATCGGTCAAATAGCTAGTTTCCAAAATGACTTTTTCAAATGATATCTCTTTAATATATAAATGTAATTGATTAATAGGAATGAAAATTTGAGTCACTTGTTTTTCTAAATTTTGATAATTAACATTTCCATTTTTCTCATTTTTAATACGATAATTTAATTTATAATATTCAAAATAAGAACTAATCATCTTTTTTAACTGCACTACTTGTTTTAACATCATGTCCTCTACAATAAATTCAATCTCAAGTTGATTAAATTCTCTTAGCATGATGAATAACATTTGAAATGTTAACTTCAGAGCCATTTTTTCCTTTGATGTAAAAGTATCATGTCGATCGGTAATGATTTTAAATGTTGGAATTAAATTCAAACCGGAACAAAAACGTAAAATTTTCAACATCTCATAACGACATAACTCTTTGTTTTCAATCATAGAAGTGTAGTTAAGCTCTATTACATAGCGCATTGATTTTTGACTTAAACTTAAATTACGCTTTATATGAATTATCTGCTCCTGATCAAGAATAGTACTTCGGTTATCTTCAATATAAATATCATAAGAACGATATTTTTTCCCTTTATCTGACATCTCAATATATTTTTTACTTATTATTTTTGAATCTAAATCTTGTAATTCGTGAATGTTCATAAGAAAATGTCTATCTAAATCAATTTCTTCAGCAGTATTTTTGAAGATAGACGTCGCTATATAATCTCTTCTAATCAATTTAGGTGTGTAACCATATGTATTTTTGAATAATTGTATAAATCGAGAATAATGATGAAAACCATGATCTATAGCTATTTCTTCGATAGGTTTATGGGTTGTCAAAATATCTATAAGACAAAATTTTAATCTAAGTTGATTTAAATATTGATTAAATGTTTGAAATGGCGTTTGTTTAAACATAGATGTAAGTGCTTGATTTGATAGGTTAACAGCTTCAGCTAGTTCATGTTTGTTGATTTTACTGTCATGATGATCCACTAAATATTGATGTATATCTTCAGATAAATAAAAATCTTTATTGACATCAAGTTTTGGTTTCTTTAGATAACTCAATTCAATAAGTAAAAATTGTATCAATCTTTGTATCTCGGACACATCATTATAAGATAAACAATGTAACTCTAATATTTTTAATATCCAGTATTTTATTCTATCTCTACTACGTTCATCAATCTTTGTACCACTTATTAAAAATTGAGTATCCTTCTGACTAATATATCGATGTATTGGTATATCGATAATACAACACATGGTATCCGTATTACTTAACAGTGAATACGTATCATTCATTACAACAAATGCTATATCATCTTTCTTTAATGTATGTTTCTGAACATTGATAGTGATTTCACATTTCCCTTTCAAACAATAAAATACCTTTACACTCAGTGCCTTTTCTGTATTAATGGCTAAATTATTAAAAACACGTATCGAATAATTTTCTCTCATATGTCTTCCTCACGATGTCCTAGTGTGTATTTTAAATTAAACTTCTCCCCGATTGCTAAACTAAATTTAACTAGACAACATCTATTTTTCAGTGTCTATTATACAACTCTCAAAAAATTAGTAGTAACAAATTAGATTTTAATTATATCAATTTTCTTTTCCATTTATATAGCTTTCTCAAAATATTGCTCAATCATATCATCAAATCAACATAAAATATCAAAAATTCAAATACTGTTTATTCACATTGCTATGTTAATTATTATCTAAAAGAATTTTCAGTAATTTTACATTCATGTAACAATGTTTGTGTTACTCAAAATCAAATACTTTAAAAATGCTGAGCGTATCATTTCTATTCATATTACATAAATTAATTGGGTTAAATGAGATTGTGTAACAATATTAGCAAAAAATTACAAATCAATAACAATGCACACAAACATCAATTTTTCTGTTAGAGTATGGCTTGTCGTTAAACAAGAACGAATAAAAATTATTTTGTAACTCATTGATCACATGATTATTAATTATAAAAAAACTAGTTTAATTTTCAGGAGGATATTTAACAATGAAAAAAATCGCTA
>NZ_KV834774.1:0-584 GCF_001837945.1 Staphylococcus sp. HMSC077D08 | reverse complement strand
CAAGTTTAGTTAAGGGTTCTTCTCAACATCAATAAATTTTCTCGGCATAAATGCGTAATCTACTTTTCATTTTTTATTCTGCCTATATTTGCAATTCCAACAGTTATTGGACACATTGCCAGTAACCAACTAATCATGATATTAGAATCTCCTAAAAAATAATAACCAAGAAAAGTTAATACACCTACAAGTAATAAAAAATAATTAAAAGACAATGAATTTCCTAATTTAGTTTTTTTAGGCATACCTTTTTTCACGCTCCTTATTTTTTGTGCTAAAAAATATTTAAAGCCTTAATAAAAATTATAATGCTTTTATTTTTAATTTTAAGGGGGTTTTTTGAAGAATTAGTGGTTATTTATATAGGTTTTATTACCTAAAAACTTATATTGGCTCTTAAAACGCAAATGAGAGATGAATAAATATATTTTAATTTCAAAAACAAAATTTTGAGCAAAACCAGTGTCGAATTTTTTAGACACTGCCCATCTACATGCAAATTAAAAATTAATATAAAATCATTCAAAAAGTAGGTCTGATTTTTAGTTCTTGCAGAGGCGTTTTTCTTTTAAAACACCAAAATT
>NZ_KV834773.1:0-22857 GCF_001837945.1 Staphylococcus sp. HMSC077D08 | reverse complement strand
GTCCCTCTGCATCAATGGCACGATATAAATAGTTCCATTTTCCTTTTATATTGATGTACGTCTCATCAATACGCCATTTGTCATAAGCTTTTTTATGCTTTTTCTTCCAAATCTGATATAAAATCGGGGCATATTCTTGAACCCAACGATAGATCGTTGAATGATGAACGTTTACACCACGTTCCCTTAATATTTCAGATATATCACGATAACTCAATGCATATCTTAGATAGTAGCCAACGGCTACAGTGATAACATCCTTGTTAAATTGTTTATATCTGAAATAGTTCATACAAAAGACTCCTTTTTATTAAAATTATAATATAAATTCAACTTTGCAACAGAACCATATTTAATATGATTAATATAGGTATTTGGCCAATGGTCATTCTAGCATTATTAATCATAGCTAATAGTATTTTTATGGTTTACAAGACAGTAGACGTTAAAAAACGCAAATGACAAAAAAGCAATCTCACTCTTAATTTATGTGAGATTGCTTTTATTTATCATAACAATATAATGACGTTTCAAGCACATTATTTAATGTTACAAACACTTCTTCAACTGTATAGTTATAGTCATTTTCTACCCAACGTCTTAGTACTTCTATTACGCCACTACTGTAAAAATCAGCTACAATTTCAGGATGTTTACTTTCTCTAATCTTTTGCGCTAAGGGGCCACGCTTACGAGTTGGGTTATTTAACATCATTTCGCGACTCACATTCGTTAAACTTCTAAATACATCTGCCTGTCGAGACGAAACTAATAGATGCTTAAAAATCTTTTTATTATTACCAATGTAATAGATAAAGTCTTCAAATGATTCAGGGGTTGTAATGTCTGCTGATGTGTCACTTTTAGCTATAATTTGTTGTGTAATAAAGTCAGGTAAAGTGTAGAGTAATTCATATTTATCTTGGAAGTATCTATAGAACGTACTGCGGTTGATTTCTGCAATATCACATATTTTTTGAACCGTGATTTCATCAAAATGATAATCATGTAAAAGTATAAACACTGTTTCATGAATATGTTTAATCATACGCTTTTGATTTGCTGACGGCATTATCTGATTCTCCTATTTATTTAATCTAGTCAGATAGCCTGACGTAATAAGAGTAATTTATCACAATAAAGTTGATTTTTCCAAACATAACAACTGATACTACGTTTAAATTTGTTTATAAAAAAAGAGTAAATAAGTTATTTGAAACGTTTAATACTATAAGAGCGATATAAAAAAGTAGGAGCGAAACTGAGTTTAGTTTCACTCCCTCGCAATAATAGCTACGATTGAGAAGAGTTTGTCTTAAGCGCCTTCTCAACTCGGTTTGCTACTGTAAATTTGCATTATGAGTTTTAAATATGCTACACCAAACGAGCATATTCTTTATTTGTCTTTCTTTACTTTGTAATTAGATAGTCTCAATACCTTCTAACCATTCATCTACTTTATTATCATTATCATCCACATAGTCTTTAGCTACTTGTTCTGGATTTTTGTTATCAACAAAGATTTTTTTAGCTAATTTGTCTTCGTCAGATTTACTCCAATCATCTGCCATACGTGTTGCAACTGTGTATGCAGCTGGATGTGCTTCTTTAAAGTCTTTGTTAAATACTAAGTCAATATGTTGATTATTATTACCATAAATGTTGTCTGGATCTTTCAACATTTTAACGTCTAATTCTTTAGAGAACCAGCTAGGTTCCATTGCTGTGAAGACGATAGGTTCTTGTTGTTTAAAAGCAGATTGAATTTTCTTGAATTGGTCTTGGTCAGAACTTTCTTTCAAGCTATATTTATCCAAGTTGTCACTATCAAGTTCATCTTTAGTTTCTTGCATAACGCCATTACGTGCGTCTGTGCCTTGAATTGCCCAATCTACAGATTTTCCGAAGTCACTGTTTTTTAAGTCACTAATTGAGTCGACATCTTGCACGTACTTAGGTACGGCTAAACCTACTTTTGCGTTATCAATTAAATGTTTATCATCATAAATTGTTAATTTACTTTTGAACTTATCGTAGTAACTTTTATCAGTAGTAGGGAATATACCTGATGCATGGAATGAATCAGAGTTCTCTGATACAGCAGCATATAACGGGCCACTTGCTGTTACTGGTGTAGTTGTTACATCATAACCTGCTTTTTTCAATACTTCTGCTATAACTAGTGAACGTGGTGTTGAATTATCACTCGCGATATAAGATATTTCGATTTCTTTATTACCAAGTGATGTTTGACTATCGTCTGATGAACCACTACCGTTACCACTATTACCACAAGCACTTAGCACTATGGCTAAGGCTAGTGTGGCTAGTAGTCCTAAGAATTTCGAACTACGTCGTTTTAACATAACGTGTTTCCCCCTTTTTAATATTAGTCTCTAAGTTCGTCATCATGACGATGTTGAGATGATCGGTTATATCTATCGTAAACACCTTTGTTGTTTTCACGAGCGTATAACATTAATGCTTTGAATAATACATCTTGATCAATATTGCTATCAGTTAATTCTTTGTATAAGTTTGTTGTTTTATCAAAATTTGAATCATGATAATCATGGTTATCATTTTGATGATCATGATTGTTGTGACGATAATCATCATTTCTATCGTAATTGTCTTGATAGTGTCGATCATTATAATTACGTTCATCATGATGAGTATGGTCGCCATCTTGAGTATAAAGTGATTCATAGTCGATATCATCACGTTGATTATCATATTGATGTTGGCGATGATGCTGGTCATGATGATTATTTAAATGCACAGAACGGTTATAATCTTCGTCATTATAATTGCGATTGTAGTTACGTTTGTCATTTTGATAAACATAGTTATCTTTGTCTTGTCTAGAGTATTCACTATTTTTATCGTTGACATGACCTTTTTCAGAAGATGTGTCGTGATGATTATCTTCTTCTAAAGCTTTACCTTCAACGTCAACGTTTGGCAATACTGCACCTAACCATTTAGGAAGGTACCATGAAGCTTTACCAAAGAGTTTCGTCAATGCTGGAATTAATGTCATACGTACGACGAATGCGTCGAATAACACACCGAAACCTAATGCGATACCCATTGACTTAATTGCACTGTCATCTTGGAAGACGAATGCGATGAATACACTGAACATAATAAGTGCAGCAGCTACGATAACAGGTCCACTTTCTTTGATACCTACACGGATTGAATGATCATTATCGCCAGTCTTACTGTATTCTTCATGTACACGTGTCATTAAGAAGAGCTCGTAGTCGATGGCAAGTCCGAATAACAATCCAATTGTGATTACTGGAAGGAATGCAAGTAATGGTCCTGTGTTTTCAATACCAAATAAGCTACCCATAAAGCCATGTTGAATGACTAATGTTGTGAAACCTAATGTAGCCATTAATGAAAGGATAAAGCCTAGTACTGCTTTTAATGGAACTAAGATCGAACGGAACACAATCATTAATAAGAAGAATGCTAATACAACAATAACGCCTGCAAATACTGGAATAGCGTTGTTTAGTTTTTCTGACATATCGATGTTAATAACACTTTGTCCTGAAATTTCAGTGCCATAGTCATATTTTTCTTGCGCTTGGCTATGATAATCACGTAAATCATATACTAGATTTTCTGTTGACTGTGAGTTCGGTCCTTTTTCAGGAATGATTGTGAATAATGCGTAATTGTTGTTGTCAGTTAGTTGTGCTTTTGAAACTGTATCAACATTATCAATGTCTTCTAAATCACTACGCATATTATTTAAATCACGTTCGATAGTGCTTTTACTTCCACCATCTTTTGTATTTACTAACATGACAATTTGTCCGTTATAACCTTCGCCAAAATTATCTGAGATTAATTTATAGGCTTTGTATTCTGATGAGTCAGTTGGTTTTAAACTATCATCTGGAATACCTAAACGCATGCCACTGACTGGTATAGCAGCTAAAATTAAAATAATTAAACTTACAATAACAGCGATAACTGGCTTACCAACAATAAATTTTGCCCAAGAATGATCTTTAGGGTCTTTACTTTTAGTTGGTTTATCTTTAATTTTAATACTTTTATGGAAGATACTGATTAGGGCAGGTAATAGTGTTAATGCTGCTAATACTGCAAATAACACACTAATCGCTGAAGCGAATCCCATAACCGCTAAGAAGTCGATTCCTACAAGTGATAAACCACAAACAGCAATCATAACTGTAAGACCAGCGAATATTACAGCACTGCCTGCTGTACCCACTGCTGTTGCAATAGCTTCTACAGTATCGACACCTTTTTTCTTAAGTTCTTTAAATCTAAATAGAATAAAGAGTGAGTAGTCAATACCAACAGCTAAACCTATCATTACAGCTAGTGTAAGAGTGAAGTTTGGAATATCAAAGATATATGTTAATAATGCGATGATACCAACACTTGAACCTAAACCGATGATTGCACTAATAATTGGCATACCAGCTGCGATAAGTGAACCAAAGGTAATAAGTAAGATTACGAATGCTACGATGATACCGACAATTTCTGATGTACCACCAGGTTCGGAATTCATAGCGCCACCTTGAGTTTTTTCAATTTGCACATTATGGTTGTCAGTTACATCTTTTAATTCTTTGTCGATGATATGTTTAGAAGAATCTTTTAATCCAGTTTGTGGAACTACATAACTTACGTTAGCGATAGCAGTATCGCCTTCATCATTAACTTGTCCACTGTCATATGGATTAGAGATATTTTGGATATAATCATCATTTTGTCTGATATTGTCTAAAGCATCTTCAATATCTTTCTTCGTATCTTTATTATTGAGTCCATCATTCTTATTAGAATGGAAGACTATTTTCATCGAGGCTTTCTCACTGTCCTGATGAAATTCTTTACTGATTTTATCGTTTGTGTCTAATGACTTAAGGCCGTTCATAGTGATGTCACTGTCAAACTTCGGTGAGTTTATCATTAATGGCGTGATAATAACACCTAGTATAACAAGCCATCCTATAACACTTAGCCATTTGTTCTTAGCTATAAATTTTCCTAGTTTGTATAATAGCTTTGCCAAGACATTTCCCCCTATTTCATTAATTTATATCGCTTAAAGTATGGGTAGTGTGCTGATGTTTTGTGAGCAATTACATTAAATCGATACCTCAAATTAAGCATATTTAAAATGTTACATTTGATAATGTAACAAGTTATACCCACGTTCGGTACCATTAAAAGTTTTACGTCGTTGGAAAATGCAACACTTTGGAAAAATTGTTGGTGAAAATAGCGTGTATTAAGGAGATATATAAGAAAACAGGTTCTGTTGCAAAGTTAAAATTATATGCACATCTATACAAAACTATAAAAGCAAATATTGTTTTAACAGTAAAGAGTTTTATTAGTATTAATTATTTTTCGTTTTTCAGTATAAATATTACATGATTTTTAACTTTGCAACAGAACCCTATTTATTATTGCGTAAAAAATACCTGAGACAACAAATGATGTCTCAGGTTCTTAATCTATCTCTTAAGTTATTTTTTAATTGGGAATAAACTATCAATTTTGTCTATTTCACCTTGCGATAATTCAATATTTGCAGCATCAATATTTTCAACAACTTGCTCTGCACGTTTTGCACCAGGGATGACAACATCTAGTGATGGACGTGTAAGATAAAATGCTAATACGACATTGGCAATCGTTGTATCATGTGCCTCTGCAATATCAGTTAATGCTTTTACACGACGCACATTATCTTTGAATACGTCTGGTTGAAAATCAGGACGTTCTGCACGATGATCCTCAAATGTTTGATTTTCATCGTACTTGCCAGCTAGTATACCTGAAGCAAGTGGGAAGTAAGGAACAAATGTAATATTATTTTCTGCAGCATATGCCATTACTTCTTCATTTTCACGATGTAATAAATTGTATTCTAATTGAACAACATCAACATATCCATCTTTATTCGCTTCTTTTAATTGTTCTAAAGAGAAATTAGATACACCTATTGCTTTAATTTTACCTTCATCTTTAAGCTCTTTAAGAGCCGCCACCGCTTTATCTTTTGGTGTATCGTCATCAGGAAAATGAATATAATACAAATCAATATAATCCACTTGAAGACGTTCCAAACTATTTTCAACTTGCTGTTTTAAATATTCTGGATCGTTATTTTGAACAACTTCTTCATTTTCTTTAATAACATGCGAACCTTTTGTTGCAATTTGCACTTTCTCGCGTGGATATTTTTTTACAACTTGTCCAACTAATTCTTCAGAACGTTCAGGCCCGTAGATATATGCTGTATCTAATAATGTTATACCATTATCAATAGCTTGACGTACAACTTCTTTCCCTTGCTCTTCATCCAAATTAGGATATAAATTATGACCACCTACTGCATTTGTACCTAATGCGATAGGAAAAACATTGACATCAGATTTACCTAATCGTACTTGTTTTACCATTAAAAGTCATCTCCTTTATTTAAAATACTTAAATATATTATACCCAAATCATAACTTATTCATTCATGTTAATTATCTATTAGAAGCAAGTATCTTGACCTTAAAATCATTATACGCTTTAATGTAACTAATGAAGTTACATTAAGGTGGGTAAAAATGAATTTAGAATTCAATATTGCAGTACATGTACTATGTTTTCTTGCTCAACACGATCAAGAACAATTCAATAGTAAAGAATTAGCTAAATTAACATGTCTGAACCCTGTACAACTTAGACGCGTTCTAGCATATTTAACTGAACACAACTATATCAAAGTTCAGCGTGGTAAAGCAGGAGGCTACCAAGCCAATCAACATACTGCTCAAGTAGATTTAGCCAAGTTATATCAACACTTTGTTTTAGATAAAAATAATAGCCAAAGACGATTTACTGGCGCTTCTGACAGTCATTGTCAAATTTCTAAGAAAATTGCTCATACAATGTCACATTATTATTCTCAAGAACATCAAATAATATTAGATTTTTACAAAGATAAAAATATTACAGATGTTTTGGCAGATATTTTACAGGAGGGGTAAAACCATGAAAAATTATGATTTGATTATTATTGGTTTTGGAAAAGCAGGTAAAACATTAGCGGCACATGCTGCTAGTCACGGACAAAAGGTTGCAGTGGTAGAACAATCAACAAAGATGTATGGCGGTACATGCATTAATATCGGATGTATACCGACTAAAACATTAATTCATGATGGTATTGAAGGTAGTTCATTCAAAGAGGCTATTACTAGAAAAAAAGAAGTCGTACAGGCATTGAATAACAAGAACTATCAAGGCTTAAATTCAAAGGACAATATAGATGTTCTAAATTATAAAGCTAATTTTATTTCTAACGAGGTAATAGAACTACAAGATAATAATGGAACAATTCAAGAAACAATTACAGCAGATAAGATAGTAATCAACACTGGTTCACGTGCAAATATCCCAGATATCAAAGGGATAGATACAGCTCAAAATATATATGATTCTACTGGATTACTAAATATTGACTATCAACCTCAAGAACTTGTTATTATTGGTGGTGGTTATATCGCTCTCGAATTCGCTTCAATGTTTGCAAATTTTGGAACACATGTAACAATTCTTGAGCGTGGTGATGCTATCATGACAAATGAAGATCAAGACATTGCAAATCTTATTGTCAAAGATTTACAAGATAAAGGTGTGACTATAAACACTAATACTAGTACTATTGCATTTTCAAACAATAAAGATCAAACTATCATACACACAAATCATGGAGAAATATCAGCTGATACTGTGCTCTTAGCCACAGGTCGTAAGCCAAATACAAATCACTTAGGTCTTGAAAATACAGATGTAAAAATCGGAAAACAAGGTGAAGTAATTGTAAATACACATTTGCAAAGTACAGTGAAACACATATACGCTGCAGGTGATGTTAAAGGTGGATTGCAATTTACGTATATTTCACTCGATGATTATAGAATCATTAAATCACATCTATTTGGTGATGGTTCTAGAACAACTGAAAATCGTGGTGCAATACCTTATACGGTCTTTATTGATCCTCCTCTATCTAGAGTAGGACTAATTGCAAGTGAGGCGAAATTACAAGGATACGATATTCTAGAAAATAAAGTCTTTGTCAGTAACATACCCCGTCACAAAATCAATAATGATTCCAGAGGTTTATTTAAAGCAGTAATTAATAAAGATACAAAAGAAATTTTAGGAGCGTCATTATATGGCAAAGAATCAGAAGAACTGATTAGCTTAATCAAACTTGCTATAGATCAACATATTCCTTACACAGTATTAAGAGATAATATATACACACATCCGACAATGACCGAATCCTTTAATGACTTGTTTTTAGAACCACTTTGATCTCTGATCATTAGTGGTTCTTATGCAGGTGAATCCTTCTCCTTCGCTCCACTCTATACTTTGATCTCTGATGATTAAATACTACAAATGTAGGAATTATCTATTATGACTATTTAAAATTAAAGACCGATAAATTCATTTTTAGAACTCATCAGTCTTTAATAAGAATATGACAGTATTCATATTTAATGCTTTCTTCTATCATATTACAAAGTAATGAAAATTAAATGGCTTCATATATTCGAATTTGCAACTTAATTATGTACTACTAACATCAAAACCACCCGCGACAATCATTCATGTCTCAGGTGGTTTTGATTTATTTATTTCTCTGCTTTGTGCTTCTTTAACTTTTCCTTAAGTTTGCGATCTTGTTCTTCTTTACGACGTTTTCGTTCTTCGTTACGTTTTCTTAGTCGCTCTTCTTCTTCTGGATCACGTGGTTTTTTTAATTGTTTTGTAACCTTTTCCATAAGTTCTTCTTCGGTTAATGCAGCAAGTGGTCGATTATTAACAAATGCAAATGTTTTACGCCGACCTGGTCCACAATAAGATTGACAGCCTATTTCAATTTCAGCTTCCGGATCTAATTTTTCTAATTTTCGCTTCAAAGATTTTAAATTCACAGCCTGACACTCATCACAGATTAAAAATTTATTTTTCATCTTGCTACCCACCTTTCTATATAAACTCTTCCATCATCGTTAATATAACTCTATTTATTTTACTCTTTTTACTATAAAATTCAAGATACTTTTCACTTTAAAATTCATACATACCATATACTAATAAAATAAGAAAGTGGAACTGAATACACAGTCCCACCCCCGGTTGAGCCTCGAACCCTAAATGACTTATATCACGAGTTACTTTACTTATTGTCCATGGTAAATTTTAAATTTCAATGGTTTGATATCATTCATTTGCCATTCGTTATAAATAATATTTTTATCAATTACCTTATTGATAATAGTAATGCCGCAATCGCCACCACCAGCACCTGAAGTTTTAGAAGCGCCACCGTGCTTTTCACCGACATCACATAATTTTTTTAGCTTATCTGTTTCAATTTCAACTGATGCTTCGTTATCCATAGATTGAATAATACGTCTGTTTATACGTATCATCTTTTGAACACCTTTGATATTATTAGTTTTAAAAGCTTGGATTAAACTTTCTACACAAGCATGAGATTGATCTAAAAAATCACCATAAAAACTTGGATCTGATTTTAAACGTTTGACTTCACTCACTAAGTGTGGAGAAGAAGCTGGGGACCCAGTCCATCCAATAAGGACTTCCATATTTTCGGGAGCTTGTAAAGGTTCGATATGTAAGCCTGGCCAATTTTTTTCCAAAACATCATTCACCGATGTTTCTTCCATTTGCTGTTTCACCCAGTCATGGTCGAACGTACTATATGCAAGCCAACCACTGTAGACACTAACCGCAATATCACCACATGAACTTAAACTTTGTAATTTCATATTTGCAATTACAGCTAATTTATAAATATAAAGGTTTGATAATTCCAAACCATAGAATTCATTCAAAGCTTTAACAACAGATACTAAAACAGCGGCGCTTGAACCTAATCCGTACTTCTGACCAGAGTTATCTGCTAAGTTACTATCAATGGTTAAATGAAAGTGCTTTAAATTCATATTGCAACTGCGCACATACTGTTCAAACACTTCTATAGCTGTCACAACATATTTCAGTTGCTTAGCAGCTTGAACATCTGAGATTTCAATTCTATCTTCATTACGGTCAAATTTAACTGGTTCATAATGTAATGTTTTGGAATGAATACTACCTTCAACTTTATTTGACGCCTCAATTGTCGCCGTTACAAAGCGATTTACTGCAATAAGAATAGATTTATATCCTGGTTCGGTTACTGCATACTCGCCTGCAATATAAAGTTTTCCGGGGGCTTTTACCTGAATCATTCTATCTCTTCCTTACTTAATAATTTCAACGCCAGAGCTGATGATATCACTTGCTATAATCTTCGATTCGTCAAATACTTTTAAAAATTGTTCCATCACAGCTTGTTTATTTTTCTTTTCTACTAAAACTTTTACATTGGGACCCGCATCCATTGTAAAGTAACAAGGTAAATTGGCTTTTCGACACTGTTCCACAATCGCCATAGCATCGTAGCTTTCTTGCACTAAATACGTAAAAGGAGGTTGAGCACCTAAGTTAGTGGCATGCATACGTAAACCATTTGCTTCAATGACTTCGCCTAAGCGTTGAAAATCTTGGTTTTTAACTGCCTCTTTAGCTTCATTTAAATCTTCATCAACGTGATCCAACCAATATTGATAGAATCTAGAAGTATCTCTTGTTAG
The DNA here is from genome assembly GCF_001837945.1 of Staphylococcus sp. HMSC077D08. Lineage (NCBI taxonomy): Bacteria > Bacillati > Bacillota > Bacilli > Caryophanales > Staphylococcaceae > Staphylococcus > Staphylococcus sp. HMSC077D08. The sequence goes on along the minus strand of NZ_KV834773.1, from coordinate 12,115 downwards.
TGACATACCTGACCTACTAGATACTTTTTTTGACTGATTATTAATCACTACAAATATCATTGATAAATCTTTTTCCCAACCATTGGAATTAATTCCATGTGCATATGAGGTCAAATCATCATGCCCTTTTTCCCATTCAGCAAATCCACCAAAAATACTTCTAGAAGCAGAACCTGAACCACGTCGAGCTAAACGTGATAAGTCTGTATCTGATAAGTTCAATGACAAAGCTTCATTACAAGCGGCAGCTAAAGCAGCGTAAGCACTCGCTGAAGAAGCAAGTCCAGCTGCTGTTGGCACATGATTCTCACTTTCAATTCGCGCATGCAAACGATTTCCAGCCAAATCTCTCACTATATTCATATAGTTTTGAATCTTTTCTTTCTCTTTGGCATTCACTTCATTTCCATTTAAAATAAGGCGATCTTCAGTAAAATCAGGGTCAAAAGTCACTTTTGTTTCAGTATAAAATCGATCTAAGGTAATTGATAAACTATTATTCATAGGAATAATGTAAGTTTCATCAGCTTTCCCCCAATACTTAATCAACGCAATATTTGTATGTGCTCGTGCTTTGCCACTTTTCACCAATGATTTAACCTCCTAAATGTTCAATCCATGTATGTGCTGCGCCAGCCTTTTCAACTGCAGCAACAATAGTTTTTGCAGTTTGTAAATTTTCCGCAAGAAGAAGCATGCTGCCACCTCTTCCTCCACCAGTTAGTTTACCAGCAATGGCACCATGTTCTTTCCCAATTTGAAGTAATTTTTCTATTTTATCGTGACTTACTGTTAAATGTCTCAAGTCTTCTTGACATGCGTTAAATATGTCAGCCAAATGATGGAAATCATGCTGTTCAATCGATTCACTAGCTCTGTGAACAAGTGTACCAATGTGCTCTACATATTTCATATATTCATCAGATTCACACAGTACGTGAACATCTTCCACTGCTTGTTTGGTAGAACCCTTTACTCCGGTATCAATGACAACCATATAACCATTCAATTTTAGTGATTTTAATGTTTCGGCCTTCCCTTGTTTAAACCATACAGGTTTATTTGACACAATCGTTTGCGTATCGATACCACTTGGCTTACCATGTGCGATTTGCTCCGCCCAATTTGCTTCTTTAATCAATGTTTTGTCATCTAAAGGTTGATCCATAAAATCATAACTGGCACGTACAAACGCTACTGCTACTGCAGCACTTGAACCTAAACCTCTTGATGGAGGCAAGTTAGTTTGAATTTTTACTGATAGTGGTTCTTTCACTCCACTTTTTTCAACAAAGCGATTAATGATAGACTTTAGATGTTCGGGAGCATCGTACAACATTCCGTCATATACGTCACTTGTGATAGAAGAATAATTTCCTTCATCTAAACTTTCAATGAGGACTTTAATTTTCCCAGCATTAAATGGAATTGCGATTGCCGGTTGACCAAATGTAACTGCGTGTTCACCCATTAGAATAATCTTTCCAGTAGATTCTCCGTATCCTTGTCTAGTCATATTTTCTCACCTTTATATACCTTCTTTAAAATATCACTTCATAAGATGTACTGACGATGTTAAAATGATTGACTTGCTGTTTAACGTGATATTAATTTAATTTCTTTACATATTCATCTTGATTGATGTCACTTAAATGTCAATTTTATCGAATACATTTATTATAAAGCCAATAATCAAGCGTTCATTATAACTATTTAAAAGTAAAATAACAACAAAAAAGTATAATAACTTTTTGTTTGAGTTTTCACAACACTTTAATATTATAAAACTCTTTTAAAGAGTTATCAAAATCATGAAATATATTTACCTTAAATGACAATTTTGTAAACATCGTTAAATTTTTTACTAAAGTTTTTAAAATTTTCCACCTCAACTATAATACTACAAATTTGTGATAGAATATATATCATTTTCTAACAAAGTCATCTTAACTTTTGTTTGAAAGGTATTTTTATTAAACAAAATAGTACTAGGATTGAATTTGTTGTCCTCTTTTAACCTCGAATAACACTTGTCTTTTTTATTGGTTTTCCATGTAAAATTCTCTTGGTTAGAACCCCTTTGATTGAAAATTTATATAAAAATATTTTCTATTCACATCAAGTATCACTGCTAATACGTAAAAAAACCTGAGACAATTATTTTGTCCCAGGCTTATTTTTTTGACTTATCTATAGTGTCACCTTGCTAAAAATCTAATTTTTCATTTATTTTCGCATTGCGTTCTAGCATCTTATCATAGTACCCCTCGTAACGTGTCCACTCGTCTTCTGTAATAGGATCCATATTTAAGTTTGCCCCTAAATCTTTTAGTGCATATAATAATAAAAACATAACATCTTGCACTTTAATTTCTCTATTTAAAAGAGTTTCTAAAGATGCCATACATGAGGGATCTATGTCTGGATAGTGAAACTTAGTAGTCTGCCCTTTAAGTGCACGTTGATAAAACTGTTGCATCATTAATGCCCGTTCTGAGCCAGAACCTTCAATACATAAGTATATTTGCACTGCGATACCACCACGTACTCGTCGCTGAGAAATCCCGGCAAATTTCTTATCATTAATACTTAAATCAAATTTTCCTGGGCAATACGATTGCTCAATTTCTTTAGTATCGATACTAACATCTTCATCCTCAAACATTTTACTAATCAATAAATACATCACTGTAAAGGCTTCATCAATAGTCGTTTCGGTTTGTCCTTTAAAAATCAAAGATATATTTAATATTCCTTGATCTAATACGACACCCAAGCCACCAGAATTCCTAACAATCGCATTATATCCTTGTTCATCTGTAAGAAAACGAATACCATCACTTAAAAATGGTAAACGCGAATCATGAATGCCCAAAATCACGGTGTGTTGATGTATCCACGTTCGTACTACATTACAAGATAAGTCTTTACCAACGCTTTCGGAAAAAGTGTCATCAAACGCAAAAGATTGCATGGGCTCTAAACCACTTGAATGATCGACATAACGCCAGTTGATTTGATTAAAATATTTAGTTGCTAAGTCCATTATTGTAAGGCTTGAGCAGCTGTAATAATAGATAAGTTATAAACGTCTTCAGTTGAGCAACCACGAGATAAATCATTGACTGGAGAGTTTAATCCTTGTAGGACTGGTCCTACTGCATCGTATCCACCTAAACGTTGAGCAATCTTATAACCAATATTACCTGCTTCTAGACTAGGGAAAACAAATACATTCGCATCACCTTGAATTTTTGCACCAGGTGCTTTCTTCTCTGCTACGCTAGGAACAATAGCAGCGTCAAATTGGAATTCCCCATCAATAACTACATGCTCTAATTGATCCGCTTCAGCTTTTTCTTGAGCTAACTTCAATGCTTCTTGCACTTTAGTAACATCATCCGATTTAGCAGAACCTTTTGTAGAAAAGCTTAACATAGCTACTTTAGGGTCCATTCCAAAGCTTTGTGCTGATTTAGCACTCTCTACTGCAATTTCAGCAAGTCCTTGAGCATCTAATTCTGGATTAATAGCACAATCCCCAAAAATATATTGTTCATCACCTTTAATCATAAAGAAAATACCAGATGTTCTAGATACACCAGGTTTAGTTTTGATAATTTGTAATGCTGGTCTTACTGTATCTCCAGTAGAATGTGCAGCACCACTCACTAAACCTTCAGCCTTTCCAGTATACACAAGCATTGTTCCGAAATAATTTACATTATCTAATAATTCAACTGCTTGTTCTTTAGTTGCCTTACCTTTACGTCTTTCAACAAAAGCATCTACAAGCTCATCTTTAAGTTCACTCGTCGCTGGATCTATGATTTCAATTTGCGTTAAATCTAAAGCGTGTTTAGACGCAAGAGATTTAATATTATCTTCGTTTCCTAAAACGATAGGTGAAACATAGTCAGTTTTTTGTAGCTGAGTCGCAGCAATGAGCACTCGTTCATCTTCACCTTCAGGTAATACTATTTTTACATTTTTTCCGGATAATTTGTCTTGTAATACAGATAATAAATCAGCCATAATATCCTCCTTAATTCTCTCTTATAATAACGTTTACATAGTAAATTATACGTTATTTTTTATCAGAATTCCATTTCGCTTTTGTAAACATTTTTTTAGTAGTTAAATGAATGTTTGTGATAGAATTTGAAATGAATCCAATAAGAATTTTGAAAAAGGAGAGATTGATAATGAGTGAAGCAGCAGAAACTTTAGATGGTTGGTATAGCTTACATTTATTTTATGCAGTAGACTGGACAACTTTTCGTTTAATTGCTGAAGATGATCGTGAAGCAATGATCACTGAATTAGAAACATTTGTTAAAGATAAAGCAGTTGCTAGAGAATCACATCAAGGTGATCATGCAATTTATAACATTACAGGTCAAAAAGCGGACCTTTTACTATGGTTTTTACGTCCAGAGATGAAAGAGCTAAATCAAATTGAAAATGAGTTTAATAAATTACGTATCGCAGACTATCTCATTCCAACTTATTCCTATGTGTCAGTGATAGAATTAAGTAATTATTTAGCAGGCAAATCTGATGAGGATCCTTATGAAAATCCCCACGTTAAGGCACGATTATACCCTGAATTACCACATTCTGAATATATATGTTTCTATCCAATGGATAAACGACGCAATGAAACTTATAACTGGTACATGTTACCTATCGAAGACCGTAAAACTTTAATGTATAACCATGGGATGATAGGTCGTAAATATGCTGGTAAAATCAAACAGTTTATCACAGGTTCAGTAGGTTTTGATGACTACGAATGGGGTGTTACATTATTTTCAAATGATGTACTTCAATTCAAAAAAATTGTCTATGAAATGCGTTTTGATGAAACGACTGCTCGTTATGGCGAATTTGGTAGTTTCTATATTGGGCATATTTTAAACATCGAAGACTTCAAACAATTTTTTAGTATATAAGTTAAAGTGAAAAATTAACCCTACACACCAGAATCATAATTTACTGGTGTGTAGGGTTTTTAATATGTAGAAAAGATAATACCTTATCTTAAATTTAATGACTATAAAAATTTTAAGAGCCTGTACAATTAAGATGTACTAGGCTCTTATGTTGTAGTATCCTTGGGAGAACTTTAAATCACTACTACGTATATAGTTAACCTCATAGAATATACCGTCGCTACTCAATATATTCACTGTCATCGTTAACTAATATTATTTTAACCTTTTTGAAATATTTGAAACATTATATAAAGGTAAATGTACAACTATAAGGTTTTTTTTAATATTTATTATAAAATTCATCTATATAATCATTATTTTATCTGCTTAACTCTATGAAAATGACTTTAAATAACAAGTTGCACGTCATGTAAACCTCAAGGGTTGTGGCGTTTTCCTAAAACCTTTACTATAATTATAATAATGATTTATTCTTAATTTTAAAAAAATTTGGTGATGAAATGAATAAGGATACAATTGAAACATCTCATGAAGCATTGATAAAAGATGTTGTTATGATTACTGCTCGTATATTACTAGAATCTGGAGCAGAAGGTACACGGGTAGAGGATACCATGGCACGTATTGCTACAAAATTGGGCTATCCTGAAAGTAATAGTTTCGTGACTAATACTGTAATTGAATTTGTTTTACATAACGAAGCATATCCTCGGTTGTATAGGATTAAAACTCGAGATACGAACTTAATAAAAATTTCTCAAGCTAATGAAATCTCACGTCAAATTACAAATGGCACGATGACGCTTGAAGAAGCTAAGTATCAATTAGAGGAAATATATGTTGCTAAAAGAGATAGCAGTCTACCCTTCAAAGGAATTGCCGCAGCAATTATCGCTTCGAGCTTCCTCTATCTACAGGGAGGTCGTCTGGTTGATATCATCACAGCTGTATTAGCTGGAACGATTGGATACTTAGTAGTAGAAATATTAGATCGAAAGCTACACGCACAATTTATTCCAGAATTTATAGGTTCTTTGGTAATAGGTATTATTTCTGTAATTGGACATGCATTTGTTCCTAGCGGAGATTTAGCTACAATTATCATTGCCGCGGTCATGCCTATTGTACCTGGAGTACTTATTACAAATGCTATTCAAGATTTATTCGGAGGACATATGTTAATGTTTACAACAAAATCTTTAGAAGCTTTAGTTACTGCCTTTGGTATAGGCGCTGGTGTAAGTTCAATATTAATTTTAGTCTAGGAGTGCACTCATATGTTTTGGATATTTAATTTTATATTTAGCTTTCTTGCTTCACTCTTTTTCTGTGTCATATTTGATGCCCCTAGGAAGTTGTATTTTGCTTGTGGCTTTGTCGGCGCTTGTGGATGGATGGTTTATACTCTATTATTTAACGGCTTTGAGCTCCATACGATTTACTCAAGCTTTTTCGGAAGTTTAGCGTTAGGTCTACTTAGTCATTACATGGCTCGTCGAAAAAAAGAGCCTGTAATTATTTTTATGGTTACAGGTATTATACCTCTAGTTCCAGGTGGACTTGCTTATGATGCCACTAAAAACTTAGTGTTATTACACTTTGGTAAGGCGATTAACACAATGCTTGAAGTGACATTAATAGCAGGTGCTATTGCTTTGGGTTTATTATTTGCTGATCAAATTTCTAAAATCGTTATTTCAGGTTTTGCGCGTACCAGAAAAAGATTGTAATATCAATGAAATCTTTCGCTAAAAATTAACGTTACTCTAACCAATTAAATTTATGGTTAAATATTGTTGGAAAATATATGATAAATAAAAATCCCAAAATGAAATTCTCAAAAATTTCATTTTGGGATTTTATAATATTGTCACAAAATAACTTTTAAATTTATTTATTCGTTGAATTAGATTGGCCAGGTTCATGAATCATCTCTAAAACTTCGTCTTCAGAATGATTTAAAATCAATCGACTCATTTCATCATTATTCATTTTCTTAAGTTTTGGCAAGCGAATGATAAAAAAGATTAATCCTATTACCAACCAAATTCCTAAAGCGATGTATGATGGTATCGAAAGTGCTGCAGGAGAACCTGGAATAAGCAATAAACATAAGAACACAAAGGATACAATCGATCCTATAATACCAAAAATTTTATAAACTGGTGCATACGTATTACTCTGTTTATTAAAACTAAATAATTTCGTAGCAGATAAACAAGTAATAAAATATGCAATTGAAACACCTGTAGATGACATATCTACAATCCATGTTAATGCCGTTCTACCTAACCAAGGAGCAATTAAAGATACAGCTACTAAGAAAATAATAGCGACATATGGTGTTTTATGTTTACTGTGTAATTTACTAAATACTGTTGGCATAATGCCAGAGCGCCCCATTGAAAATAGTAAGCGACTCGAACTCATTAAAAATCCATTTAATCCAGTAAAAATCCCCATAATAATTGCCACTGCTAATACTGCAAGGCCAATAAAACCGAATGCATCTTGAGTCACTGCACCGGTAAGCCATAAGTTACCATTTAAACTTGTTGCTTGTGTACCTAGCCAGCCTGTGTAAAGTAACATCACTACATAAGTGAGTGACGCAGCTAGTAAACTATAAACAATAAGTTTAAACGTCTTGTTAGGAGAAAAGTTAAATTCTTCAGCAGTTTGCGGTATATTATCAAACCCTACGTACGCCCATGGTGCAATAGAGACAATCATAATGATTGATTGAAACCATCCTTTATCTACACTTGCTAATGGCTCTAAATGACTCAAACTAAAGTGACTGCTAAAGAAAGAACCTATAAACATAAGTGCAACTACAAGGACCATTGCAACACAGAAGTAATATTGTAACGAACCAGACACACTGGCACCTCTAATAGTAATCAACATAAACACTATAAGTAGCACTGTTGCGATAACAATTTCAGTTATGTAAACATCCCAACCAGCTACTGTATATAACTTTCCGTTGTTCAAAACATTTGGTAATAAAAATTTAATCAACAAACTGAATGCTGTCGCATTTAACGCAACAACACAAACATAGCCAAATGTTAAAAACCATGAAGAGAAAAAGCTTACATATCTTCCAAAACTTAAAAAACTAAAAGCAAATGCGCCACCAGAAACAGGAAATTTTTCAACGAGTGCGCCATAACTTACTGCAATAAGAATCATCAATAACGCACCGATTACTATACCTATTGAAGAAGCAATAGGCCCTGATTGTTTAATCCAATCTCCTGGTAATATAAAAGCGCCCCATCCGATACACGAACCATATGCAATAGCCCATACAAATTTCTCGGAAAGATTCTGCTTAAGGTTACCTCTATCTACATTGTTATTTTTATTTTCCATAAATAAAACTCACCTCGAGAGTATAGTATACCCTAAAAGGTGAGTGAATTAACTCATGAACTTTTACCATTAAATTGTAAAGAACGTCATATTGTAACAAGATTGTATGAAGTGATTACCCTGCGAATTTAAGTGTAGCAATTACAAGAACAAGCCAACCAATTATAAATAGAACACCACCTATTGGCGTAATTGCACCTAAAATACGAACTTGTGTTAAGGCTAAGAAATACAAGGAACCACTGAAAAAGACAATACCAAAGAATAATAACCAACCAGCCCAATTTACATTCATTGATGTTGTACCACTTATTAAACCTATAACTAACAGACCTAATCCATGATACATTTGATAAGTTGTTGCTTTTTCCCATATTGACATGTATTTATCTGATAATTTACCTTCCAATCCATGTGCTCCAAATGCCCCAGTACCGACAGCCATCATTGCATTTAATGCACCTAAAATAATAAAAACTTTCATCATTTTGAATGTACTCCTTTATATTTAAAAATCAAAAATAGATTCACCATTACCAACATGATCATCTGTAATCATCATATTATTAGAAGTATGATGCTTTTTCATTGATTGTGGTACTTTACCACCCATTGCTTCTATTTCAGCTGCAGTTACATCATGTTTTTGTGAAGTCTGTTGTTTCATCTCATAATCATCTTTTATATTACTATTCATTGGTTTAGAACGATTTAATTTCTCTATTGTTGAACGACTTTGATGAGAACTAACAAGAGATGTGAGCATGTGTATAGCATACATATGCTTTTCAAATTCAGTATCTGTCTGAGCTTCATCTGCTTGTACCAATTCTTGCTCAATCAATTGTAGAATCTGTTCTTTGTTCATTATTCTCACCTAACTTTCACACCACTGAACTGGTGTTTTTCCTTTAGATTTTAAATAATTATTTGTAGTTGAATAAGGTTTAGAACCAAAAAATCCTCTAAAAGCCGATAGTGGACTAGGATGTGGCGATTTAATAATTAAATGTTTAGATGTATCAATGAATCGTTCCTTTTGTTGAGCAGGTCTTCCCCAAAGAATAAAAACAACATGCTCACGATAATTAGAAACAGCTTGTATGATTTCATCCGTAAATGTTTCCCACCCAATATTTCGATGTGAATGTGCTTCACCTTGTCGAACAGTCAATACCGTATTTAATAGCAAGACACCTTCTCTTGCCCAGTCTTGTAAATGGGGCGAAGTTCTATGACACCCTATATCATTTTCTAGTTCTTGATACATATTTCTTAAAGATGGTGGAAATTTAGCATGAGGTTGCACTGAAAATGCTAAACCATGTGCTTGATTAGGACCGTGATAAGGATCTTGTCCTAAAATAACAACCTTGATATCTTCAAAAGGCGTTAAATCAAATGCTTGATAGATATTTTTTTTATCTGGATAAACGATTTGAGTCGTATATTCTTTTTCTAAAAAGTCATGCATCGCCTGAAAATCATGGCGTGTTGTTATATCATGAAATACCTCTGACCATTTCATTCGTTTTCACCTCAAGCTACATTTTAACATATTCATATTGGAAAAATGACTGATTTTATAAGCATTAATTTTTGTAAACCTTTATATATTTTAGGTTTACAATCTATCTATTTTTAATTATATTACAATTACTATAGATAAATTTCAGTAGTTTGGAGTGTTATATATGTGTACGGCTATTTCTTTATATACAAAACAACGTTATCATTATTTAGCTAGAACGATGGACTTTGCATTTGAATTTAATGGTATCCCAACCATTGTTCCACGTCATTATCACTACCAATTTGATCTAGATTCAGACATGCGTCTTGAATATGGTTTTGTTGGAACAAATTTAAAAGTAGGACGTTATAGATTTGGTGATGGTATAAACGAAAAAGGTTTAGCTATTTCGAACCATTACTTCACTGGTGAAGCCTCATACAGTACCCATAAACGTTATGGTTATTTTAACTTAGCACCTGAGGAGTTTATTGTTTGGGTTTTAGGTTTTAATAAAAGTATTAGCGAATTAAAACAAAAGGTTAAGAAGATCAATATTATGAATGAAAAAAATACAACTTTGAATATCGTTCCTCCTTTACATTTCATGGTCACTGATGAAACAGGACATACCGTAGCCATAGAACCTTACAATGGCTTATTAATAGTTAAAGATAATTATGTTCATACCTTAACAAATGCGCCTAAATTAGATTGGCATCTATCTAACTTAAGAAATTATGCTTATTTAACACCACAGAAATCAACCAATCAATTAATAGGTAAAATGCTAGTAAGATCAATGGGCTGTGAAGCAGGAACAAATGGCTTACCGGGTGGTTATACTTCAACAGAACGTTTTATACGGGCTACATATTTAAGACACCAACTACGCTGTTCCCATAATGAAGATGAAAATTTAATGAATTGTTTTAAAGTTCTAGAATCAGTCAGTATCCCTCAAGGTGCAGTTATCGATGCCAATAAAATACATTACACACAATATCAATTAGTGATGGAAAGTAAAGAAAGAAGCTATTATATTAAGCCATACTTTAGTAATCAAATTTTCAAAATAAAATTAACTGAAGATCTTTTAAGTAAGAATGAGTTGACATTCTTACCTATTAATCACGAATTAAAGATAACATCAATACAGTAACTAACGTATGATGATTGATTTTGAATTTTACAAAATATAATAATTTAGCGTACGCGATAAACATGATATGATAAAGACACTAGAAATTAATGGGAGTGAATGAATGATGGCTTTAAAAAAAGTATTAACGATAGCTGGTTCAGATACAAGTGCTGGTGCCGGTATGCAAGCAGATCTTAAAACGTTCCAAGAACTTGATGTATATGGAATGGTAGCTTTAACATCTATTGTGACAATGGATAAAGAAACATGGTCCCATGATGTAACACCCATTGATATGAATGTCTTCGAAAAACAACTTGAAACAGCAATATCAATTGGACCTGATGCTATTAAAACAGGGATGTTAGGAACACAAGACATTATTAAACGTGCCGGAGATGTTTTTGTTGAATCTGGTGCAGACTATTTTGTAGTTGATCCAGTAATGGTTTGTAAAGGTGAAGACGAAGTACTTAACCCAGGAAACACAGAAGCAATGATTCAATATTTACTACCTAAAGCTACAGTAGTTACCCCGAATTTATTCGAAGCAGGTCAACTCTCTGGTTTAGGAAAATTAACATCAATTGAGGACATGAAAAAAGCTGCTCAAGTGATTTATGACAAAGGCACACCTCATGTCATTATTAAAGGTGGCAAAGCACTCGATCAAGATAAATCTTATGACTTGTACTATGATGGCCAACAATTTTATCAATTAACTACTGACATGTTCCAACAAAGTTATAATCATGGTGCAGGATGCACATTTGCTGCTGCCACAACAGCTTATCTTGCGAACGGTAAATCTCCAAAAGAAGCAATCATTGCTGCTAAAGCATTTGTAGCTTCAGCAATCAAAAATGGTTGGAAAATGAATGACTTTGTAGGACCTGTTGATCATGGTGCATATAACCGTATTGAACAGATTAACGTTGAAGTCACTGAGGTTTAAAAATACTAGATTGTATAAATACTAGTACATTTTAGCCCTAATTTATAGGCTCATTTAATTCCTACAAACTTTGTAATTATAATTAAATCAATATCTATATAGATGTGGAAAGCCTGGGACAAAAAGGTCCAAGATAAGTAAATAAAGACAATTTCTATTGAAAT
>NZ_KV834772.1:0-429 GCF_001837945.1 Staphylococcus sp. HMSC077D08 | reverse complement strand
CTTGTTCACATCACGACCACAGTCATCAGTGGTTGTATTATTGCGTTATTTACGCATTGGCTGCGTAATCGCAAAGACAAATAGGCGACAATAGCCACACCTACAAAAATCCCCTCACTATTTGCGGTAGTGAGGGGATTGGTGTATCCATGCTGGATTCCTTGTTAAGTGCATTATAACATCATAGTACGTAGGAATGCAAAAATGTATATAATAAATATTTTATAATGATTCAAAGTATTCGTTATTTCTATAAATATTAGAATTATGACTTAATGTCTAAATTGTTCTAAATATTATTTATACTTAACACTGCAAGTGATACTTCCAATCGCGAATAAGGCGTTACTATAGTTAATACAATAATACAGATGACATTATGATCCATATCGTCACGACAATAGGAATTAATGATTTAAATAAAAAAAT
>NZ_KV834771.1:0-226 GCF_001837945.1 Staphylococcus sp. HMSC077D08 | reverse complement strand
CGTAAATACATTCAATACCTTTTAAAGTATTCTTTGCTGTATTGATACTTTGATACCTTGTCTTTCTTACTTTAATATGACGGTGATCTTGCTCAATGAGGTTATTCAGATATTTCGATGTACAATGACAGTCAGGTTTAAGTTTAAAAGCTTTAATTACTTTAGCCATTGCTACCTTCGTTGAAGGTGCCTGATCTGTAATTACCTTTTGAGGTTTACCAAATTG
>NZ_KV834770.1:0-353 GCF_001837945.1 Staphylococcus sp. HMSC077D08 | reverse complement strand
TAGGCATATCTTTTAAATCCTAGTCTTTTATTATTCGGACAAATGAATTCATCGTTAATTTCGTCATAATCCCAATTTTGAGTATTAAAGATGTCACTTTTATATTTTTTAGTTTTATCTTTTATAAACATTCCATAAGTTATGAGTGGCGTTCGATTAAAATTATCTATAATTGCCATATAATTGGCTTCGCTACCATAACCTGCGTCAGCTACAATATATTCAGGTAAATGACCGTAGGTCTTTTGTATTGTATTTAAAAAAGGTATCATTGTTCTTGTATCAGTCGGATTTTGATACACATTATAAAATAAAACAAATTGAGAATTTGTCGCTATTTGTAAATTATACCC
>NZ_KV834769.1:0-201 GCF_001837945.1 Staphylococcus sp. HMSC077D08 | reverse complement strand
TCCGTTATGATGTTTACTTCAAAGCTTCAGATCTGAAGGAGGTTAAATAATGACAGCCAAAGAACTCGAACAATATCTCCTACAAAGCTTAAATATGGCATTAGGATCCATGATGCAAGGCGAAACCAGTTATACCAATAGTTTTACCTGCAAGGTTACGGAAGAAGGTTTTTACTTTCTTCCTCGCCTGCCTGCAGGCTA
>NZ_KV834768.1:0-2613 GCF_001837945.1 Staphylococcus sp. HMSC077D08 | reverse complement strand
TGCGGATAAAGTTCTGTACTTAAGCTATAAATCGGCTTTTTATGATCAATGTAGTTAGACGCTATTTCAGTTGAATAGCCGCCTTTTTTGAAATTGGCTTGAATTTTCATGTGAAACACACCTTTACTTATAAATTGAATGATTCATTATTTTAGTGCGCACTATAATGAATGTTACAATGCAGATATCTAAGTACCTATCTGACATAATTCAAGGTTAGCATGTTGAAAATTGTATTATGGGGAAAAAGAAGAAAAAATGAATTATTGTGAAAAAAACAACAAAGTAGGTGGATGATTTGAAAGATCAAGAATTCCATAAAAGCATAGAAGACTTTTTAAAAACGCTCAATAAGATGGGTATTAATATGGAAGAAGTATCAAAACAATCCGACATTAGTAAACACAGTTTATCTGATTGGAGAAATGGTAAAAGTATACCTAAACGAAAGAATCTTAAAAAATTAAGAGACTATGCTTCTGATTTACTTAATACAGGTGTTTTACATATAGAATTAAAAAGAGAATTTCGCTATCCTATTATAGAATTTTATGAAAGAATTCATTTATATTTGCAAGAAATGATAACTGATGGAGAATCAGAAAAAGAGATAATGAAGCTTCATGAAGGTAATCCTAGAGCACAAGAAGTATTGGAACCGTTTTTAGAATTGAACTTGTTTAAGTCTTTTATAAATCCCAGTATGCAATACAAACATATTGATGGTAAACCTAAGATAGATAGGGAACTGAAAAATAAGTACAAACCAAATTTTATAGAAAATATTAATAACTTAATAGAGTTTATCGATGAAACATCAAAATATGAAAGTACAGATATTTGTCAATCACCCTTATTTCCAGATAAATTGGTTAGAAGACAAGTAGAAGAGTTTTGTAGAAATATACCTCGTGAAGAATACTTTGATGTAACTCATAAAATAGCGTCCGTAGGTGAACAATGGCTGCAATATCATTTAAATGTCAGTAAAAAACAAATTAATAGTTGGAGGAGAGGAATAGACTTGCCATCAGATGAAAACCTCCAAAATTTAAAAACATTGTTGGGATATCAAAGTGATGGAGCTTTTTTAATTTACAAACTTACCAATAAAGATTTTTTACATATGTTTTTACCTAGTTTAAAAATTGAATCGGAAAATCAGGATAAAGAACATGAATTGCATAAAAACTTAATAAATTTCACTGACATGTTATTTTATTATTGTTCCTATGATAAAAAAGTAAGAGAACTAATGGAAGATGTAGAAATAAGTATGAAAGTTAAAAGTGAGAAGTCAATTGTATTTTCATTTTATAGTGAAATACATAAATTAAAAGTTGCGCGTAAATTTTATTATGATCCATATTCTAGAGAAAACTCAAAAGACTTAAAAGAATATTTTAATATGAGCATTGAATCAATAAATAAAACGTTAGAGCAAGATTTTGCTATTATAGATGAAATTGTTACCAAAGAGAATATAAAAAAGTTAGAAAGTTATGCAGAAAAGTATTTTGATGAAGATCAAAAAGAAGACTTGCTAAATGTGATTGATAAAATAGACGATAAAGAGTTATATGAAATTTATACTCACATTAGGTAACATGCATTAATAAATAATTTTCTAATTAAAATCAAGGAGAAAATTATATTGACAAAAGTATTAGCAACATTTGTATTGCCAGTAATTTTAACAATTATAAGACGATATTTTATTCATTATTTTGACGGCAAGAAAATAGATGCCTATTCTGCATATGCATTAATAATGTTATATGGTATGACGATATGTACGGTATATTTATATGAAGTTCTTTTGATAGTGGAAAGAGTTTCTGTGTTACAATTTTTAACTTTTATTATTAGTTTTATGCTATTTGCCATTTTTATTTTAAGTACTTGCATATCACTTTGCACGTCTATCAATAGTTTCACTCTTTTTAAAAATAAAGAAAACGAGTTATTTGAGAAAAAAAGTAAAAACCATAATTTTTTCAAAGATTTAATTATGTTAGACAAAGTAACTGATGAATATCAATTGAGTGAAATGAAACGATCTTCATATTATCAGAAATATCAACGTGATAAATACTATTATCAAGATAAAGATGCTAATTCATACTATGAGTATGTATATTTATATAAGAAAAATAGCTTTATGAGAATAAAACGTATTTGTCCTAAAAGGACAGAATATTTAATGTTAATCATGTTATTACTCTTTCTTTTTAATGGAATATACATATATATAGATCTTGATAATATTCCTTATAAATATAGTAATAGTGATTATACTGAGTACACGTTGATAATATGTAATGCTTTATTGTGTATAGTAGGATGCATTATTATAAGCAAACTACAATCAAATATTATAAAAGAAAATAAAAAGGATAAAGCTTCTAAAATGAATGAAATTAAACTATCAGAAGAAAAAATATAACTTTTAAAATATTACATAAAGTTACTTATCGGAAGTAGATATGCTTCAAAAGATACAGATGGTATAATAGTAACGTCGCCTATCTCTCAGGCGTCAATTTGACGTAGGGAGGGGGTGTTATTCATGTTGGAAATCCTTGTTCACATCACGACCACAGTCATCAGTGG
>NZ_KV834767.1:0-3161 GCF_001837945.1 Staphylococcus sp. HMSC077D08 | reverse complement strand
GATATTGAAAGTGGTTGTGGTTTTGACTTAAATCAATTTTTATTAGATCAAGGTCAGTCCGAAATATTTAATAAGATTATTGATATTATTGAGAACCAAGATTTTACAGAATTTCAAAGTCTAGTGATGTATGCGCGGCAACACCATCCATCCTATTTACATTTGATTATTCAGCGAACATATTTTTTCGCAAAATATTTGGATTCAAGGCGTCACATGTTTAATTAAAATGGATATCATGTATCAAGACGAGAAGAAACCTGTTTCTCAGCTTACTCTTTCTTGACATTAACGCAGCGTAATACATTACAATTAATAAAAAGAGGTGAAAACGATAGAGTTTTACCAAATGCCTATGTTTAACAAAGTCCTAGTTAAAGACATTGAGAAATCAGAAAAATGGTATGAAAAAACACTTGGCTTTAAAAGTGTTTTTAAATTTAGAAATGATAAAAATGAAGTGCTTATGAATCATTTAAGACTAGAAAAACATCAAGATTTAATCTTAATTGTTCAAACAGATTTTGAAGTTGGCAATTCAATATATCTCAATATCTTAGTCAAAGATATCGAAGATAAATCACAACATATCTCATCAAAATTTATAGTAACTCAATTAGAAGACCAACCATGGAACGCTAAAGAAATGACAATCAAAGATCCAGACGGCCACTAAATCACACTTACTCAATCAAATATTAGCGATACTGATTTTGAAAAATTAATGAAACATACTTCGAAAAATTATTGAGGCATAAACCTTTATTGATAATACAAAAATAAATATCTATGAGTCATTATGCCAAATAAAGATTCTAGAAATTTCTCTAGGATCTTTTTATTTTTCCGAATTTTAAATATCATTATTTTGCATTTTAAAGGGGTATTTAGAGCAAATTCTAATCTCACATAGTTTTTTCTATCCATTTAATTTTGCCCTTTAAAACACAAATACGAGACAAATAAGAGTATATACATATGACATTTATTACGTACTTTACATGTATTTTATGTGATATATAAACTGATTGGCTCATGTCACTTAATATACATGTATTCGTATCTTTTATACATAGTACTCGTAATAATTCAAAACCATTTCTCATGTTTCGCTAATTTGATTGGAACTCCCTATCATTTATAAATTTAAACCGTTACATTTGTTGTTTATTTCTAACGAATGGCGAATTTTTAGATATTATTTACATATAAAATCAAATTTGAATAATCCAGTTATGTCAACAATTTCAAAATAGAACCTGACATTATCAAATATTTTAAAATTATTTTACTTGTTAGAAGCTTATTTGAATTATTGATTAAAGATATTGTATTTAGGTATATTTTGGCGACGCATATTTAATGCATGTATTTCTTCAAGTTCAGCTTTAATTGATTGCATTAAATAGCCTTGCATCGCTTCAACATTTTCATTTTTTTGTATCAACATGGCTTTAAAACGTTTTAAAACACTCACAAGTTCAAATTCAACGTCCTCTAAACGATAATATGTATCATGTGCATTATTAAATGACTTTTTCCCTTTGAGTAAAACACTTTTAATAATACGGATGTCTTTAATTTCAAAATTACTTAAATAAGTCTTGATTTGTGTAGGTAATTCTTCAAGCGCTTGGAATTTTAGAGCATTATTATTAAATTCAGTTTGTTGATGATTTGTATGATTCGAATGATAATTTTTAGAAACTATGTCAGATGTATCATTCAAATCATTCGTATCATTATTCTCAGTCTTTATATATTCAGTTTCATTAAGATCAGTATCACTTGTGTATTCTTTTGATACTTCATGACGTATGTTATTAATATTTCTTGATGTATCATTATCATATTTCTGGACGTATGATAATGATACGTCCGTGTTATCTCGTTGTTCTATATCGTTTTCTTGTTGTGAAATATAATATACATCAGCTTCTGTTACTTCTGGTTTTTTAATATATAATTTATTAGGTTTATTCAACCCTACTCGTATTTGATTAAATAAATCAGCTTGTGTTAATTCTTTTTTAATTTTAGATAATTTATTGGGACTACTGATATTTAAAATAGATTTAAGTTTTTCATTGGTGTAAATAAAAAATATATCTCCATTCTTATCTATCCAATTATTTCTTATAGATAAATCTAAACGATCTCTTAGTATAGACCAAGTGATTTTTGCATCATTGGATAAATTAGTATACTTAGGATTCGTAAAAAATACTTTGGGTAATTGGTAAAACTTTTCTTTTTGAATTTCTTTAATATTAAAGTTGGACATACAAAAAACCTCTTTCACATATGAATTTTAAAAGAGGTAATAAATAAGCTATAAGTAAGTTTATATGTGTTCGGCTTGCACTAATAATTCTTAATATATATAATAAGAATATAACAATTATATAAACAAACAAACCACTTGTTTTATTACCGAAGAAACCTGACTATTCCCGTAGTCGGGTTTCTTTTATATATACTTATATTAACACTTTTGAAAGTTTTGTTAAATTGTTTATATACATTTGTATGTATGCATTTTCAAAGAATGTTAGAATTTCGTATAATGACATTATATGAATAAGTTGTATAGAACTATATAAACACCTATATAACAAGTATAAAGGCTATATAAGCCTATATAAATGTAGATATATAGTGTTTACGTATAACTATATATATAAGATTACTTGAATATATATATAATGTTGTATTAACAAGTATAAAGACTATATAATGATATAGGTGTTATGTGTATAACTATATGGAGGACATTATATGAAGAGTATGAAAGAGATTGCTGATGAATTGAATGTTACGAAAATGACTGTTTATAATAATGCTAAAAAAGCGAATGTGAAATTCCAAAAGGTTGACAATGTAAATTATTTAGCAAGTGAAGATGAAATTATAGTAGTAAACCGAATAAGAAAAAATCAAAATAAACATAATGATTTTGAAAATGAAAAGAAAGAAGAAGTTAAGACTAATAGTAATAACCTGGTAAAAGATGAAACAATAAAACATTTATATAACCAGTTAGATATATATAAAGAACAATCAAATAGAGATAAAGAACAAATAAATACTCTTAATAGACTTTTAGAAAATCAACAAATTTTAGCTTTGGAAAGTAATAAAAAGATTCAAAAACTAGAAAA
>NZ_KV834766.1:0-285 GCF_001837945.1 Staphylococcus sp. HMSC077D08 | reverse complement strand
TAGTTGCTATAGTTATTGTAACCATAGTTGTTGTAGTTATTATAACTATTATAGTTATATGAAGTATTTACACGATCTGGACTCCAGTTACCTTTCCAAGTGTAGTGGTAGTTACCTTCAGCATCGATTGTGTAAGTATAGCTATATGAATAAGGGTCGTTAGGATTGTACCCATTATTATTTTGTTCTGCTGCTTGTGCGTCATGGTGTGCAAAAGCGAAAGTAGCGATTCCTGCAGTTGCAATTGTAGCTGTAGCGATTTTTTTCATTGTTAAATATCCTCCT
>NZ_KV834765.1:0-1464 GCF_001837945.1 Staphylococcus sp. HMSC077D08 | reverse complement strand
GATATTGAAAGTGGTTGTGGTTTTGACTTAAACCAATTTTTATTAGATCAAGGTCAGTCCGAAGTGTTTAATAACATTATTGATATGATTGAAAATCACAATTTTATAGAATTTCAAGATCTAGTGATGTATGCGCGACAACATCATCCATCTTATTTAAATTTGATTATCCAACGGACGTATTTTTTTGCGAAATATTTAGATTCAAGGCGACATACGTTCAATCATAAATAGTGTGATGTGTCGAATATATGGTTTTGTGGCGCGTTTTGACGTCGCATATTTAAGGAATGCATTTCTTCGAGTTCTGTTTTAATTGAACGCATTAAATAACCTTGCATGGCTTCGACACTTTCGCTTTTTTGAATTAATGTTGCTTTAAAACGTTTGAGCACATTAATCATCTCAAACTCAATATCTTCTAACATGTATACTGTATTCTTTTCATTATTAAATGATGATTTAGCTTTAAGTATGACACTTTTAATAATTTGTATTTCATCAACTTCAAAGTTATTTAAATAGGTTTGAAGTTGATCGGGAATTTCTTGAAGTAAATGATATTTTAAGGCATTATTATCAAATTCATTAGATTGATGATTTGGATGATTCGAATGAGAAGTATTAGGGTTGGCTATATGTTCACTATCATTCATATCATACGTATCATTATTCTCAGTTTCTTTATTATCAGTTTCTTTATTATCAGTATCATTAGACTTACAAATTGTTAGTTCTTGAACTATATTTTCGTTAGTTCTTGAACTAATAATTTGTTTGTTCTGGAACTTACGATTTGTTAGTTCCTTGTCATAACTAGGTTCTAAAAGGTATATTTTGTTAGGTCTATTTAGTCCTTGTCTTTCATTTATAATTAAATTGAATTTTTCTAGCTCTTTTTTCAATTTGATAATTTTAGGTTCTCCGTATTGTAAAATGGAACATAATTGTTTATTTGTATATAGTAGATATATATTATTTTCTTCATCAATCCAGTTATTGATTTTGGATAATTCAAAACGATCTTTTAATAGAGCATACATAACCTTTGCGTCAGTTGTCATTTTAGAAAAATGACCATCTTCAAATAAAAATTTTGGGAGTTGGTAAAAACGAGATGTTTCAAATTCACTAGCAGAAATTTTTTTGAATTTTGACATAATATAAACCTCTTCTTTTTCATATTTAGATAGAGGTAATAAGACGCGTTATTATATTTAATAATATCTCATTCTTGAAGTCATATTGTTTATACTATATAATTATATGTACTTATTATATAAACAACGCATCATTTAGAGTATATATGTTAGCGTTTATTACCTAAAGCGTTTAGTCGGGCCAACGACTAAACGCTTTTTACTTTATTAAAATCTAAGTTAATAGTAACAAAGTAAAAAAGAAGAAACAATAAATTATGTAACTTCTTATAAGTAACATGTTAC
This sequence comes from Staphylococcus sp. HMSC077D08, assembly GCF_001837945.1. Classification (NCBI taxonomy): domain Bacteria; kingdom Bacillati; phylum Bacillota; class Bacilli; order Caryophanales; family Staphylococcaceae; genus Staphylococcus; species Staphylococcus sp. HMSC077D08. The sequence continues at coordinate 19 of NZ_KV834765.1, read as the reverse complement.
ATGTAACAAAAACCCAATT
>NZ_KV834764.1:0-348 GCF_001837945.1 Staphylococcus sp. HMSC077D08 | reverse complement strand
GGTTCTGTTGCAAAGTTGAATTTATAGTATAATTTTAACAAAAAGGAGTCTTCTGTATGAACTATTTCAGATATAAACAATTTAACAAGGATGTTATCACTGTAGCCGTTGGCTACTATCTAAGATATGCATTGAGTTATCGTGATATATCTGAAATATTAAGGGAACGTGGTGTAAACGTTCATCATTCAACGATCTACCGTTGGGTTCAAGAATATGCCCCAATTTTATATCAAATTTGGAAGAAAAAGCATAAAAAAGCTTATTACAAATGGCGTATTGATGAGACGTACATCAAAATAAAAGGAAAATGGAGCTATTTATATCGTGCCATTGATGCAGAGGGAC
>NZ_KV834763.1:0-45579 GCF_001837945.1 Staphylococcus sp. HMSC077D08 | reverse complement strand
ATTTCTTCATAGCTAATCTTAGTATGTTTTAATTATTTCTTATATATCTTTATTTTAATTTCATAATAATCTTCATGTTCTTTATCTTTTTGTTCAACGCGTATACCTGATTTTTCTATCGTTTCAATACTCTTACCTAGTTCTTCTTTTGCTTGTGTTACATCTTGAGAAAATTGGAAAGTCTGCGCTTTTACTTTCTCTGGTCCAGTTTTCTGACGTACTCTATCCTCAGTTTGTTTCACATTCAACTTCTGACTAATAACTTGTTCGATTAATTCTTCTTGTGTTTCATCAGGTAATACTAATACCGCTCGTGCATGTCTTTCTGTAATCTTACCTTCACGTAATCTTTTAATCACATTGGGTGCTAACTTCAATAATCTAAGTTTATTAGCAATGAAGCTTTGGCTTTTGCCTAGACTTTTTGCTAATTCATTTTGAGTCGTTCCCCCGATTTCAAGTAACTTTTTATAAGCTTCCGCTTCTTCGACGACAGATAAGTTTTCACGTTGAATATTCTCAATCAATGCAACTACCGCTGTTTCTTCATCATCCATATCTCGAACAATGACATCTACTTGAGGTTTATGCAACGACTGTAATGCTCGAAATCGTCGTTCGCCGGCTATAATTTCGAACATATCTTCTTCAATTGGACGTACAACTATAGGCTGTAATAATCCATGTTCTTCAATAGACTCTGCTAATTCTTTAATCTTATTTGGCTCAAATACTTGTCTAGGTTGATAACGATTGGGTACGATACGTTCAATATGAATGGATTCTACATTATTATTACGTTCTTCTTCAGTATAACCAATGATGTCATCTTTATTTTTTAAACCAAATAATTTTGAAAAAGGTTTCTTCATTATCCATTCTCTCCCTCTCAATTATTTATCATACTATGATGTCTTAACTTTCAACTAGTGGAGATTTGTTTGGAGTACCTGGTTTTCTTGGGTATTTTTTTGATGTCTGTCTACGTTTATCAATAATAATCATTTGTCGCTCACCGGCATTTTCAGGTAATTCAAAAGTATAAGTATCTTTCACATTACCGCCTAAAATATTAATAGCAAACGTCGCTTCTTGCAATTCTTCTTTACCCTTTGAAGATTTAAGTGCAAGGAACTGTCCACCTTTTTTTACTAAAGGTAAGCACAGCTCACTTAAGACAGTCAATCTCGCTACTGCACGAGCTGTAACAATATCATAAGACTCCCTGTAGACACCCTTGCCGTATGTTTCTGCTCGATCATGCACAAAACTAACATCTTCAAGACCTAGTTCTGCAGCTAAATGATTTAGAAATTGTATTCTTTTATTTAGAGAATCTACAATCGTCACTTTCAACTCAGGATATACTATCTTTAAAGGTATACTTGGAAAACCTGCACCAGCACCGATATCACAAAGACTTAATTGACCGTTAAAATCATAATAAAAACTGGGCGCTATTGAATCATAAAAATGTTTTAAATAAACATCCTGTTCATCAGTAATACTTGTCAAATTCATTTTTTTGTTCCATTCAACAAGTAATTGATAGTATTTTTGAAATTGCTCTTTTTGCGTATTAGATAGTTCTATGCCTTGCTCGCTTAATTTCTCTGATAACCATTCAATACTCATTATTGTTTCACCCTTTGAAGCTTACCTTGTTCTAAATAAACAAGTAGAATTGAGATATCTGCTGGATTCACACCTGAAATTCGTGAAGCCTGTGCAATATTTAATGGTTTAACTTCAGCTAACTTTTCGCGTGCTTCAGATGCTAAACTATCTACCTTGCTATAATCTAAATCCTCAGGAATTTTTTTCGCTTCCATTCTTTTAACTTTTTCTACTTGTTGTAAAGATTTATTGATATAACCTTCATATTTTGTTTGAATTTCAACTTGCTCCTCAACCGCTTCAGGAAGTTGATGTGATTCTTCTAAGATTTCTAAAATTGTTTCGTAGTTCATTTCCGGACGACGTAATAAATCAATCGCTAATATACCATCTTTTAATCTTGAACCACCCTTAGCTTCAATAATTGCTTGCGTATGTTCATTTGGTTTAATACGTACATCGGTAAGTCGTTGTATTTCATCTTTGATTTGTTGACGCTTTTCATTAAATCTTGCATAGCGTTCTTCTGATATTAAGCCTAACTCATACCCCATATCAGTGAGACGTAAATCAGCATTATCATGACGTAATAATAATCGATATTCCGCACGTGAAGTTAATAATCGATACGGTTCATTTGTACCCTTAGTGACTAAATCATCTATAAGTACACCAATATATGCGTCTGAACGACTGAGTATTTTTTCACCTGTACCTAAAACATTACCAGCAGCGTTAATACCTGCCATAATACCTTGTCCCGCTGCTTCTTCATATCCTGACGTTCCATTAATCTGACCAGCGGTATACAAGTTTTTGATCGCTTTTGTTTCTAACGTTGGCCATAATTGAGTAGGTACGATTGCATCATATTCAATAGCATAACCTGCACGCATCATATCTGCTTTTTCAAGACCTGGAATGGTTTCTAACATTTGACGTTGAACATGTTCAGGTAAACTAGTAGATAATCCTTGCACGTATACCTCATTCGTATTACGTCCTTCAGGTTCTAGGAAAAGTTGATGTCTTGGTTTATCGTTAAAGCGAACAAATTTATCCTCAATTGATGGACAATATCTAGGACCTGTACCTTTAATCATACCGGAATACATAGCAGATAAATGTAAGTTATCATCAATGACTTGATGTGTATCTCCATTTGTATAAGTTAACCAACAAGGTAATTGATCTAAAATAAATTCGGTTGTTTCAAAACTAAACGCACGACCTATATCATCACCTGGTTGGATTTCAGTTTTAGAATAATCGATGGTTCTCGCATTTACACGAGGTGGCGTACCCGTTTTAAATCTAACGATATCAAATCCTAATTTTCTTAAATTATCCGCTAGCGTTACAGATGGTAATTGATGGTTAGGACCACTAGAATATTTTAAGTTTCCTAGTATAATTTCTCCACGTAAGAATGTACCTGTTGTAATAATGACAGCTTTAGAACGATATTCTGTACCAATGTTAGTACGAACACCTTTAACTTCATTATCTTCTATAATGAGTTCATCAACCATACCTTGCATGATGTCTAAATTATCCTCATTCTCAAGTACACGCTTCATTTCTTGTTGATATAATACTTTATCTGCTTGAGCACGTAAAGCTCTAACAGCTGGACCTTTCCCTGTATTAAGCATACGCATTTGAATGTGCGTTTTATCAATAGTTTTTGCCATTTGTCCACCTAAAGCGTCTATTTCACGTACAACGATTCCTTTCGCAGGACCACCTACAGATGGATTACATGGCATGAAAGCAATATTATCTAAATTAATTGTTAACATCAGCGTTTTAGCACCCCGACGAGCTGAAGCTAGACCTGCTTCAATACCGGCGTGACCAGCACCAATGACTACTACATCATATTCTTGAACCACTATTTTACCTCCCAAAAGTCTTAAAATCTTGAATTGTAGACGACTTACCGTCTAGTTTATATTTTTATATCATTATTTTCCTAAACAAAATTGACTAAATAGTTGATCTATTAATTCATCGCTCGCTGATTCTCCAATTATTTCTCCTAGAATTTCCCAAGTACGTGTTAAATCAATCTGCACCATATCCATTGGGATACCAGACTCAGCAGCATCAATCGCATCTTGAATTGATTGTCTCGCTTGTTTCAACAATGAAATGTGACGTGAATTCGATACATAAGTCATATCTTGATTTTGTACTTCGCCACCAAAGAATAAATCTTTAATTTGTATTTCTAATTCATCAATACCTTCTTGTTTAAGCATCGATGTTTGTATAAGTGGCATATCACCAATCATCTCTCTTAGTTCGCTAACATCTAATCGTTGCTCTAAATCTGTTTTATTAATGATTACAATAACATCCTCATTTTTAATGACTTCGAATAAAGTTTGATCATCTTCCGTCAGAGGTTCATTGTTATTAAGCACAAATAAAATTAAATCTGCTTCACTTAAAGCTTTCCTAGAACGTTCTACACCAATCTTCTCTACGATATCTTCAGTATCTCTAATACCCGCAGTATCTACAAGTCGTAATGGGACACCTCTAACATTGACATATTCTTCTAACACGTCTCTTGTTGTACCAGCGACCTCAGTCACAATTGCTTTATTATCTTGAATAAGGTTATTTAGCATCGAAGACTTCCCAACATTAGGACGTCCTACAATAACAGTAGATAACCCTTCTCTCATTATTTTACCTTGTGCACCTGTTTCAAGTAATCGATTGATTTCTTCTTTAATACGCTTAGACTGTTCTAGTAAGAAGTCTGTCGTTGCGTCTTCTACATCATCATACTCTGGATAATCAATGTTAACTTCAACTTGGGCGAGTATCTCTAATATGGATTGACGTTGTTTCTTAATTAAATCACTTAAACGTCCTTCTATTTGATTCATCGCAACCTTAGAAGCTCGATCAGTTTTGGAACGTATAAAATCCATAACCGCTTCTGCTTGAGATAAATCTATACGACCATTTAAAAATGCACGTTTTGTATATTCACCTGGTTCTGCCATACGTGCACCATAAGTCATAGTTAACTCTAATATACGATTAATTGTTAAAATACCACCATGGCAATTTATCTCAATAATATCTTCTCGTGTGAAAGTTTTAGGGGCACGTAAAACAGACACCATGACTTCTTCAACTGTTTCATCTGTTTCTGGATCAATAATATGACCGTAATTTATTGTATGCGTCTCAACTTCAGATAACTTTTTCTTTCCTTTATATAAGATATCTCCGATTTCAATAGCTTGTGGCCCAGATAATCTCACAATTCCAATAGCACCTTCACCCATAGGTGTTGAAATACTTGTAATCGTATCAAAATCCATAAGAGTCTCGCCTCCTTATTAATGTAAAAATTCATTATAACATTGTAATTTGTTTCTTTTAAAAAAGCTAATAAATTGTTCAACATCAAGATGTAAGCCTTCGGTTTGTGTTACGTTAGACTTCGGTTAGTCTAAGCCCCCTGCCCTACTTGATCTTTTTATTAAACACTTTTGCAATTTTAAGCACATGCTCTAAACTACTTTGAATCTCTAGTGTATTCATATCTTTTGCTGGTTGCCTCGCTATAACTATAATATCTTTAGCGATAATATTTTGCTTATGCACTTTAAAATTCTCTCTTATTGCTCTTTTAATTCTATTTCTTGTAACAGCGTTCCCCAGTTTTTTTGAGACACTTATTCCTAAGCGAAAATGTTTTAAATCTCTATTTTTATAGGTATAGACAACAAATTGTCTATTTGCAACAGACTTCCCATTCTTGTATATCGCTTGAAAGTCTGAATTTCTCTTAATACGATATGCTTTTTCCATTAAACATCACTCGCTTATTCTAATCTATTCATTTTAATAGTAACAATTATCTATTAACAAAACATACGTATATATTATTTTGAAAATGATATCAGAACAATACTTAAATATCATTTTATTATTTAAACAAAAAAAAGACCACTGATGATTCAGTGATCTTATGCAGATAAAACTTTACGGCCTTTACGACGACGACGCGCTAAAACTTTGCGGCCATTTTTAGTGCTCATGCGTTTTCTGAAACCATGAACTTTACTATGTTTACGTTTATTTGGTTGATAAGTACGTTTTACCATGCAAAACACCTCCATCTGAATTCAATTACCAATATTTCCAACTTCCTACCTAGAAATTGGTTCATATAAATAGATAAATTAACGAAGTATATATTAGCTTCAATTACTAACATACTTCATCTGAGCAATTGCTCTCTTATTGTGTCTGCTATTAAGAAATTTGTTCTATAGCTTATTATTATCTAGTCATAATTCAAGCAACTACTACAATATAACAAAATACCTTTTATAAAGCAAGATGAATTTACGAATATAACGATTGAAAATCACTTGTTGTGATTTAATATAAGAAATCTTTTTTCTTCATCAAATTATTACCAATTTTAATAATAATTTGTCATATACATAGTTCATACAATCCATATAAATTATTTCCCAAAGTAAAAAAAGAAATTGTGACGCTTATTTGAAGTTATCCACTTATACACAGAAATTCTCTCAAAAACTGTGGATAACATATGCGCTATACACACAGTTATTCAAAATTTAACAACATATTCACAGCCATTTGACATCACTTGGAGTTAAAAAGTATAATTATGTGGATAAGTCGTTCAAATTATGATTTTATAAGGATTTATTTATTAAATTTATATACATAAATGGTGTGCATAAATCATAGTTATGTTTAAGTTATCCACTGATTGTGATTAACTTGTGGATAATTATTAACATACTGTGATTATTTTTATCCACCTATGTTATTTCTGTGTATAAGTCTAAAATTTTAAGAAAGATGGAGTTATTTATGTCAGAGAAAGAAATTTGGGATAAAGTTTTAGAAATTGCCCAGGAAAGAATTTCAAACACTAGTTATCAAACGTTCATAAAAGATACGCAACTCTACTCACTTAAAAATGACGAAGCCATTATATTAGTAAGTCTGCCTTTCAATGCGAGTTGGCTTAATCAGCGATATTCAGAAATTATGCAGGCTATTATTTATGATGTCATCGGTTATGAAGTGAAACCACATTTTATTTCTGAAGATGAACTTGCATCCTACAACAATGTAAATACACAAGAAGTTCAAGAACCCCAAGTACAAAATTCTTCTATAGATGATAAGACTTGGGGAAAAGAACAATTTAATATGCACAATACATTCGATACATTTGTCATTGGACCTGGCAATCGTTTCCCACATGCTGCAAGTTTAGCTGTTGCAGAAGCACCGGCAGAAGCTTATAATCCATTATTTATATATGGAGGCGTAGGTCTAGGTAAAACACATTTAATGCATGCAATTGGACATCATGTTCTTAGTAACAAACCTAATGCTAAAGTCATTTACACTTCTAGTGAGAAATTCACAAACGAATTTATTAAATCAATACGTGATAATGAAACTGAAGCATTTCGTGAAAAGTATCGTAAAATTGATGTTTTATTAATTGATGATATTCAATTCATTCAAAATAAAGAACAAACGCAAGAGGAGTTCTTCCATACTTTTAATGAATTACATCAAAATAATAAGCAAATCGTTATTTCAAGTGATCGTCCACCAAAAGAAATTGCTAAGCTAGAAGACCGTCTACGTTCTCGTTTTGAGTGGGGGCTAATAGTTGATATCACGCCACCTGATTACGAAACAAGAATGGCAATATTACAAAAGAAAATTGAAGAAGAAAATCTTGATATTCCGCCAGAAGCATTGAATTACATCGCCAACCAAATTCAATCCAATATTCGTGAACTTGAAGGCGCATTAACTCGACTTTTAGCGTACTCAAAATTACAAGGGAAACCTATTACAACCGAACTTACCGCAGAAGCGTTAAAAGATATCATTCAATCACCTAAGTCTAAAAAGATTACAATTCAAGATATCCAAAAGGTAGTTGGTCAATATTATAGTGTAAGAATTGAAGATTTTAGTGCTAAAAAACGTACAAAGTCAATTGCTTACCCACGACAAATAGCTATGTATCTATCTAGAGAATTAACTGATTTTTCATTACCTAAGATAGGTGAAGAATTTGGAGGTCGCGATCATACAACAGTTATCCATGCCCATGAAAAGATTGCAAATGATATCAAGTCTGATCCTACATTTAAGCAAGAAGTAGAAAACTTAGAAAAAGAAATTAGAAATCAGTAATGGGAAATAAATCAATCAATATTGAATAAATTGAAAATTAGCAGATTGTAAACGGTCTTTTAGGGAATAATTACTAAGTAAATCAATTCCCAAAAACTTAAAAAGATGGGTAGTTGTCCCTCTGAATAACAATAGCAATTGTGGACAATGTGAAAAATTAATACACAACATACACAGTTTATCCACATGTGTATAACTGTGCTATCCGTAAGTTTTTTAGACTTATCCACCAATCCACAATGCCTACTACTATTACTATGATTTTAAAACCTATATAATTATATATAAACGACTGGAAGGAGTTTAAATTTAATGATGGAATTCACAATCAAAAGAGATTATTTTATTAATCAACTTAACGACACATTAAAAGCTATCTCACCTAGAACAACTTTACCGATTTTAACAGGTATCAAAATTGATGCTAAAGATAATGAAGTCATTTTAACTGGGTCAGATTCAGAAATATCAATAGAAATCACTATTCCAAAACAAGTTGATGGTGAAGAAATTGTTGAAATTACAGAAACAGGATCAGTTGTACTTCCTGGTCGTTTCTTCGTTGATATTATTAAAAAACTTCCTGGAAAAGAAGTTAAATTATCAACTAATGAACAATTCCAAACATTAATCACATCAGGTCATTCAGAATTTAACTTAAGTGGTTTAGATCCTGATCAATATCCATTATTACCTGAGGTATCACGAGATGACGCTATTCAATTGTCTGTTAAGGTACTAAAAAATATCATTGCACAAACTAATTTTGCAGTGTCCACCTCAGAAACACGACCAGTACTTACTGGTGTAAACTGGCTTATACAAGATAATGAATTAATATGCACAGCAACAGATTCACACCGCTTAGCTGTAAGAAAATTACAGTTAGAAGATGAATCAGAAAATAAAAATGTCATCATTCCTGGTAAAGCTTTATCTGAATTAAACAAAATTATGAGTGACAGCGATGAAGATATTGATATTTTCTTTGCTTCTAACCAAGTGTTATTCAGAGTGGGGAATATTAATTTCATCTCACGTTTACTTGAAGGTCATTATCCAGATACGACACGTTTATTCCCAGAAAATTATGAGATTAAATTAGGAATTAACAATGGAGACTTTTATCATGCAATTGATCGTGCATCTTTATTAGCACGAGAAGGTGGAAATAATGTTATTAAATTAAGTACAGGTAATGAATTAGTTGAACTTTCATCTACTTCTCCTGAAATTGGTACTGTTAAAGAAGAAGTTAACGCTAATGATGTAGAAGGCGGAAACTTGAAAATTTCTTTCAACTCAAAATACATGATGGATGCGTTAAAAGCCATTGATAATGATGAAGTAGAAGTAGAATTCTTTGGTACAATGAAACCATTTATCTTAAAACCAAAAGATGATGATTCTGTAACGCAATTAATTCTGCCTATTAGAACATATTAATAAAAATTAAAATTATAATCGTATTAGATTGCTAAATCTCTTATACAAAGAAGCCTGTGCATTTGTCGCATAGGCTCTTTTATATTGATACCAAACCTCATTTCAAACATTCAAAACTTAATATAGACGAATGAGATAATTATCGTGAATGTAGAATTAATTTTAAATGTACTGAGCGCTTTTCATAGCAATAATAAATATATTTGAGTATTAATTACCCTTGTGGAAAAAGTGTGCTAAAAACCCCTTTAAAATTAAAATTCAGTGTAAGTTTCTAAAATGATTGTAAGTAAATTATAAAATTTGTAGCAGCTTTTGATAAAATAAAATATATATCAAAGTAAACGATTTCATTCTTTATTTTAAATGAAATTCAAAGTAAAAAACGGTATAATATATTAATGACACATACAGAAATGGAGTGAGAAATTTTGGTTCAAGAAGTTGTTGTAGAAGGAAATATCACTTTAGGTCAATTTCTTAAAACTGAAGGAATCATAGAATCAGGTGGACAAGCCAAATGGTTTCTACAGGATTTTGAGGTTTTAATTAATGGACAACGTGAAACAAGACGTGGCAAAAAATTAGAACACAACGACCGCATTGATATTACAGATATCCCTGAAGATACGGGTTCCTTTTTAATCATCCATCAAGGTGAACAATGAAACTTAATACACTCCAATTAGAGAATTATCGTAACTATGAACAGGTGACATTAGATTGTCATCCTGAAGTGAATATCCTTATTGGTGAGAACGCACAAGGAAAGACAAATTTACTTGAATCAATTTATACCTTAGCGCTTGCTAAAAGTCATCGTACGTCAAATGATAAGGAACTCATACGTTTCAATTCTGATTATGCTAAAATAGAGGGTGAGCTAAGTTATAGACATGGCACGATGCCGCTTACGATGTTTATAACTAAAAAAGGTAAGCAAGTTAAAGTGAATCATCTTGAACAAAGCAGACTAACTCAATATATTGGACATTTAAATGTCGTCTTATTTGCGCCTGAAGATTTAAATATCGTTAAAGGTTCACCACAAATACGTCGACGGTTCATAGATATGGAGTTAGGACAAATATCTGCTGTCTATTTGAATGATTTAGCTCAATATCAGCGTATTCTAAAGCAAAAGAACAATTACCTTAAACAGTTACAAATTGGGCAGAAGACAGATACAACAATGCTAGAAGTCTTAAACCAACAATTTGCTGAATATGCACTGAAGGTTACGTTACGTCGAGAGCACTTTATAAAGGAATTAGAAACACTTGCACAACCCATTCATGCAGGTATTACAAATCATCGAGAGACACTGACACTCGATTATGTTCCAAGTTTGAAGTTAAGTAATTATGAAGCTAATCAATCTGAGTTAATTGAAGAAGTATTAGCATTGTTAAATGACAATTTACAAAGAGAGAAAGAACGAGGTGTATGTCTCTATGGCCCACATCGTGATGACTTAAGTTTCAATGTAAATGGCATGGATGCTCAAACGTATGGTTCACAAGGTCAGCAACGTACAACTGCGCTATCAATTAAGTTGGCAGAAATTGAATTAATGAATATTGAAGTAGGAGAATATCCAATCTTACTTTTAGATGATGTCTTGAGTGAGCTTGATGATTCACGTCAAACTCATTTGTTAAGTACGATTCAACATAAAGTACAAACATTTGTGACAACAACGTCAGTTGAAGGAATAGATCATGAAATAATGAATAACGCTAAGTTATACCGTATTAGTCAAGGTGAATTACTAAAGTAACGAGAAAGTGATGGTGAATACATTGTCAGATGTAAACAACACAGATAATTATGGTGCTGGACAGATACAAGTTTTAGAAGGTCTCGAAGCGGTTCGTAAAAGACCAGGTATGTATATTGGTTCAACTTCAGAAAGAGGGTTGCACCATTTAGTATGGGAAATTGTTGATAATAGTATTGACGAGGCATTAGCAGGTTATGCTAGTCATATTGAAGTTATAATTGAGAAAGACAATTGGATTAAAGTTACTGACAATGGCCGTGGTATTCCTGTTGATATTCAAGAAAAGATGGGACGCCCTGCTGTCGAAGTTATCTTAACTGTACTTCACGCTGGAGGTAAATTCGGAGGTGGCGGATACAAAGTATCTGGCGGTCTTCACGGTGTTGGATCTTCAGTTGTTAATGCTCTCTCACAAGATCTTGAAGTTTATGTACATCGTAATGGCACGATTTATCATCAAGCCTATAAACAAGGTGTGCCACAATTTGATCTTAAAGAAATTGGCGATACAGATAAAACAGGTACAGCTATTCGATTCAAAGCCGATAAAGAAATCTTTACAGAAACAACAGTTTATAACTATGAAACACTTCAAAAGCGTATACGTGAGCTTGCTTTCTTAAATAAAGGTATTCAAATTACTTTAAAAGATGAAAGGGAAGAGGAAGTTAGAGAAGACTCATATCATTATGAAGGCGGGATTAAATCCTATGTAGATTTATTGAATGAGAATAAAGAACCTCTTCACGATGAACCTATATATATCCATCAGTCTAAAGATGATATTGAAGTAGAAATTGCACTTCAATATAACAGTGGATATGCAACCAACTTATTAACGTATGCGAATAATATTCATACATACGAGGGTGGTACGCATGAAGATGGCTTTAAACGTGCTTTAACACGCGTTTTAAATAGCTATGGAACACAAAGTAAGATTATTAAAGAGGATAAAGATAGACTTTCAGGTGAAGATACACGGGAAGGTTTAACAGCAGTCGTATCAATTAAACATGGCGATCCTCAGTTTGAAGGACAAACTAAAACAAAATTAGGAAACTCTGAAGTACGTCAAGTTGTTGATAGATTATTTTCTGAACACTTTGAACGTTTCTTATATGAGAATCCGTCTGTAGGACGTATTATTGTTGAGAAGGGTATCATGGCTTCACGCGCACGTGTAGCTGCCAAAAAAGCACGTGAAGTTACGCGTCGTAAATCAGCATTAGACGTTTCAAGCTTACCAGGTAAATTGGCAGATTGTTCTAGTAAGAACCCTGAAGAAAGTGAAATTTTCTTGGTAGAAGGTGACTCTGCCGGGGGGTCTACTAAATCTGGTCGTGATTCAAGAACACAAGCCATTTTACCTTTAAGAGGTAAAATTTTGAATGTGGAAAAAGCACGTTTAGATCGTATCTTAAACAATAACGAAATTCGTCAAATGATTACTGCATTTGGTACGGGTATTGGAGGAGAATTCGATATATCAAAAGCACGTTATCATAAAATCGTAATCATGACTGATGCCGATGTTGATGGTGCACATATACGTACGTTATTACTTACATTCTTCTATCGTTTCATGAGACCTTTAATTGAAGCGGGCTATGTTTATATTGCTCAGCCGCCTTTATATAAACTAACGCAAGGAAAACAAAAATATTATGTATTTAACGATAGAGAACTAGACAAGTTGAAACAAGAATTAAACCCGTCACCAAAATGGTCAATTGCACGTTACAAAGGTCTTGGTGAAATGAACGCAGACCAATTATGGGAAACGACTATGAATCCTGAACATCGCTCTATGTTGCAAGTGAGACTTGAAGATGCAATTGATGCAGACCAAACATTTGAAATGTTAATGGGCGATGTAGTAGAAAATCGCAGACAATTTATCGAAGACAATGCAGTTTATGCCAACCTAGATTTCTAGACACTATGAACTGAACTTTTGAAGGAGGATCTCTTGATGGCTGAATTACCTCAATCAAGAATTAATGAACGAAATATAACCAGTGAAATGCGTGAATCATTCTTAGACTATGCTATGAGTGTTATCGTTTCTCGTGCATTACCTGATGTTAGAGACGGATTAAAGCCAGTACATCGTCGTATTCTTTATGGTTTAAATGAACAAGGTATGACGCCCGATAAACCGTATAAGAAATCTGCACGTATAGTCGGGGATGTGATGGGTAAATATCACCCTCATGGTGATTCTTCAATTTATGAAGCAATGGTAAGAATGGCCCAAGACTTTAGTTATCGTTATCCACTTGTAGATGGTCAAGGTAACTTTGGCTCTATGGATGGTGACGGTGCAGCCGCAATGCGTTATACCGAAGCACGTATGACTAAAATAACATTAGAACTTTTACGAGATATCAACAAAGACACAATTGATTTTATTGACAACTATGATGGTAATGAAAGAGAGCCGTCAGTCTTACCTGCACGTTTCCCTAACTTATTAGTGAATGGTGCGGCAGGAATTGCCGTAGGTATGGCTACAAATATTCCTCCCCACAATTTAACTGAAGTTATTGATGGTGTGCTCAGTTTAAGTAAGAATCCAGACATCACAATTAATGAGCTGATGGAAGACATCCAAGGTCCTGATTTTCCTACAGCTGGTTTAGTACTAGGTAAAAGTGGTATTCGTCGAGCTTATGAAACAGGTCGTGGGTCAATTCAAATGCGTTCTCGTGCTGAAATAGAAGAACGTGGTGGTGGCCGTCAACGTATTGTCGTAACGGAAATACCTTTCCAAGTCAATAAAGCACGTATGATTGAAAAAATCGCAGAGTTAGTTAGAGATAAGAAAATCGACGGTATTACAGATTTACGTGATGAAACAAGTTTGCGTACAGGTGTAAGAGTAGTTATTGATGTACGTAAAGATGCAAATGCGAGTGTTATTTTAAATAATTTATATAAACAAACGCCATTACAAACATCATTTGGTGTGAATATGATTGCTTTAGTGAATGGTAGACCTAAACTAATCAATTTAAAAGAAGCACTTATTCATTACTTAGAGCACCAAAAAACAGTGGTTAGACGACGTACTGAATATAATCTTAAAAAAGCAAGAGACCGTGCACATATTCTAGAAGGTTTACGAATAGCACTAGATCATATCGATGAAATTATCACAACAATTCGTGAATCGGACACTGATAAAATTGCGATGGCAAGTTTACAAGAGCGTTTTAAACTTACTGAACGTCAAGCTCAAGCAATTTTAGATATGCGTTTAAGACGTTTAACTGGATTAGAAAGAGATAAAATAGAATCTGAGTATAATGAACTTCTAGAATATATTAAAGAGTTAGAAGAGATTTTAGCTGATGAAGAAGTGTTATTACAATTAGTTCGTGATGAATTGACTGAAATTAAAGAACGTTTCGGTGATGAACGTCGCACTGAAATTCAATTAGGTGGTCTAGAAGATCTTGAAGATGAAGACTTAATCCCTGAAGAACAAATCGTTATTACATTAAGTCATAATAACTATATTAAACGTTTACCAGTATCTACATATCGTTCTCAAAATCGTGGTGGTCGTGGCATACAAGGTATGAACACGTTGGATGAGGACTTCGTTAGTCAATTGGTAACAATGAGTACACATGATCATGTTCTGTTCTTTACAAATAAAGGTCGTGTATATAAACTCAAAGGTTATGAAGTTCCTGAGTTGTCACGTCAATCCAAAGGTATACCTATTATCAATGCGATTGAACTCGAAAATGACGAAACAATAAGTACGATGATTGCAGTTAAAGACCTTGAAAGTGAAGAAGATTATCTCGTATTTGCGACAAAACAAGGTATCGTTAAACGTTCATCATTAAGTAACTTTTCCCGTATTAACAAAAACGGTAAAATTGCAATTAACTTTAAAGAAGATGATGAATTAATTGCAGTACGTCTAACAACAGGTAATGAAGATATTCTTATTGGAACTGCACATGCATCATTAATTAGATTCTCTGAATCTACATTACGTCCATTAGGCCGTACAGCAGCAGGTGTGAAAGGTATTTCTCTACGTGAAGGGGATAATGTCGTAGGTCTTGATGTTGCAGATTCAGAAAGTGAAGATGAAGTATTAGTAGTTACTGAAAATGGTTACGGTAAACGTACACCTGTTAGCGAATATCGTTTATCAAATCGTGGTGGTAAAGGAATCAAAACTGCGACAATTACTGAGCGTAATGGTAACATCGTTTGTATCACAACTGTGACCGGTGAAGAGGATTTAATGGTTGTAACTAACGCTGGTGTTATTATCCGTCTTGACGTTCATGATATTTCTCAAAATGGACGTGCAGCACAAGGTGTACGTCTTATGAAACTCGGAGATGGCCAATTTGTTTCTACTGTTGCTAAAGTAAAAGAAGAAGACGATAATGAGGAAAATGTAGATGAAGCGCAACAAACCACTAGTGCTGAAAAAGCAGATGTAGAAGAGGTAGTGGATGATCAGACACCAGGCAATGCGATTCATACAGAAGGTGATGCAGAAACGGAATCTGTAGAGTCTCCTGAAAATGATGATCGTATTGATATTAGACAAGATTTTATGGATAGAGTGAATGAAGACATCGAGAGTGCTTCAGATAATGAAGAAGATAGTGATGAATAGTTAAAAAGGGAGTAAGACAGAAACACAGAATTTGTTGTTCTGCCCGGCCCCCCTTAATTAAACTACCTGTAGATTTAATGAATAAAAGTTTATATATAGGGAAGTCGGACTAGAGTGATAATGAGGTTATTTTCTAACTCAGTCATCGACGCCCAATATGCTAAAATGCATGAGACATAGCAATATGCCTCATGCATTTTTTAATTTCTTGTTTATATTAAATTGATTTGTCCTTTATGACTTCTGTAGCACCATGCATCGAGGATAAATGAATAATCATTTTCATACATTTAGACCCCCTTCAATAGAGAGTGTCTAAAATGTAACTGTCCCTCTCAACAATGTACCTTCTCAATTTACCAGTACTGATAAGCACAGTAATTAATTCTGATATCTGTTAACCTTCAAGTTGTTTCATCACATACGGAATTTCACTAATTAGACGTGAAGGTGGAACAACATACATTGTGTCAGATAATTTTTCACCGATAAAACTATGCATGTAAGTTGCACTTGTAACAGCTTCTTTAAAGTTATCAAATTGGCCTACGAAACTTGTAATCATGCCCGCAAGTGTATCGCCCATACCACCTGTAGCCATAGCAGGTGTGCCAATAGGTAATTTATAGACATCATCATTGCAGAAATAGATTTCCGTACCATGTTGTTTTAATACTACTGTCGCGCCAATACGTTCTACCGCTTCAAGATTGCGTTCATATGTTTGTTCTTCAATAGGTATACCGCTCAAACGCTCCCATTCCTTTTGATGTGGTGTGAATATAACACGACATGTAGGAATTTGAGGTTTCAACTTACTGAATATTGTTATAGCATCTCCGTCAACAATTAAATTTTGATGAGGTTGTATATTTTGAAGTAAAAACGTGATGGCATTGTTACCTTTGAAATCTACTCCAAGACCTGGACCGATAAGGATACTATCAGTTGCTTCAATCATTTTTGTAAGCATTTTAGTATCATTAATATCTATAACCATCGCCTCAGGACAACGAGAATGTAGCGCAGCATGATTATTTGGATGTGTTGCTACAGTAATGAGTCCACTTCCACTATAAACGCAAGCGCGTGCAGCAAGCATGATTGCGCCCCCCATATTAGCAGATCCACCGATTAATAAAATTTTACCATAGTCACCTTTATGTGTTTCGTCTTTTCTTATAGGAATATTAACAGAATCTAACGTTTTCATAACGACATAACCTCCCATAACATGTTATTTCTTAAAATGTTGCAAGTCTTATGTTTGCTTTTATTTCACGAATCTTTTTATTTATTTCAAACAATTGTTTACATGTGATTTTAAATCATCTCTTCTAAATACAATTAAGAATACTATACCTGTATCTGACATTCGTCAATAGTTAAATGAAACTCTTTTTACATCGTCATGTATCATTCATTATTTTAGTAGACCGATAGCATAATGTAGCAGTTTTATTTATTTAATTAAAAATATTAAATGGAAATAGAACGTAAGGTGACATTCCAAGCAGTTGATTATAATAATGTTGAAATTCTCTCGCCGCTCATCCGAGAAAAATTGTATGTATATCGTCACAATATATCTACTATTACACAGGACAAGATATTCAGTTTCAACAAGTTGTAGAAGCGGGACACAAATGATTTAAAAAGTGTTGCATATAAGCACATCTAAATATGACGTAATTGTTGCAAATTTAAAATAACTTGAAATATGATAATGACTTTGCTATATTAAAATTAAGTTAATAAAGTATTGTTCGTAGGACAAGTAGCATAGATAGTTCGATTTCAGAGAGCTTGTGGTAAGTGAGAACAAGTAATCGACATTCATGTGAATCTACCTACTGTATGTGAACAATCGGTAATAACCGTTATTTTAGTTAAGCGCAATTTGAGGTAAATGGTTTTAATTTACTTGAAATTGTTAAATAGGGTGGCAACGCGTAGACCACGTCCCTTGTCTGGGATGTGGTCTTTTTTTATTGTTTTATCACACGAAGTCATCCATAAAATTGAATATATTTTATTTGGGAAAGGATGAAGGTTACATGTTAGACATTCGTTTATTTAGAAATGAACCTGAGAAAGTGAAGAGCAAAATTGAATTAAGAGGCGACGATCCTAAAGTTGTCGACCAAGTTTTAGAATTAGATGAACAACGCCGTGAATTAATCAGTAAAACTGAAGAGATGAAGGCGAAAAGAAATAAAGTGAGCGAAGAAATAGCTCAAAAGAAACGTAATAAAGAAGATGCTGATGACGTCATTGCTGAGATGCGTCATTTAGGTGATGAAATTAAAGATATCGATAATCAACTTAATGAAGTAGATAATAAAATTAGAGATATCTTAATTCGTATTCCTAACTTAATTAATGAAGACGTACCTCAAGGTGCTTCTGATGAAGAAAACGTTGAAGTTAAAAAATGGGGTACGCCACGTGATTTTGAATTTGAACCTAAAGCGCATTGGGATTTAGTTGAAGAATTAAAAATGGCTGACTTTGAACGTGCTGCTAAAGTATCTGGTGCGCGTTTCGTATACTTAACTAAAGATGGCGCATTACTTGAACGTGCTTTAATGAACTACATGTTGACAAAACATACAACGCAACATGGTTACACTGAAATGATGACACCACAATTAGTGAATGCTGATACAATGTTTGGCACAGGTCAATTACCTAAATTTGAAGAAGATTTATTTAAAGTTGAAAAAGAAGGTTTATATACGATTCCAACTGCAGAAGTACCTTTAACAAACTTCTATAGAGATGAAATTATTCAACCAGGTGTACTACCTGAATTATTTACAGCTCAAACTGCATGTTTCCGTAGTGAAGCAGGATCAGCTGGTAGAGATACAAGAGGGTTAATTCGTTTACATCAATTTGATAAAGTTGAAATGGTTCGTATTGTACAACCTGAAGATTCTTGGAATGCTTTAGAAGAAATGACACAAAATGCTGAAGCTATTCTTGAAGAATTAGATTTACCATACCGTCGTGTTATCTTATGTACTGGCGATATTGGTTTCAGTGCTAGTAAAACATATGATTTAGAAGTTTGGTTACCAAGTTACAATGATTATAAAGAAATCAGTTCTTGCTCTAACTGTACTGATTTCCAAGCACGTCGCGCAAATATCCGATTCAAACGTGATGCTGCTTCTAAACCAGAATTAGTCCACACATTAAATGGTAGTGGTTTAGCTGTAGGTCGTACATTTGCAGCCATCGTTGAAAACTATCAAAACGAAGATGGTACATTAACAATTCCTGAAGCATTAGTACCATTTATGGGTGGCAAAACTAAAATTGAAAAACCAATCAAATAATCATATAAACTTAACTAGATGATTACAATATTATAAAGTTATTTAACTGTCGATAAGGTTCTATAAACTTATCGGCAGTTTTTTATGTATAAAGACAAAATTGTTATTTTTATATTCAATTAGGAATGGATGTCTAAAATAACTTAAAATAATTTTGGCGATTTAAAATGCTGATATAACAGATTTTTATAGATACGGTTGTCTGACGTCACACAAACGTATGTCTAAAAATAGTAAAAATTTATTGTCATAGATTGAGTTATAAAATCATGAAAATAATACATGAAGTAGCAAGTATTTATCTTTTAGAGAACGCCTGTAAAAATATAAAATAGTGGAAATTGATTTTTAAAACGTTGTTATTCATATTCAAAATATTTAACTGAGTTTGTCAAACAACGTTTATTTCTATATAACCATAAAATAATATCATAAAGAAGCTATATGAAATTCGAAGTTTAATTCCAATGTTTCATATAGCTCCTATTCTAAATATTAATATTTAATAATTAAATGTATCAATCGTCCTATTCATTTGATGCGTAGCCAGAAAGTGGATAATGATCTGAGTAGTCATTGTATTTGTATGTTTTTCCCCAAGATTTCACGGACCATTCTGGTGACTTCACTCTATGTGTATCATTATGCCATGAGCTTGGTTGTGCATGGTCACGATCTAATAAAATATAATCTAAGTGTTGAGGTTCTAATTTAGGATAATTGTATTTCGCAATACTATTACTGCTAGTATCCCAACTATATGCATTACCATCGAATTGAGTAGGTAACGAAACATTTAAGTTATTTGCCATTTGTTGATATTCTTCTGAATCTTTAATGACATTTAAGTCACCACCGATATAGACGGGTTCATTTTTAGGGATATTCTTGTCTTTGATAAATTGTTTAATTTCACTCATTTGACTCTGTCTAATGTCTTTATCTTTTCCTTTAAAGCATGTTGGATCTTCAGCTTGTAGATGTGTTCCGATAATATGGTGGTATTTGCCATTCTTATTAATTTTAATGTAGGCAAAGCCTTTATTACCGGCCATATCAGCCCCACAGCCTTTTTTATAAATATGTTGTTCTTGTTGTACGATAGGCCATTTACTCACAATACCAACGCCACCGCTTACTTTTTTAATTTTTCTATAAGTACCAGAAGTATTTTGCCAACCTTCTGTACCTTTACCAACGATAGGTGTTTGATAAGGATACTGTGAATGTAAACGTGCTAACAATCTTTTTGATGCTTTTTTATCAAATAATTCATTTAGAATCACGACATCTTGATTTTGAATGTAATCTGCTTTTGAAATTAAATCAGCGCGCTGAGATTGTCCCCAGTTAGGGTAGATAGCAGTAGGTAAGAAATACACGTTATGTGTAGTGATTTTAAGACTGTCTTTATAATCACGTTCACTCGCATATGTGATAGTCGAAAATACTAAAAATAAACTACTTAAAACCAACAAAGTAGTTAGTATACATTTACGTTGCCAATTCAATATTGTTACACCTCGTTTCATTTGATGGTGTGATTATATCAAACTAAATTAAGTATCTTTTGAAAATTACTATTTCTAAATAAAATTTTAATAAAAAATTAAAAATCAATGATGTTTTAAAGAGTTGCAAAAGTTCAGTCACTATTATTTTTTGATAATCTTTAAAAGTAATGTTGTAAACATTTTGATTTTAAAGGATAGAAGTTGGAAAGAGGGTCTAAAAACAAGAAAGAAAATTCTGAAAAATAAAACTCTTATATATTAGCTTTTTTAGACCACGGTATGTATGACGGCACACATACCGGCCTTTAAATATATTGAATAAAGTAATTAAGTATATTAGACTGATTTTATTATTTTATTGGAGAGACTGGGGCTGATAATATGACTCACCTTACGTTTAAGCAAGGTGTGAAAGAGTGTATTCCTACGTTACTTGGATATGCAGGTGTAGGACTATCATTTGGAATTGTGGCAGCCTCCCAAAATTTCAGTGTTTTAGAAATTATATTATTGTGTCTGATTATTTATGCCGGTGCAGCCCAATTTATTATTTGTACATTAGTGATTGCAGACACTCCTATTTCTGCAATTGTGCTTACAACACTTATCGTTAACTCTCGAATGTTCTTATTAAGTATGACTTTAGCACCTAATTATAAGCAATATGGATTTTGGAATAGGGTAGGGCTTGGAACGTTATTAACAGATGAAACTTTTGGAGTTGCTATAACACCATATGTTAAAGGTGAAAAAATTAACGATCGATGGCTACACGGACTAAATATTACTGCTTACCTATTTTGGACTGTTTCCTGTGTAATCGGCGCCATTTTCGGAGAGTATATTTCAAATCCTGATGCGCTTGGTCTAGACTTTGCCATTACCGCAATGTTTATTTTTTTATGTATATCTCAATTTGAAGGTATTAAGAAATCACGATTGAGAATATATATTGTACTCATTGTATGTGTGATTGTGATGATGATTCTTTTAAGTTCAATTCTACCTTCATACGTAGCAATATTGATAGCCGCAATAGTTGCTGCATTGTTAGGGGTGATGATGGAAAAATGACGACAGATTTACATACATTAGTACTTATTGTTTTATGTGGCGTGGTCACATTACTCGTTCGTGTTATTCCATTTGTTATGATATCGCGTGTCAACTTACCAGCAATTGTAATTAAATGGCTTTCTTTTATTCCTATCACTTTATTTACAGCTCTTATTATAGATGGTGTAATTCAACAACATGATCATACATTTGGTTATACGCTTAATTTACCTTATATTATTGCAATCGTACCAACTGTGATGCTCGCTATTTTCACACGTAGTCTAACAGTGACAATTCTCGGAGGTATATTTGTCATTGCTTGCTTACGTTTAATCTTTTAATCTTTGAAAATCATTGAACTTACAGAAAAAATTAGTTAAGATTAAAATAATTAGAAAATTTAGACTATTCGAGACGAAATGCATATCTACATCACAATACAATTAAATTACCTAACCTTATTTTGAGAAGCTGAGGGATTTGGCCCATAGAAGCTTCAGCAACCGACTTTAAATAGCACGGTGCTAATACCAACGAGCAACTCGAATGATAAGTACGATAAGTGCCTTTACATCATTTGAGTAAGGCACTTTTTTAGTTGAAGGAGGTATGGAACTATTATGACGAATTACACGGTTAATACATTAGAACTAGGTGAGTTTATAACTGAATCTGGTGAAACGATTGATCATTTACGTCTACGTTATGAACATGTAGGACTTCCTGGTCAACCCCTTGTCGTTGTTTGCCATGCACTTACTGGCAATCATTTAACATACGGCACGGATGCGCAACCTGGCTGGTGGCGAGAAATCATTGATGGTGGTTACATTCCAGTTCATGATTATCAATTTCTTACATTCAATGTCATTGGAAGTCCATTTGGTTCAAGTTCTAAATTAAATGATGACAACTTCCCAGAACATTTAACATTGAGGGATATTGTTAGAGCTATTGAGTTAGGTATACAAGCATTAGAATTTAAGAAGATTAATATTCTCATTGGAGGCAGTTTAGGTGGTATGCAAGCGATGGAATTGCTTTATAATCGTCAATTCGAGGTGGAAAAAGCAATCATATTAGCCGCTACTGATAAAACGTCCTCCTATAGTCGTGCTTTTAACGAGATTGCAAGACAAGCTATACATATAGGTGGTAAAGAAGGTTTAAGTATCGCACGTCAACTCGGCTTTCTCACGTATCGATCGTCTAAAAGTTATGATCAACGTTTTACACCAGATGAAGTAGTGAGCTATCAACAACATCAAGGTGATAAGTTCAAAGAATATTTCGATTTAAATTGTTATTTAACACTGCTAGACGTCTTAGATAGTCACCATTTAGATAGAGGGAGAGATGATGTTGATGAAGTCTTTCAGTCGTTGGAAACGAAAGTACTAACAATGGGCTTTATTGACGATTTGCTTTATCCTGATGATCAAGTGAGAGCTTTAGGAGAACGTTTTAAATATCATCGTCATTTCTTCGTACCAGATAATGTAGGACATGATGGTTTTCTTCTAAATTTTAATGATTGGGCGCCTAATTTATATCATTTCTTAAACTTGAAACAATTCCGACGTAAATAGTAAAGTTTTATAATAGAACACAATCCCCATGAGCACACATAAGAAATACTAAACAGTGCAGAGTAGGTAAATTTTTCTTTGGCATGAAAATAGTCATACAAAGAATTATATAAGCAAAGTTTATTTCATATGTCGTATCTATGCATAAACCTATCACTGGTAGTATGGCTTTACTTTATTGTTAAATTTTAGCAAAGAGGTTAAAATAGGAGTTATAGTCAAAAAGTATGGGAGTGGCGTATGTGTTTTCAAAAATACAACCTAAAGCAACTATTTTAGCAATTATTTCATTATTAGTAGTCGCTTTAGCAACACATGTATTACCTGTTCTCGGCTTGATTTTATGTTTATTTGCAACGATTCCCGGTATTGTTTTGTGGAATCGTTCCATACAATCATTCGGAATTAGCGCATTAGTAACAGTTGTACTTACAACATTATTAGGTAATACATTTGTCTTAAGTATGATGGTCTTAATCTTATTATTAAGTGCGATTATCGGACAATTACTTAAGGAAAGAACATCTAAAGAACGAATTCTTTATATTTCAACAGCTTCATTAAGTTTAGTTACACTTATTGGATGGATGTTATTACAAACATTCGATAAAATTCCGACGGCAGCTGTATTAATTAAGCCTTTTAAAAATGCAATGCATGAGGCTTTCTTAACAAGTGGAATCGATTCAAACTATAGACAGATTCTTGAGGAAAGTTTCCGACAAATGACGGTCCAACTCCCTAGTTTTCTAATTATAGTTATTTTCATTTTTGTCTTAATTAATCTGATTATTACATTTCCAATTTTACGTAAATTTAAAGTAGCAACACCTATTTTTAAACCTTTATTTGCATGGCAAATGAGCCGTAATTTACTATGGTTTTATCTTATAGTACTTATTTGTGTCATGGTTGCAAGTGAACCAAGTACGTTCCAAAGCATCGTGTTAAACTTTGATGTTGTGTTATCATTAGTGATGTACATCCAAGGATTAAGTGTCATTCACTTCTTTGGTAAAGCTAAAAGATGGCCGAACTTCGCAACAATTCTTGTTATGGTAGTAGGGACACTTCTTACACCGGCAACGCATATTGTTGGATTACTTGGGGTAATTGATTTATGTATTAATTTAAAGAAAATAATAAAAAAATGATGATTAAAAAGTGATTAGAGGTGGAAGAATGAACCGGCAATCCACTAAAAAAGCTTTGCTCATACCGTTTATTATAATGGTATTCACTGCTATAGCACTTGTCGCCGTGTGGTTTATTTTTAACCAACTAGTGGCAGGTATTGCTACAGCTATACTTATTGTGATGATTATTATTAGTGGCGTGTTATTGAGAAAAGCATTTCTAAAAATGGATAATTATGTGGATGATTTAAGTGGTCACATCTCGGCAAGTAGTAACAAGGCGATTAAGCACTTGCCTATAGGGATGATTGTGTTAGATGAAGATAATCACATTGAGTGGATGAACCAATTTATGACAGATCACATTGAAACGAATGTGATTTCTGAAAATGTCAATGAAGTCTTCCCTAACATATTAAAACAACTGGAAAAAGTTCAAGAAGTAGAAATAGAAAACAACAATTATTACTATCATGTACGATATTCAGAAAACGAGCATTGTTTATACTTCTTTGATATGACTGAAACTGAACGTACAAACGAACTATATGAAGATTCAAAGCCGATTATTGCAACAATATTTTTAGATAATTACGATGAAATCACTCAAAATATGAACGATACACAACGTTCTGAAATTAACTCTATGGTGACACGTGTGATTAGTCGTTGGGCACAGGATTACAATATTTATTTCAAACGTTACAACTCAGATCAATTTGTAGCTTACTTTAACCAAAAAATATTGGCTGAACTAGAAGATTCTAATTTTGAAATCTTAAGCCAATTAAGAGAAAAGAGTGCGGGTTACCGCGCACAACTAACTTTAAGTATTGGTGTAGGTGAAGGTACTGAGAACCTTATTGATTTAGGTGAATTATCACAATCTGGTTTAGACCTCGCGTTAGGTCGTGGTGGTGACCAAGTTGCAATTAAGAATATGAACGGCAATGTAAGATTCTATGGTGGTAAGACTGACCCTATGGAAAAACGTACGCGTGTACGTGCGCGTGTGATTTCACATGCCCTCAGAGATATTCTTACTGAAGGCGATAAAGTTATCGTTATGGGACATAAGCGACCAGATTTAGATGCTATAGGTGCAGCTATCGGAGTTTCGCGCTTTGCATCAATGAATAATTTAGAGGCATTTATCGTTCTTAATGATTCTGATATCGATCCGACATTACGTCGTGTTATGGATGAGATTGATAAGAAACCGGAACTAAAAGAACGCTTTGTAACATCAGATGAGGCTTGGGATATGATGACTTCTAAGACGACTGTCGTTGTTGTAGATACACATAAACCTGAAATGGTCTTAGATGAAAATGTCTTAAATAAAGCAAACCGCAAAGTAGTCATTGATCATCATAGACGTGGCGAAAGCTTTATTTCAAATCCATTACTTGTGTATATGGAACCTTACGCTAGCTCAACTGCTGAGCTCGTAACGGAATTACTAGAATATCAACCAACTGAACAGAGATTGACTCGTTTAGAATCAACTGTTATGTATGCAGGTATTATAGTAGATACAAGAAACTTTACGTTAAGAACAGGTTCCAGAACATTTGATGCCGCAAGTTATTTACGTGCACATGGCGCTGATACAATCTTAACGCAGCATTTCTTAAAAGATGATGTCGATACGTATATCAATCGTTCAGAATTAATAAGAACAGTTAAGATACAAGATCAAGGTGTAGCCATTGCACATGGTTCAGATGATAAAATTTATCATCCAGTAACGGTTGCACAAGCTGCCGACGAGTTGTTAAGTTTAGAAGGCATTGAAGCATCTTATGTAGTAGCTAAACGTGAAGACAACCTGATCGGTATCTCAGCACGTTCATTAGGTTCCATAAATGTTCAATTAACAATGGAAGCGTTAGGTGGCGGTGGCCATCTGACAAATGCTGCGACACAAATAAAAGGTGCGACAATAGATGAAGCAATAGAACAATTACAACAAGCAATTACAGAACAAATGAGTAGGAGTGAAGACGCATGAAAGTAATTTTCACACAAGATGTTAAAGGTAAAGGTAAAAAAGGCGAAGTTAAAGATGTACCAGTAGGTTACGCAAATAACTTCTTACTTAAAAATAAATATGCTGTAGAAGCAACTCCTGGTAACTTAAAACAATTAGAACAGCAAAATAAACGTGCAGCAGCAGATAGACAACAAGAAATCGATGATGCAAAAGCACTTAAAGAACAGTTAAAAGATATCGAAGTTGAAGTATCAGCTAAAACAGGTGAAGGCGGCAAACTATTTGGTTCAATCAGTACGAAACAAATTGCCGAAGCGCTAAAAAAACAACATGATATTAAAATCGACAAACGTAAAATGGACTTACCACATGGTATTCACGCACTAGGATATACTAACGTTCCAGTGAAATTAGACAAAGAAGTCGAAGGTACAATCCGTGTGCACACTGTAGAACAATAATTTAAAGATATGACGCGAGGATAGTACATGATTACTATTATAGGTGCAATTATATAAGATGTATGACTTATACAATTTGTTAACCTCTGAAATATCTGTAGTGTATCTCGTGACAATATCAGATGACGATAAAATAAAAGATGGATTGAAATAAGAGGTGTAAGTAGATAATGGATGGAATGTATGAGCAAAATCAAATGCCACATAGCAATGAAGCTGAACAATCTGTCTTAGGTGCCATTATTATAGATCCAGAACTCATTAATACTACTCAGGAAGTCTTGCTTCCTGAGTCGTTTTATAGAGGCGCCCATCAACATATTTTTCGAGCAATGATGCACCTAAATGAGGATAATAAAGAAATTGATGTTGTCACATTGATGGATCAATTATCAAGTGAAGGTAGCTTAAACGAAGCGGGTGGCCCTCAATATCTCGCCGAACTATCGACGAGTGTACCGACAACGCGAAACGTTCAGTACTATACGGACATCGTTTTTAAACATGCGTTGAAACGGAAACTTATTCAAACTGCTGATAGTATAGCGAATGATGGCTATAATGATGAATTAGAATTAGATACGATTTTAAGTGACGCCGAACGACGTATTTTAGAACTATCTTCTACAAGAGAAAGTGATGGTTTTAAAGATATTAGAGATGTCTTAGGACAGGTATACGAAACCGCAGAAGAACTCGACCAAAATAGTGGTCAAACACCAGGTATTCCAACTGGTTATCGTGACTTAGACCAAATGACTGCTGGTTTTAACCGTAATGATTTAATCATTCTAGCGGCACGCCCTTCAGTAGGTAAGACTGCTTTTGCCTTAAATATTGCGCAAAAGGTTGCCACACATGAAGATATGTATACTGTCGGTATCTTCTCACTTGAGATGGGCGCCGACCAATTGGCAACACGTATGATTTGTAGTTCTGGTAACGTTGATTCCAATCGTTTAAGAACTGGGACGATGACTGAAGAAGATTGGAGTCGCTTTACGATTGCGGTAGGTAAGCTATCACGAACTAAAATCTTCATAGACGATACGCCAGGTATCCGTATCAATGATTTACGTTCTAAATGTCGTCGACTCAAACAAGAGCACGGTCTTGATATGATTGTGATTGATTATCTACAATTGATTCAAGGAAGCGGATCACGTTTCTCAGATAACCGTCAACAAGAAGTTTCAGAGATTTCACGTACACTTAAGGCGATTGCACGTGAATTAGAATGTCCAGTTATTGCACTGAGTCAGCTATCACGTGGCGTTGAACAGCGACAAGACAAACGTCCTATGATGAGTGATATTCGTGAATCTGGGTCTATAGAACAAGATGCCGACATCGTCGCTTTCTTATATCGTGATGATTATTATAATCGTGGTGAAGGTGATGAAGATGATGACGATGCTGGTTTTGAACCACAGACAAATGATGATAACGGTGAAATTGAAATCATCATCGCCAAGCAGCGTAATGGTCCAACAGGTACTGTGAAACTTCACTTTATGAAACAATACAATAAATTTACAGATATTGATTATGCTCATGCAGATATGTCATAAAAAATATTTTCCGTACAATAATTGTTATAATCTATTTATTGTACGGTTTTTATTTTGTTTTTCTCTTTTTAAAATGTGGGAAGTATGTGTATGTATTTTACTTAGACATCCTTTGAACAACTGTCATAGAAACGTTTAGAAGTGATTTTACACAGAAAATATACTGAAAGATGATGCGTTATCGAACGCTGATTAATGTTCGATTTTTATTTGCAAATTCAAAATCATATTGGTAAAATACCTAGTGGTTAAACGAGAAAAACTTGGAGGTGCTCATATGTCATCAATCGTAGTAGTTGGGACACAATGGGGAGACGAAGGTAAAGGTAAAATAACAGACTTTTTAGCAGAGCAAGCAGACGTAATTGCTAGATTTTCTGGTGGTAACAATGCGGGACATACGATTCAATTTGGTGGAGAAACTTACAAATTACACTTAGTACCATCAGGTATCTTTTATAAAGATAAATTAGCTGTAATCGGTAACGGTGTAGTTGTAGATCCAGTCGCATTATTAAAAGAATTAGATGGGTTAAATGAACGTGGCATTTCAACTGACAACCTACGTATCTCAAATCGCGCACAAGTCATTTTACCTTATCACCTAGCTCAAGACGAATATGAAGAACGTCGTCGTGGCGATAATAAAATCGGTACAACGAAAAAAGGTATCGGCCCAGCATACGTAGATAAAGCACAACGTATCGGTATTCGCATGGCAGACTTATTAGAAAAGGAAACATTCGAACGCCGACTCAAAGAAAATATTGAATATAAAAACGCATACTTTAAAGGCATGTTTAATGAAACTTGTCCAACATTCGATGAAATCTTTGACGAATATTATGCTGCAGGTCAACGTTTAAAAGACTATGTGACAGACACAGCTAAAATTTTAGACGATGCAAATGTGGCTGATGAAAAGGTATTATTCGAAGGCGCACAAGGTGTCATGTTAGATATCGACCATGGTACATACCCATTCGTTACATCTAGTAATCCAGTTGCAGGTAACGTTACAGTAGGTACAGGTGTTGGCCCAACATCAGTGTCTAAAGTGATTGGTGTATGTAAATCATATACATCTCGTGTGGGTGACGGTCCATTCCCAACTGAACTCTTTGATGAAGATGGCCATCATATTAGAGAAGTGGGTCGTGAATATGGTACAACTACTGGACGTCCACGTCGTGTAGGTTGGTTTGACTCAGTTGTATTACGTCATTCACGTCGTGTAAGTGGTATCACAGATCTTTCAATTAACTCAATCGACGTCTTAACAGGATTAGACACAGTTAAAATTTGTACTGCTTACGAATTAGATGGTGAAAAAATTACTGAATACCCAGCAAACTTAGATCAATTAAGACGTTGTAAACCTATCTTCGAAGAGCTTCCAGGTTGGACTGAAGATATTACAGGTTGCCGTAGTTTAGATGAACTCCCTGAGAATGCACGTAATTACTTAGAGCGTATTTCAGAATTATGCGGTGTCCATATTTCAATCTTCTCAGTAGGTCCAGACCGCGAACAAACGAATTTATTAGAGCAACTTTGGTAGAATAAAACGTCAAGAAAGCATGTGAGCTTTGTTTAATTAGAGCAATGAGCGAAATGATTAACATTAGTCTTAGTGCTTGCTATATGCATGAAAGTAAAAAAGCTTTCTAATTCATATCTATCAATATTTGCAGTGAATCATCTTTAAACAGGCGGCCACAACATAATGGTCGCTTGTTATTTATTTTGGAGTAGATTAATGACTTTCAATCTCCTTTTGTCCTACTCCAGTTTTATTTTAAAACAGCAATTTGAAATGAGTTTTGAATGAAATCAATGGTTTTATTCTTCTCCACAGTAAGCTTCATAGCATGATTGTGTTGGTTGATTAACGAAACAAAAATATTATTAAATTTATGTAAAAAATATCTTGTCATCAAAAGTAGAGCTATGCTATAATCTATCTTGTGCTTAAGAACGGCTCCTTGGTCAAGCGGTTAAGACACCGCCCTTTCACGGCGGTAACACGGGTTCGAGTCCCGTAGGAGTCACCATTCTAGGTCCCGTAGTGTAGCGGTTAACACGCCTGCCTGTCACGCAGGAGATCGCGGGTTCGATTCCCGTCGGGACCGTATTGCCTACCCAATAGGGTAGGCATTTTTTTATGCTTTTTTACGTACAACAATGTACCTTCACTTTATTAATCTTTCTGATTCACACTACCTACTTTTTTAACATGCAATGAAAACTTAATAATCCTATACATGTTTATATTTCTATCATTACAAACACTGTCATTACTGCACTTTTACATATACGAAAACGATAAAATATGATGATAAAGCTAAACAAAAGCGTCAAGCATATTGCAAAAGTCTAACTTATTTTGCGGAACTGTATTTCAATGGTAAAATTATAAATAATATTATTCTATAATTTTAAATACTAAAATAGAATTAACCGTTCATAAATGGTAAATTATATAATAGGTAGCTATATGTTATATAGAGAACAGAATAATAATGAAGCACTTCGAAAATTTGATATAACATTAGCAATGTAAACGAACGGAAGAACTACACTTTGAGAAAAGAGGTTTATAATATATGGCTAGAAAAGTTGTTGTAGTTGACGATGAAAAACCAATTGCTGATATTTTAGAATTTAATTTAAAAAAAGAAGGTTACGACGTATATTGCGCTTATGACGGTAATGACGCAGTAGATTTAATCTATGAAGAAGAACCAGATATCGTCTTACTTGATATCATGTTACCTGGTAGAGATGGTATGGAAGTGTGTCGTGAAGTGCGTAAAAAGTATGAAATGCCAATTATCATGCTGACAGCGAAAGATTCTGAAATTGATAAAGTTTTAGGTCTTGAATTAGGTGCAGATGATTATGTAACTAAACCATTTAGTACTCGTGAACTCATCGCACGTGTGAAAGCGAACTTACGCCGTCATTATTCACAACCAGCTCAAGAAGTAAGTGGTGCGACAAATGAAATTACAATTAAAGATATTGTGATTTATCCAGATGCATATTCAATTAAAAAACGTGGAGAAGACATTGAATTAACACATCGTGAATTCGAGCTGTTCCATTATCTTTCTAAACATATGGGTCAAGTCATGACACGTGAACACTTACTACAAACAGTGTGGGGTTACGATTATTTCGGTGATGTTCGTACTGTGGACGTAACAATTCGCCGTTTAAGAGAAAAAATTGAAGATGATCCATCTCATCCAGAATACATTGTGACACGTAGAGGCGTTGGATACTTCCTCCAACAACATGATTAGAGGGAGCGTCTTATGAAGTGGCTTAAACAACTACAATCCCTTCACACGAAACTCGTTATTGTTTATGTACTACTCATTATTATTGGTATGCAAATCATCGGTTTGTATTTTACGAATAGTTTAGAAAAGGAATTACTCGATAACTTCAAGAAGAACATAACACAATATGCGAAGCAATTAGACGTCAATATTGAAAAGGTTTATAAAGATAAAGATAAAGGTTCAGTCAACGCTCAAAAGGATATCCAAGACCTTTTGAATGAATATGCGAATCGCCAAGAAATAGGAGAAATACGCTTTATTGATAAAGACCAAATCATCATGGCAACAACTAAGCAGTCTAACCGTGGTCTTATCAATCAAAAGGTTAACGACGGTTCAGTTCAAAAGGCGCTCTCCTTAGGGCAAACGAATGATCATATGGTTCTTAAGGATTACGGAAGTGGTAAAGAGCGTGTTTGGGTATATAATATACCGGTTAAAGTCGATAAACAAACAATCGGTGATATATACATAGAATCGAAAATTAATGATGTATACAATCAGCTGAACAACATTAATCAGATATTCATCGTAGGGACAGCGATATCACTATTTATTACAGTGATACTAGGATTCTTCATTGCACGAACGATTACTAAGCCGATAACCGATATGCGTAACCAAACCGTTGAGATGTCTAAAGGTAACTACACGCAACGAGTGAAGATATACGGTAATGATGAAATCGGTGAGCTCGCGCTTGCCTTCAATAACTTATCGAAACGTGTCCAAGAAGCACAAGCGAATACAGAAAGTGAGAAACGTCGTCTAGATTCTGTTATCACACATATGAGCGATGGTATTCTTGCGACAGATCGTCGTGGACGTGTACGTATTGCAAACGACATGGCGCTGAAAATGCTCGGTCTCGCGAAAGAAGATGTCATCGGCTACTACATGCTTGGTGTCCTTAACTTAGAAAATGAATTCTCATTAGAAGAAATTCAAGAAAATAGTGATTCCTTCTTGTTAGATATTAACGAAGAAGAAGGCATTATTGCACGCGTAAACTTTAGTACGATTGTACAAGAAACAGGTTTCGTGACAGGTTACATTGCCGTACTACATGATGTCACAGAACAACAACAAGTCGAACGTGAACGTCGCGAATTCGTTGCGAATGTTTCACATGAATTACGTACACCACTGACATCGATGAATAGCTATATCGAAGCACTTGAAGAAGGTGCTTGGCAAGATAAAGAACTGGCACCATCATTCCTATCTGTCACACGCGAAGAGACTGAACGTATGATTCGTTTAGTGAATGATTTACTTCAATTATCTAAAATGGATAATGAATCAGATCAAATTACGAAAGAAATTATCGACTTCAACATGTTTATCAACAAAATTATTAACCGTCATGAAATGGCAGCGAAAGATACGACATTCGTGCGCGAAATTCCGCAGCAAACCATCTTTGCTGAAATCGATCCAGACAAGATGACACAAGTATTTGATAATGTCATTACCAATGCAATGAAATATTCACGTGGCGAGAAACGTGTTGAGTTTCATGTGAAACAAAATGCACTTTACAATCGAATGACGATTCGTATTAAAGATAATGGTATTGGAATACCGATTAACAAGGTAGATAAAATATTTGATAGATTCTATCGTGTAGATAAAGCACGTACACGTAAGATGGGTGGTACAGGACTAGGTCTAGCTATTTCCAAAGAGATTGTCGAAGCACATAACGGTCGAATTTGGGCTAACAGTGTAGAAGGACAAGGTACGTCAATCTTTATTACACTTCCTTGCGAAATCATTGAAGACGGTGATTGGGATGAATAACAAAGAACATACTAAATCAATTATTTTAGTCCTACTCGTCTTGATGAGTATCGTTTTGACATACATGGTCTGGAACTTTTCTCCAGACCTTTCAAATATTGATAACACGGATAATAGTAAAAGTGATAAGCCTAAACCACTTACTAAACCAATGACTGCAGAAATGGAAGGAACGATTACACCATTTCAAATCGTGCATTCTAGAGATGAAAAATCTCAAGGAACAGTGGCATCAGGTGCAGTCTTAGACAAGATAATTCAACCTTTAAAAAATCAAGAAGTTAAATCTGTATCACATCTGAAAAGGGAACATAACCTTGTTATACCTGAACTAAGCAACGACTTTATCGTCCTAGATTTCACTTATGATTTGCCACTTTCAACATATTTAAGTCAAGTACTCGTTATCGATGCGAAAGTGCCGAATAACTTTAATTTTGATCGCCTCCTCATCGATCAAGATCATAATAACCACGTCGTACTATATGCGATTAGTAAAGACCGTCATGAAGTAGTTAAACTTAAGACAACGATGAAAGGGAATAATGTTGACAAAGCTTTTAAAAGTATCGAACCTGACATGCAGCCCTATACGGAAATCATCACGAATAAAGATACAATCGACAAAGCAACACACGTGTTTGCACCAAGCAAACCGAAAGACTTAAAGACGTATCGCATGGTCTTCAATACGATCAGTGTTGAACGCATGAACTCAATACTATTTGATGATTCAACGATTGTTCGTAGCTCTCAAAGTGGTACGACAACATACAACAACAATACTGGTGTCGCCAACTACAATGATAAAGATGAAATGTATCATTATAAGAATTTATCTGAAGACGCGAAAAGTTCAAGCAACATGCAAGAAACCATCCCAGGCACATACGAGTTTATAAATAGTCATGGTGGCTTCTTAAATGAAGATTATCGCCTATTTAAAACAGATAATAGAACGGGGAAACTCACATATCAACGATTCCTCAACGGTCACCCAACGTTTAATAAACACAACTTCAATGAAATCCAAGTCACATGGGGGGATAAAGGCGTTTACGATTATCAACGTTCGCTACTTAAGACGGACGTCACACTGAACAGTGAAGAATCTAAATCCGTCCCCACTGTTGAGTCCGTGCGTTCTGCATTAGCCAACCATCCTGATATTGATTTTGAAAAGGTAACGAACATTGCGATTGGTTATGATATGGACGACAAGGCAAATAACGAAGATATTGAAGTTCAACGTAACTGTGAATTAATACCACGTTGGTTTGTAGAATACGATGGCAATTGGTATGCCTATAAAGATGGGAGGCTTGAATAAATGAACTGGAAACTCACGAAAACACTTTTCATTTTCGTTTTTATTCTTGTGAACATCTTTTTAGTCATCGTTTATATTGATAAAGTGAATAAATCACAAGTTAATGACTCGGAAAAGGTAAACGAGGTCAATTTTCAACAAGAAGAAATTGACGTGCCCAAGGATGTCTTGAATCAAAATGTTAAAGATACTGAACTTGAACAAATTACTGCCCGTTCAAAGAATTTCTCAAGTTATGCGAAAGATCATTCAAGCATGCAAACATCTGATTCCGATAAAACACTTGAAGGAGATATTGATAAAGGCGTTCAAGTGAGTGATAAGAACTTACAAGATATCAAAGAATACATTGCAAAGAAAATCTTTAACGGTAAAGAGTATCAATTAAGTGATTTAACTAAAGATAAAGTTACTTACGAACAAACGTATAAAGATTATCCAATTATGAATAATAGTAAAGCACGCTTAACGTTTAATTTGAGCGATGGTAAGGCGACAAGCTATAAACAGACAGCGATGGATGATATACAAGTAGCTAAAGGTTCAAATAGCACGAAGAAGCAAGTTATCACGCCGCGTAAAGCTATTGAAGCCCTTTATTACAATAGATATCTAAAGCAAAATGATCAAGTGCTAGACGCACGCTTAGGCTATTATTCAGTGGTAAAGGAAACAAACGTTCAATTACTCCAACCGAACTGGGAAATTAAAGTAAAACATAAAGGCAAGGATGAAGTTCAAACCTATTATGTAGAAGCTACAAATCATAATCCGAAAGTGATTGATTATTAGAGATTATTGATGGGTGGCGTGACGTTTGAATGAAACCGCGAAGCTATAGAATAGAAGGCTACGTTAATTTGTACTATCTAGAGCAAACTTTGTGGAAGTCATTTATCGAACCAACGGACATATGATGAGTCACAGATTAATTATGAAGCTATATAAGATGATATAAACTAAGCCTGAGACACCGATGAGTAATCTCAGGCTTTTTTACGTATTGAAAGTGATTGAGTAATTAAATAGGGTGGATATCAAAAATGATGTTGGTCGATATGTTAGGTCGTTTAAGAGGATGCAATGCCAAGCTCAATATCGACGTAGTTATGAAGCGGTGTGTATTTTAAATGGGTGTTAGTATTGTTTATAAACGGACTATTGGAACTCAACTTTTAAAATTGATATAGTATAATATAAAGGAAATTTAGAGGACGTGACGTTTCGATATTTGAATAACTGTATTAAGGAATGTTGAAACTTTAAAATATCTACGCAATTTAGGATAAAAATCAACATTGAGTGAAAGCCAACTTAGTCGAAGCATCTCAATAAAGCGTAAGACACTCGAGTTCCCCCACACCCCTATAAACAAATAACTATGGTACATATGAGAAAGGATGAGTCGCTTGATACGTATGAGTGTATTAGCAAGTGGTAGTACAGGTAACGCCACTTACGTAGAAAGTGAGAAAGGTAGCCTACTTGTCGATGTAGGTTTAACTGGCAAGAAGATGGAAGAACTTTTCAGTCAAATCGACAGAAACATTAAGGATTTAAACGGAATATTAGTGACACATGAACACATCGACCATATTAAAGGTCTTGGTGTCTTAGCACGTAAATATAAACTTCCGATTTACGCGAATGAGAATACATGGAAAGCGATAGAGAAGAAAGATAGTCGCATTCCAATGGATCAGAAATTTATCTTTAATCCATATGAAACGAAATCTCTTGCAGGATTTGATATAGAATCATTTAACGTGTCACATGACGCGATTGATCCACAATTCTACATCTTCCACAATAGCTATAAGAAATTTACGATGATAACTGACACTGGTTACGTTTCAGATCGTATGAAAGGTATGATTCAAGGTAGTGATGTCTTTATGTTTGAAAGTAATCACGATGTCGATATGTTACGCATGTGTCGCTATCCATGGAAGACGAAACAACGTATTTTAAGTGATATGGGTCACGTATCCAATGAAGACGCGGGTCTTGCGATGAGTGATGTCATTACAGGTAATACGAAACGTATATACCTCTCTCATTTGTCACAAGACAATAATATGAAAGACCTCGCACGCATGAGTGTTGGACAAGTGCTCAACGAACACGATATCGATACAGAGAAAGAAGTATTGCTTTGCGATACCGATAAAGCACAAGCCACACCGATTTATACACTATAATTGAATAGAGGTAAGACGACAAACGACCTACTTAAGTATTACGCTTAAGTAGGTTATTTTTTGGAAAAGTGATCAGGAGAATTGCAGGGAATGATTACGTGTTAGTTTAAACGGCTTGTGCATGAATGATTGATTTAGGGATTTTTTAATGAAATGAAAGCGCATCATGGAAGGGGGAGAACGATGTCTATACACGCTTTGTGATTTATATTAGACTTCCTAATATTTCCTAGTTGATAAAAAAGTAATGTTGTAAAAATATGAATAAATAAAATATTAAGAGTCTCATAAAAACTTAAATATAAAGTTAAAATTTAAAAACATTTAGAAATTGTAACAAAATAAAAATTAACATTTAAATAATATTTAAATATATTGTATTTATAGTTAGTGGGCATACTATTTAATATAAAAGTGAGTTTCTATGTTCAACACATGTATGATTCAACGCAATAAATAATCTATCGCTGCTTTCACCGTTATTTTGTAACTCAAAGCAATGACATATGAGACTTTATCAAGTCAATATCATCATAGTTAATATGAATTCATTTAATTGATTATATGCTTAATTGAGGTGAAAGTGGAGAACTCATATATTTGATTGAATGTCGTATGATGATTGATGAGACTCAGGTAGGGTGATACATATACTGCTAGATGATAGTTCACTACATAAAGATAATGGTGATATTAATTTAGGGTTGAAAAGATGCGTGTGGAAACTAGAATATCAATGATGATATATGTAATAAGTGAGTCTAAAAGGTCTGAAATATAGGGAATAATTGTAAAAATAACGTTAAGACGACCGTAAAGTTATCCACTGATTAGGCAATAGTTATCCAGAAATGTGTACAATACACACATAAATACCCACATTATTCACAGACTTATCCACAAATTCACAAG
Source organism: Staphylococcus sp. HMSC077D08 (assembly GCF_001837945.1). Taxonomy (NCBI): domain Bacteria; kingdom Bacillati; phylum Bacillota; class Bacilli; order Caryophanales; family Staphylococcaceae; genus Staphylococcus; species Staphylococcus sp. HMSC077D08. The sequence goes on along the minus strand of NZ_KV834763.1, from coordinate 7,570 downwards.
ATATTTCTTAGAATCTGTGTATAATTCTAAAAAAACACTAAGAAAATGTTAATTCAATTGTTATACTAAGAGGGAAATGTGTGCATAAGTGTATAACTTGTGGATAACTAGAATAAATTATGTACTTTTGGAGGATAAAATGAAGATTACTATCTTATCAGTTGGAAAACTAAAAGAAAAATATTGGAAGCAAGCCATTGCAGAATATGAAAAAAGATTGGGACCTTACACGAAAATCGAATTAATAGAAGTACCAGATGAAAAAGCACCTGAAAATATGAGCGACAAAGAAATAGAACAAGTCAAAGAAAAAGAAGGCCAACGTCTACTTAATAAGATTAAGCCGCAATCCACAGTAATCACGTTGGAAATCAAAGGGAAAATGTTGTCTTCAGAAGGACTCGCTAAAGAACTACAAACACGCATGACACAAGGTCAAAGCGACTTTACATTTGTCATAGGTGGCTCCAATGGTTTACACCAAGACGTCTTACAACGTAGCAATTACGCTTTATCATTCAGCAATATGACCTTCCCACACCAAATGATACGCGTCATATTGATCGAACAAATTTATCGCGCATTTAAGATCATGAGAGGCGAAGCGTATCACAAATAAAACTAAAAAATAAGTTGTATATAACTTATTTTGAAATTGGTTAAGTATATAGTATCTCCAATAAAATGTAGTTAACTTACGATAATGCTGAACTATAGCTTTGTAAACTAAAATGTAAATAATTACAATCAAATTGCAACAATATAGTTCAAGAATGCTACAATTTGAGGACAGATTGATAGCATTAATCCCTTTAAAATGAAGCTAGGAGATAACTTACATTATGATTAGTAAACAAATAAAGGATTTACGAAAGCAACATAATTATACTCAAGAAGAGCTAGCTGAAAAATTAAATACTTCAAGACAAACAATTTCTAAATGGGAACAAGGTATTTCAGAACCAGACTTAATTATGCTTATGCAATTGTCACAATTATTTTCTGTTAGTACAGACTATCTCATTACAGGAAGTGACAATATTATTAAAAAAGATAATAAAAGCTATTATGAAATGAATTTTTGGGCATTTATGTCTGAAAAATGGTGGGTAATTATTATTATAGTAATCATAATTTGTGGAACAATAGGACAAATTTTTTCAAACTAATGTAAGTATCTCTCAAATATTTTGGGAGGTTTTATTATGAAAATCAAAAAATTATTAAAGACATTATTAATTATTTTATTATGTTTTGTATTGTCTGTTATTGTGCAAAATATTTCAATGCTATGGCATATTGTGAGCATTTGGAGTGTTGAATATATTTTACATGCATTAACTTATATAGTACTTTCATACTTTTCAGTAAAATGGTTCATTGAAATTGTGCTTAAAAGCAATATGAAAGATTATAGAATAATACCGGTGAAATTTTTCAAGTCTTGTTTTCTTATAGGATTAATTTTGATATTAGTAATTGATTTAATATATCTATTATTTATTCCTGGTAAATTGATAATACCTCATTATTCAACAAGCGTTGGATTTATGGAGATGTTCTTTAGCGCATTTTTAATTACTGGTATTGCTGCGCCTATATTTGAAGAGATGGTATTTCGAGGAATACTAATGAGATACTTTGAAAAACAATATGGAATTTTATTTGGAATTATAATACCCTCGATTTTATTTTCTCTTGTTCATCTATTTAATGGAGAGTTAAAGGGAGAAAATTTATTATTACTACTTATAGGTGGCTCAATTGCTGGAATAATGTATGCAGTGACTGCATGGACGTTTAATAGTATATGGGCCTCTGCTATATTACATATGCTTTGGAATATAAATGGTTTATTAAATATCACAACTCAAGATGATCATTGGGGAGTATATCAGTACATATTAGAAACAAAAAATGTACTGATTACAGGTGGGGATTATGGTATGGATACATCATTACTTTCAATATGTAGTTATATTGCAGTTATTATAGTTATGATTGTTACTAAAAGACACTTTAACTTTTTACTAAAGTAATTATAGAATAGTGTGGTTAATCCTGACGACTAGTCGGATACAATTTAAAGAGTAATAAAAAGTGTATTATTAACTGATATGCAAAAGTATCCCACTAAAGAAATAAAAAAACAGATGGTAGAATATGTTAGCATTTAATATACAAATTAGTTTTTAACTTACATGAAAACTAGTTCAATAAAAAAGTTAAATTAGGAGCTTATTATGAATATCTATCAAACCTATGCATGCTTAGTCATAGGAATAATCGTTAATAGTACTACTACTATACTAAAAAGAAAAAAATTAATTTCAAATATTAAACAACTTTGGAAAAGTAAAAAGACTTTAGAAGAATTTATACGTTCAAATTCGAGATTTGATTATTAGTTTAATCTTCGACGTAAGAATTATTCTGATACATTAGTAGATGATAAAACATGGATAGACTTAGATATGGATACTTTGCTTCATAAAATTAATTTTAACTATACAGTTATCGGAGAAATGAACTCCCTATAATCTAATTGAGAAAATATAAGAAGAAAAAATTTAAGGTTTTAGAGTCCCATGTATTATTCCGTTCTTTCTTGATAGATGTGTAATATTTTAGTGGATTTAATAATTAGTAAATTTTTAACAGGCATAATAACTTACAATTAAGAAAAGATTAAAACTTATTAATAATAGAGAGGTTATGTGAATAATGAATGATTTGTTAAAAATTTATGAAAAATTGAAAAAAGATATTGAAAACAGGTGGTTAATACCATTTCATTATGTGGTTTTTGGATTAGCATTAGTTGTATATTTTCTGGAAATTCCTATTTATAAATTGGTGAATAACTTAGATAAAGAGCTTGTTGATAAGGTTTTATATGCTTTTTCATTAGTGTATGATCACATTGTATTGATATTTATATTAATTATAATTATCATTTTGATAGTTTATTTATTCTTTGATGTGTTTAATATGAATCGTTTTGTTCCATCGCCTACAACTTATGTAGATGGTAGTGAAAGTTCTATAAACTATGTAAGTGCTATTAAAAGATTGATAAACTTTATGATATTAATTATCACAAAGTACTGGATAACTTACTTTATTGTAAACTTAATATTTCATAATGATAAATTACTGTATTTAAACAATGATTCAAAACATTTGTATAAGTGTCTCTTGTTTTTAAATATCTGTATCTTTATAGTGCATATATTAAAATCAATTTTTATAATAAAAATTATGGCAGATGATTCGCTAAGACTTATTAATGAAAATGATTTAACTGATTTTTACATAACATTAAATAAAAATGATGAATATCGTATGGTAAAACCTAAATATAGAAAAATAGATAATTTTATTATTATTAAAAAAAGTGAAGATTTCACTAATTCAAATGAGTATAAAGTTATTAATAAAAGTAAAAATTTTGAGGAAATAATTTATCATTTTGACAATCTTACTTCAAATCATTGATGATTTATAAATTATTATTCTAAGTTTAACTAGAAATTAAATTTTTATGCAGGCCAATCGATTTCTTTATCGATTAATAAAAATGGTTATATTAATAACAGTTTTGATGCTTCGCGAGATGTCATTAGAAACATCGAAGTAAGCATCTTAGACTATAAATAAAGTCATTGTTTATAAAAACAATTGCATTAAAAAAGGGAGTATAGAACTCCCTTAATAAGTTGATATATAAGTCACTTATTTTTTTAATAAAATTTTAATTCCTCTGATAATGTTGAGAATATATAATATTAAAGCAATTAAAAAGAATACAATAGCAATGATTAAAGCAATAACAAATATTAATAATTGATGATCAAACGGTTTATCAAAGACTCCTTTTGAAAAAATAAAAATTCCTCTGCCTACACAAAAACTAATCCATGTCATAATATGATTCCCTAATGCTTTTTTACCATGTCCTGATGTTGGCTCATCAGCAAGTATCCATACAAATAAAGGTAAAATGACAGGTGCGAAAAAGATACTTAAATAACTCAATGCTGATAAAACGTAACTATTGTCATTTTTATGCATATTACTATTTGTATTTTCCACTTTTTTCACCTTCTTTACTTTTCTTTATTATTATAAAAACATTAATAGCGAGCTATTACAACAGTTATAAGAGAAACTTACAATAATGAAAGTATTCCACTAGACCTTCAAATCTTACTTTGGCACATGGTAGAAGAAAAAGATAACCAGCCTCAAAAGCTTTATCACTTATTATTGATAATTTTGACTGCATCATTAATAATATTTTTTGTTAATTGAGCTGCATCGACTGTGTCAGCTAATCTAGTACTTTGTCCACTCCAAATATGGGTCCACTCAGTATATCCTTTCTCCAAAGCAGATTTTCGTATTTGCGTTGTTAATTGATTTTGTAAAGGATAAGGAGGCACCTGTTTTGAATATAAATTCATATTGTGTACAAATTCATTCATAATTCCGCGAGCCAATTTGCCACTAAATACATTTGTCAGTATTGTATCTGTTTCAGAGCTTTCAATAATTTCATTTTTGATTTTGTCATCAGCGCCACTTTCATTCGTTGTTAAATAAGCAGTACCTAATTGCGCTGCTCCAGCCCCCAAAGCTAAACTAGCTACTAAACCTCTTCCATCCATAATACCACCAGCTGCAATAACTGGTATAGACACATTATCAACAATTTGTGGTACTAAAGATAAAGTACCGACCAATGGAAATTCACCATTGATTGTTGTAAATGATCCTCTGTGGCCACCTGCTTCATAGCCCTGGGCTACAACTATATCCATACCAGCATTTTCATTTTCAACTGCTTCTTCGACTGATGTTGCAGTTCCAATTAAAATTTTTCCTGCATTATGAAGTCGTTTAATAATATTTTGATTTGGAATACCAAAAGTAAAAGCAATGATAGGTACTTTTAATGATTCAATAACTTCTATTGCATCTTCAAACTTTTCTTTTTCTTTAGCCGTACTATTTTTGGGAGTAGATAATCCAAGCGCTTCTCTATATGGTTTGAGTTTTGTATTCATCTGCTCAATTTGTTTTTTATCGTACTTAATATCATTGGGTGTAAATAGATTTACTGCAAAAGGAGCTTGTGTCAGTTTTTGAACTTCTAAAATCTCTTTCGAAAGTTGATGTGAATCAAAATAACCTGCTCCTATCATACCTAAGCCTCCTTGTTTACTAACAGTAGAAACTAGTTCTGGCGTAGTACTTCCTGCCATTCCAGCTTGTATAATAGGATATTTAATACCTAACATTTTTGTGATTTGAGTAGTTAAATTCATAATTAACACCTTCTATTTTATTATATTTGATTTCATTTTCTCAAAAGCAACTTGTTTCAATTGATTTATCACATTATTATTTTTATTATCTTGTCGATAAATGATATTTAGTGATATTGTTTGAAATGATTCCTCTACTTTGGTTATTTCTATACCATCGCTATTTCCTTTATTTAATACTGACATAGGTAAAAATGCTATACCTAATCCAGCTTCAACACACCCCAAAATGCCATCTAAAGTATTTAATGTCATTTTATTTTCTATATTAATATCATGATAATTAAGCCAATCTTCAAAAATTTTTCTATAAAAACAACCTTCGCCAAACATTATAATAGACTTATTTTCGTTTATATTCTGTTTAAAGTTGCTCTTTTGAGATAAAATCACTAATTTTTCATTAAAGATATTTGTGCAAATAAGATCTTTATCGTTAATATTCCCAGATATAAAAGCACAATCCATTTCTCTATTCTTTACATGTTCAATTAATTTAATACTATTATCTGTTTTTAAATTAATTTGAATTTTTGGATTTTTCCTCTTATATTCATTCAATAATTTAGGTAAATGAACTGCAGCTATTGTTTCAATTGTCCCTATGTTAATATTTAATTTTTTATTGTTGCTTACATTATGTTCTGCTTCATGTAAAATTGTGAATATTCTCTTAATATATTTTAGTAATTCAATACCTTCTGGTGTCGGTTTAATTCCTTTTTTATCTCTATATAGTAATTTCACTTGATAATAAGACTCTAATCTTTGAATTTTAGCTGTTACATTTGATTGAACATAATTCAGTTCTTGCGCTGCTTTAGTAAAGCTACGATTTTCGCAGACTTTATAAAAAGCTTCTAAGTCATTTAAGTTCATATTTTTCACCAATACTTTCGTTTTGTTTATAGCTAAATATTGTAGAAATAAGACCCAGTATTAATAAAACAGTTGCAAATATTAAAGCAATGTTATAATTATTCGATTTACCAATTAAGATTCCCGCAAACATAGGAGCTAACATTTGTCCTAAACTGTATATTACAGTCAGTAATGAGACTAAATTTAAGGGGTCATCTGTTTTGTACATTAAACTTTGCCCTTTAGAAATAAATAATGTAGTTAAACCTAAAAAAGTCCCTCCAAATAGAACTGAACTAATAACTAAACTAAAAATTTCATGAGTAAAAACAGGTAGACAAACGCTTATAATTTGTAAAATAAATGCACCATAAATGGCTTTTTTATAACTGATTTTTTCAGCTATAAGTGACCAAATTAATGTAGAAGGAATTGCACCTAATCCAACAAACATCCAGCTTAAAGTCGCATATTCAGCAACAGAAGGAATTGATTTAACTATAGCAACTAGAAAAGTACCAGTAATAATATAACCTGCCCCTTCAAAGAAGTAAGCAATAGAAAAAAAGATAACAAACTTTTTGTTTAGTCTATTATTAATTTTCATTTTTTCTTCTTTAAAATTTATTATTGTATTTGTATTTTCTTTCATAAAAACCAATACAATTAAGCCCAAAACCAGTGAAACTATTCCTAAAACAAACCAAACCATTTTCCATGAATCCACACTGGCAAAAAAATAAAGATAAATACTACTTAAAAAAATACCTAATCCAACAGCACTATATAATACACCTGATATCCCCTCTCTTTGTATTTTCTTTAATGAATCTAGTACTATGTTTGAAGTTAATACAAATACCGTCCCGCTTGTTATCCCGGAAATCAATCGAAAAATTGACCAAATTAAATATTGTTCTGTAAATCCCATTAAGATAGTAGAAATAATATTTAAAGCAAGGTAAATTTTCAAATCTATTACTTTAGTTTTATAAATATAAAATATTGGAATAACAGCGCCAACTAAATACCCTAAATAATTCCATGTAGCTAAAAACCCCGCTTCTTGATTGTCCATAGATGTATCTTGTTGCATAAATGGTAATATAGGTGTATAAGCAAACCTACTGATAGACATAACGATTAACATTGCTATCATACCTAATAAAAGTTGTTTATATGCATGTTTTTTCATATAATTATCCTTTCATTTCAACTTAATTTTAGTATAGTCAATTTGTTATATTAATAAAAATGATTATTTAAGATAATTATTATCAAAAATAATGATGTATATAACCATGATTTTTTGATTTTTACAAATATGTATGACAAACATGTCTTTAAGTGGTTCTGTTGCAAAGTTGAATTTATAGTAT
>NZ_KV834762.1:301997-488776 GCF_001837945.1 Staphylococcus sp. HMSC077D08 | reverse complement strand
TTAGGAACTAGTATCGTTGACATCGTAGAAAGTGGCGTTAGCGTATTAGGTAAAATCTTCGGTTTCTAATACACGATTAATTATTGGCCAGAGCGAATGCTCTGGTCTTTTTTTGTGCCATTTTATTTGTTACTATTTTATTAAAAAAGATTGTTAATAAATAGGAGATTTGAATATGAAATTCAAAAATATATTATTTGATTTCGACGATACATTAGTGGATTTTTATGATGCTGAGAAAAAAGCGTTTTACAATTTAGCGCAGAAATATAATCATCAGCCAAGTCAACAGGATTTCGAACATTTTAGGAAAGTGAACCAAGCCCATTGGGAAGCATTTCAACAAAATAAATTGACTAAAGATGAAGTGCTGTCACAACGATTTATTAATTATTTTAATGACTATCATATTCATGTAAATGGAAAAGAAGCTGATGAGTGCTTTAGAGCTGAATTGGCAAAGGCACCGGTTAAATTATTTGATCATACATTAGAAGTTATACAACAATTAAAATTAAATCATTCTCTATATATAGTAACCAATGGTGTAACAGAAACACAGCTACGACGAATTGCTCAGACACAATTTAATGAAATATTTCAAGACGTCTTTATATCTGAACAAACTGGATTTCAAAAACCGATGACAGAGTTCTTCGATTTTGTTTTTGAACATATCGGAGAGAATAACAGGAATCAAACTCTGATTGTGGGAGATTCTTTAACGTCTGACATTTTAGGTGGTAAAAATGCTAATATATCAACATGTTGGTTTAATATCAGACAAAAAGAAAACCATACGTCTATTCAACCGGATTATATCATTAATGACTTATCAGAAATGGTTCACATTGTTGAGTGAATAGTAGAGAAAAAGACAATTGAAGAAGTATAAGTTGAGCCAACGCTTGTAAAATTTATCACTACAAGTGTTGGCTCAGTTTAATTGATATATTATTGTTACGACATTATGGATTCCATATTAGGATGTCGTGCCCTTCAGGATTTTTGGTTGCTACATCTTTAAAACCTTGTTTTAAAAAGAACGCTTTTGAGTTATTTCTAGCAATAGCTTTAATTGGTTTTTTATTTTCTTTAGCAAAGTTTAATAGTTGCTTAGCATATCCACGTCTTTGGTAAGTATCTAATACTTCTAATTTCCAAAGTAGAATATAGTCATTGCTATTAGGAAAATAAGTTTCTTCTACTTCCCCTTTATCAAGTAATGCCATTCTCGCAACTAATTTATTACCAACAAAAATTCCATAAAAAGGAGAATCGGAACTTGCATCAATCATTTGTCCCTTTAACTCCTCAATCATATATAGGTTCTTGTTACCAAATTCTCTGAAATCAGCGAAAAGCTCATCAGTTTTGTAATTGATTTGTAAATGTTTAACTTCACCCATATCGTTTCCCCCTTTGTTTCTTTATTTTATTATACCCTCTTTAAAATGCTTTTTCATTTAATAATCATACTTGGTTGTTTTGTCAAAAATTTAGATAAATTAATGTATAAGCCGTTAAATTGTCAATAAGAAATATAATCTTTATACTATATGAGGAATAGTGATAATGAAGGAGTAAAAACATGAAGTGTAATACGTTAAAGTTAACTGAACAGGATCAGTTCATTAATAAAATAAAAAATAGTGAATCTCAAATTACATCTTTTTATGAATATGATGCAGCGCAAAAAGAAAGCTTTGATAGAAGATTAAAAACACCTAATAACGGAAGGGAATTTCATTTATCACGAGTGATTAAATCTTACATGAATGAATTAAATTTAACACATCAGCAACTGAATAACATAGATGCTTTAGCTGATGGTGCAAAAGTAGTGATTGGTGGACAACAAGCTGGTCTTTTTGGGGGTCCACTGTATACGTTTCATAAGATTTTCTCAATTATAACTTTAAGTCGTCAACTTTCTGAGGAATACGATACGCCTATTGTACCTGTGTTTTGGATTGCTGGTGAGGACCATGATTTTGAAGAGGTAAATCATACGTATGCATTCAATAATAAAGAAACTACTTTGAAAAAAGTAAAGTATCATACGATGACACCACCAGATAGTAATGTTTCAAGATATACTCCTGATAAGAACGAATTAAAAGCATCATTAAATCACTTTTTTAAAGAAATAAAGGAAACTGTACATACTCAAGATGTTTATCAAATGTGCGTCAATATTATTAATCAATATGATTCATGGACTGATATTTTTAAGGGATTGATACATGAAGTGTTTAAGGATTATGGCATTCTACTCATTGATGCTCAATACCCTGAATTAAGACAGATGGAGAAACCGTTGTTTAAAGAGATATTAGAAAAGAGGGATCAAGTCGATCAATCTTTTCGTGAAACTCAGATACGAACAACTCAACAACAACTTCCATCAATGATACAAACAGAGACAAACACGCATTTGTTTATCCATGAAGACGGAATGAGACAGCTTTTAAATTTTGATGGCACTTATTTTAAACTGAATAAAACTGAGAAACGTTACACGAAACAAAATTTATTAGATATCATAGAAAGAGAGCCTGAAAGAATTTCTAATAATGTTGTTACACGTCCAGTTGTAGAGGAATGGTTGTTTAACACAGTAGCATTTATCGGAGGTCCAAGCGAAATCAAATATTGGGCAGAATTAAAAGGTGTCTTCGATACGTTAAATGTAGAAATGCCTATTGTTATGCCAAGATTAAGAATCACGTATTTATATGCTAGAACTAAAAAGTTATTAAAACAATATAATTTATCAATAGAGTCTGTCATTGCAAATGGAGTAGAACAGGAACGTCAACGTTTTGTTCGTGAAAAAGCGTCAAATAATTTTATAAATGAAGTAGAAGAAATGAAAACTCAGCAACAAGAACTTTATAATAATTTATTAACTTATGTGGAAAATAACTATGACAACCAACTTCTTTTAGAAAAAAATAATCAAATTCATCTCAATCAATACGATTATTTAATCAAACGATACCTACTGAATATTGAAAGAGAAAATGATATAAGTATGCGACAGTTTAGAGAAATCAGTGAAACACTCCATCCAATGGGTGGTCTACAAGAAAGAGTTTGGAATCCACTTCAAATTATGAATGATTTTGGGATAGATGTGTTCAGTCCCTCCACCTATCCACCACTTTCTTACTCGTTTGATCATTTGATTATAAAACCTTGATATGACAGTGTTTTTACCCGTTTTATCTTAAAGATAAAACGGGTTTTTTTGTGTTTGAGCAAATTATTTGCACCTTTTTTGTATAATTAGTGGAGGATAGTGGGGAGATGTGGTAAATTATAAATAAGGTGAGGTGATAAAAATGTTCATGGGAGAATTCGATCATCAATTGGATACAAAAGGACGTATGATTATACCGTCCAAGTTTCGTTATGATCTAAATGAACGTTTTATTATCACAAGAGGCCTTGATAAATGTTTATTTGGTTACACTCTAGAAGAGTGGCAGCAAATTGAAGAGAAGATGAAAACCTTACCTATGACAAAAAAAGACGCGCGTAAATTTATGCGTATGTTCTTCTCAGGTGCTGTAGAAGTAGAATTAGATAAACAAGGGCGTATTAATATTCCGCAAAATTTAAGAAAATACGCCAATTTAAGTAAGGAATGTACAGTAATTGGTGTTTCAAATCGTATTGAGATTTGGGACAGAGAAACTTGGAATGATTTCTATGATGAATCTGAAGAAAGTTTCGAAGACATTGCTGAAGATTTAATAGATTTTGATTTTTAAATGGAGGAATTTAAATGTTTCATCATGTGAGCGTCATGTTAAACGAAACCATTGATTATTTAAATATTAAAGAAGATGGTGTGTATGTTGACTGTACGTTAGGTGGAGCAGGACATGCCCTCTATTTACTTAATCAATTAAATGATAAAGGTAGACTTATTGCGATTGATCAAGATTTAACAGCCATAGAAAATGCGAAAGAAGTTTTAAAAGAACATTTGCACAAAGTCACTTTTGTTCATAACAACTTTCGAGAATTAACAAATATTTTAAATGAATTAGAAATTGATAAAGTAGATGGTATTTATTATGACTTAGGTGTTTCAAGTCCTCAATTGGATGTGCCTGAAAGAGGTTTCAGTTATCACAATGATGCGAAACTTGATATGCGAATGGATCAAACACAATCACTTTCTGCATATGAAGTAGTTAATCAATGGTCTTATGAAGCATTAGTTAAGATTTTCTATCGTTACGGCGAAGAGAAATTTTCTAAACAAATTGCACGTAGAATTGAAGCCCACCGAGAACAACAACCGATTGAAACAACTTTAGAACTAGTTGATGTCATTAAAGAAGGCATACCAGCGAAAGCAAGACGGAAAGGGGGACATCCTGCAAAACGCGTGTTCCAAGCTATTCGAATTGCTGTGAATGATGAGTTGTCAGCTTTTGAAGATTCAGTTGAGCAAGCCATTGAATGTGTGAAGGTCGGAGGTAGAATATCAGTAATTACTTTCCACTCTTTGGAAGATCGTTTGTGTAAACAAATTTTCCAAGAGTTTGAGAAAGGTCCAGATGTACCAAGAGGTCTACCTGTTATTCCTGAAGCATATACACCTAAGTTAAAACGAGTGAATCGCAAACCGATTACCGCTACTGATGACGATTTAAACGAAAACAATCGAGCACGTAGCGCCAAGTTACGCGTAGCAGAAATATTAAAATAAGGAGTAAGTATAATGGCTGTAGAAAAAATTTATCAACCTTATGATGAAGCGACACAAACCAGTATCCCACAAAGACAACCACAATCGAGTCCTGAAAAACAAACCGTTAAAAGAAAAGTTGTTGTTCAACTTACTAGATTTGAAAAAATTTTATACATAGCATTAATAACTGTAATTGCTCTAATAAGTATTTATATGCTATCTTTAAAAATGGATGCGTACGATACGCGAGGAAAAATTGCAGATTTGGATCAAAAAATAGAGAAACAATCTAGTGAAAACAGCGCATTAAAGTCTGAAATTAAGAAAAATTCTTCATATGAACGCATTTACGACAAGGCTAAGAAGCAGGGCATGAGCCTAGAGAACGACAATGTAAAGGTAGTGCGTAATAATGGCGAAGCGAAAAATTAAAATTAAAAAAAATAAAATAGGAGCAGTCCTACTTGTTGGTTTATTCGGACTGCTCTTTTTTATATTGGTGCTAAGGTTTTCTTATATAATGATTACTGGCCACTCCAATGGTCAAGATTTAATTATGAAAGCCAATGAGAAATATTTAGTCAAAAATTCTCAACAACCAGAACGAGGTAAGATTTATGATCGTAATGGTAAAGTTTTAGCAGAAGATGTAGAAAGATATAAACTTGTTGCAGTTGTGGATAAAAAAGCAAGTAAAGAAAGTAAAAAGCCTCGACACGTGGTTGATAAAAAAAAGACAGCAAAAAAATTAGCTGAAATCATAGATATGGATGCTGATGAAATAGAAAAACGACTTAATAATAAGAAAGCCTTTCAAATCGAATTTGGTCAGAAAGGTACTAATTTAACTTATCAAGAAAAAGAAAAAATAGAGAAAATGAAATTACCTGGTATAGCACTTTACCCAGAAACTGAGCGCTTTTATCCTAATGGTAATTTTGCTTCCCATTTAATAGGGATGGCACAGAAAGATCCTGATACTGGTGAATTAAATGGTGCATTAGGTGTTGAAAAAATATTTAATAGTTATTTAAATGGATCAAGAGGTGCACTTAAATATATTCATGATATATGGGGCTACATTGCACCTAATACGAAGAAAGAGCAACAACCTAAACGTGGAGACGATGTACACTTAACAATTGATTCTAATATCCAAGTCTTTGTGGAAGAAGCGCTTGATGACATGGTTGAACGTTATGCTCCAAAAGATTTATTTGCAGTAGTAATGGACGCAAAAACTGGTGAAATACTTGCATATAGCCAACGTCCGACTTTTAATCCTGAAACAGGTAAAGATTTTGGCAAAAAGTGGGCGAACGATTTATATCAAAATACATATGAACCGGGCTCTACTTTTAAAACATACGGCTTAGCTGCAGCAATTCAAGAAGGTAAGTTCAAACCGGATGAAAAGTATAAATCAGGTCATAGAAATATTATGGGCTCTGAAATTTCCGATTGGAATAAAACTGGTTGGGGACGTATACCCATGTCGTTAGGTTTTACTTATTCATCAAATACATTGATGATGCACTTACAAGATTTGGTTGGTGCTGATAAAATGAAATCTTGGTATGAACGCTTTGGATTTGGCAAAAAAACGGGTGGTATGTTTGATGGAGAAGCTGCAGGTAATATTGGTTGGGCAAATGAATTACAACAAAAAACGTCAGCATTTGGTCAATCAACAACTGTTACTCCTGCTCAAATGATTCAAGCACAATCGGCATTCTTTAATAAAGGAAATATGCTTAAACCATGGTTTGTAAGTAGTATCGATAATCCAATAACTAAAAAGAATTATTACTCTGGTAAAAAAGAGTTTGCCGGTAAACCAGTAACGCAAGAAACAGCCAATAAAGTTGAAGAAGAACTTGATAAAGTAGTAAATAGTAAGAAGAGTCATGCCATGAATTATCGCGTAAAAGGTTATGATATTGAAGGTAAGACAGGAACAGCACAAGTAGCTGATTCAAATGGAGGCGGTTATGTTAAAGGTGAAAATCCTTACTTTGTAAGTTTCATGGGGGATGCACCTAAGAAAGATCCTAAAGTCATTGTCTATGCAGGTATGAGTCTTGCTCAAAAAAATGATCAAGAAGCATATGAAATGGGTGTGAGCAAAGCATTTAAACCAATTATGGAGAATACGCTGAAATATTTAAATGTTGGAAAATCTAGTGATACTTCATCAAAAACTGACTATAGTAAAGTGCCTAACGTGCAAGGAGATGAAGTTCAAAAAGCAGAGGATAGCGTCAATGCTCAATCTCTTAAACCTATTACGATTGGTAATGGCAAACAAATTAAACAACAATCAGTTAAGTCAGGTACCAAAGTCCTACCGCACAGTAAAGTAATGTTAATGACAGACGGGGAATTAACAATGCCGGATATGACCGGATGGACAAAGGAAGATGTACTTGCTTTTGAAGATTTAACGAAAATTAAAGTTTCTACTAAAGGTAATGGATTTGTCACGAATCAAAGTATCTCAAAAGGTCAAATCATTAAAAATAAAGATAAGATAGAAGTGTCATTATCTGCTGAAGATACGGATGATGACCAAGAGAAAACTGATGAGGACTCTTCGGATAAAAAATCAAAGAAAGATAAAGTTGATGAGGATAATTCAAATGCGTCTTCATCAAGTAAGAATGAAAAGTCGAACGCCGACTCGAAAAATGATTCTGATGACAGCACAAATGAAACATCAGGTTCTGAGAGAAATAATTAATTTAAGAGAACTTGATATCAACAACAGGTTGGGATTAACATTTTAGGGATTAGCTCACGAATGGTCCCAACCTTATTTAATAAATAGATAATGTCGTATATTAAAATAAAACAAAAACTGATAAAATATTAAAGGTTATTTACAAATAAAAAGAACTAAAATTAGAAAGTGAAGAAAAGGAGATTTATATGATCTTTATATACGCGATCATCGCATTACTGATAACATTTATTTTAGTCCCAATACTTATTCCAACATTGAAACGTATGAAATTTGGACAAAGTATCCGTGAAGAAGGGCCTCAAAGCCATATGAAAAAAACAGGTACACCTACTATGGGTGGGCTTACATTTTTAATTAGTATTATAATTACCTCCATCATTGCAATTATCTTTGTAGACCATTCCAATCCTATTATTTTGTTACTATTTGTAACAATCGGTTTTGGTCTTATTGGATTTATTGATGACTATATTATTGTAGTTAAAAAGAATAACCAAGGATTAACTAGTAAACAAAAGTTTCTAGCACAAATAATTATTGCAGTTATATTTTTTGTGCTAAGTGATGTTTTTCACCTTGTACATTTTACGACAGATTTGCATATTCCATTTGTGAATTTTGATATTCCGTTGTCATTTGCTTATGTGATATTTATTGTCTTTTGGCAAGTTGGTTTCTCAAATGCTGTAAACTTAACAGATGGCTTAGATGGATTGGCAACTGGTTTGTCAATAATAGGTTTTGCTATGTATGCTGTAATGAGTTACATGTTAGATTCACCGGCTATTGGCATATTTTGTATTATAATGATTTTCGCTTTACTAGGTTTCTTACCTTACAATTTAAATCCAGCGAAAGTTTTCATGGGAGACACAGGAAGTCTTGCTTTAGGTGGTATTTTTGCGACGATTTCAATCATGTTGAATCAAGAATTATCATTAATATTAATTGGTTTTGTGTTTGTAGTTGAGACATTATCTGTAATGTTACAAGTAGCCTCATATAAATTAACGAAGAAACGTATTTTCAAGATGAGTCCTATACATCACCACTTTGAATTAAGTGGTTGGGGTGAATGGAAGGTAGTAACAGTATTTTGGACGGTAGGTTTAATTACAGGATTAATAGGTTTATGGATTGGAGTGCATTAAATTGCTAAATTACACTGAATTAGAAAATAAAAATGTTTTAGTAGTAGGCTTAGCAAAAAGTGGATATGAAGCGGCGAAACTTCTCCTTAAATTAGGTGCTAACGTTAAAGTCAATGATGGAAAGGATCTTTCACAGGATGCACATGCTAAAGATTTAGAATCTATGGGCATTGAGGTAATTAGCGGTAGTCATCCTTTTTCTTTATTAGATGATGATCCCATCATTGTGAAAAATCCAGGTATTCCATATACTGTATCAATTATTGAAGAAGCAGCAAAAAGAGGGCTTAAAATCTTAACAGAGGTTGAACTTAGCTATTTAATTTCTGAGGCACCAATCATAGCAGTTACTGGAACTAACGGTAAAACAACTGTCACTTCACTAATCGGTGATATGTTCCAAAAAAGCGTGTTAACTGGACGGCTTTCTGGAAATATTGGTTATGTAGCCTCAAACGTTGCACAAGAAGTTAAATCAGATGAGTATTTAATAACAGAATTATCATCTTTTCAATTATTAGGTATTGAGAAATATAAACCACATATCGCTATCATTACAAATATTTATTCTGCACATTTGGATTACCATGAAACGTTAGAGAACTATCAAAATGCTAAAAAGCAAATATATAAAAATCAAACTAAAGATGATTATCTCATTTGTAATTATCACCAAAGACACCTAATTGAATCAGAAAATCTAGAAGCAAAAACATTTTATTTTTCAACACAGCAAGAAGTTGATGGGATATACATTAAAGATGGTTTCATCGTTTTTAACGGCATTCGCATTATTAACACTAAAGACTTAGTACTACCGGGAGAACATAACCTGGAAAATATTTTAGCAGCTGTATTAGCATCGATCATTGCTGGTGTGCCAGTCAAAGCTATTGTAGATAGTCTTGTTACTTTTTCTGGTATTGATCATAGACTTCAGTATATTGGTACAAATCGCACAAATAAATATTATAATGATTCAAAAGCAACTAATACTTTAGCGACTCAATTTGCGCTTAACTCTTTTGATCAACCAATTATTTGGTTGTGTGGTGGATTAGATCGTGGTAATGAATTCGATGAACTTATTCCTTATATGGAAAATGTACGTGTGATGGTTGTTTTTGGAGAAACACAAGATAAATTTGCTAAATTGGGAAATAGTCAAGGTAAGTATGTGATTAAAGCAACAGACGTAGAGGATGCTGTTGATAAAATTCAAGATATAGTCGAGCCCAATGATGTTGTTTTATTATCACCAGCTTGTGCAAGTTGGGATCAGTATCATACATTTGAAGAACGTGGTGAGAAGTTTATCGATAGATTCCGAGCGCACTTGCCATCATACTAAGGAGTGTGAATGCTCATGGAAGAGAATAAAAATCAACCTAATAATGAGAATATGTCGAATAAAGACGATAATACAATCCATTTGAATGATAGTCAAAGTAATGAAGACTTAGAGCTTTTTAGACGGAATAAAAACGCTCGCCAACGCAGAAGACGTCGCATAGATAACCAAAGTAAAGAAAAAGATGCTACGTCTACACAATCACAGTTAGAAACTAAACCTATGGATAAATTTATTGATAATCACAAGTCGCATAATCAAGATAAAGAAATAAAAAGTGATTTAATTGAGGATAATGTTAATGATGAAGATGACAATCAAAAATATAATAATGATAAATTAAATGATCGTAGTGTTCAACAAACAAGCGAAACGCGTCAAAGTAATGAAGACGAAGAGGAATTTCTAGCTGATCATCAGAGCGAAAAACAAACTAAAGACTCTCGTCATTCTAAAAAACATAAATTACTAAGTAAATTTACTTCTAAAAAAGAAAAGGAAACATTTACATCGTTCAATAGTAATGAGAAGGTAACTCAAATTAAACCGCTTAGTTTAGAAGAAAAAAGAGCCATAAGACGTAAAAAGCAAAAAAGAATCCAATATACAATTATCACACTACTCATTCTTATCATTGTTCTCATTTTACTCTATATGTTTACACCACTAAGTAAAATATCAAATGTAAATATTAAAGGTAATAACAACGTAAGTACGAGTAAAATAAAGAAAGAACTTAACGTTACTTCACGTTCACGAATGTATACTTTTAGTAAAAATAAAGCGATTAGGAACTTAAAACAGAATCCTTTAATCAAAGAAGTTGATATTCATAAACAATTACCAAACACGTTAACTGTTAACGTGACTGAGTACCAAATTGTTGGTTTAGAAAAAAATAAAGATAAATATGTGCCAATTATAGAAGATGGTAAAGAATTAACAGAATACAAAGATGAAGTTTCACATGATGGACCTATCATTGATGGGTTCAAAGGAGACAAAAAAACACGAATTATAAAAGCTTTATCTGAAATGTCACCTAAAGTGAGAAACTTAATAGCAGAGGTGAGTTACGCACCAGCTAAAAATAAACAAAGTCGCATAAAGATTTTTACCAAAGATAATATGCAAGTCATTGGTGACATTACAACGATTGCAGACAAAATGCAATATTATCCTCAAATGTCACAATCATTAAGCAGAGATGATTCTGGCGAACTTAAGACAAATGGGTATATTGATTTATCGGTTGGAGCGTCATTTATTCCTTATCAAGGTTCATCAACTGTTCAATCGGGTACAGAACAAAATGTAACCAAGTCAACACAAGAAGAAAATGATGCAAAAGAAGAACTTCAAAATGTGTTGAATAAAATTAATAAACAATCTAAAGAAAATAATTAAAAAATTTCGATAATAGTATGTGTTTATAGTTCACAAGCTATTCAACGTATTGTACACTAAACATAGTGTACTTAAATAGTATAATTTGTCAGGAGGTGCCTATCTATGGAGGAACATTACTATGTGAGCATAGATATAGGTTCATCAAGCGTAAAAACAATAGTAGGCGAAAAATTTCACAACGGAATTAATGTGATAGGTACAGGGCAAACCTACACAAGTGGTATCAAGAATGGTTTAATTGATGATTTTGATATTGCAAGACAAGCAATTAAAGATACAATTAAGAAGGCTTCAATTGCCTCTGGTGTAGATATAAAAGATGTATTTTTAAAACTACCTATCATCGGTACCGAAGTATATGATGAATCAAATGAAATTGAATTTTACGAGGATACTGAAATTGATGGCACGCATATTGAATCAGTTTTAGAGGGTATCCGGGATAAAAATGATGTGCCTGAAACTGAAGTGATAAATGTATTCCCAATTCGTTTTGTAGTTGACAAGGACAATGAAGTTTCAGATCCAAAAGAATTAATTGCAAGACATTCATTAAAAGTAGATGCAGGTGTCATCGCAATCCAAAAATCTATTTTAATCAATATGATTAAATGTGTTGAGGCATGTGGTGTTGACGTGTTAGATGTTTATTCTGATGCGTATAATTATGGTTCTATTCTTACACCAACGGAGAAAGAATTAGGCGCTTGTGTCATTGATATCGGTGAAGATTTAACGCAAGTTGCTTTCTATGAACGAGGAGAACTTGTAGATGCTGAATCTATAGAAATGGCCGGTCGAGACATTACGGATGATATTGCTCAAGGACTAAATACTACATATGACACAGCTGAAAAGGTAAAACATCAATATGGTCATGCATTTTATGACTCTGCTTCAGATCAAGATGTCTTTTCAGTAGATCAAGTTGATTCAGATGAACATGTTCAATATACTCAAAAAGATTTAAGTGACTTTATTGAACAAAGAGTCGAAGATATATTCTTTGAAGTCTTTGATGTTTTACAAGAACTAGGACTTACAAAAGTAAACGGAGGATTTGTAGTTACTGGCGGATCTGCAAATTTACTAGGTGTAAAAGAATTACTACAAGATATGGTTAGTGAAAAAGTGAGAATTCATACACCGTCACAAATGGGTATCAGAAAACCGGAATTTTCTTCTGCTATTTCTACAATTTCTAGTAGTATCGCTTTTGACGAGTTATTAGATTATGTTACAATTAGTTATCAAGATAATGAAGAATTTGAAGAAGAAGTTATCGAATCTGATAAAGATACTGAAACAAAATCAAGCGGTTTTGATTGGTTTAAGCGTAAATCAAACAAAAAAGAAAATGACGAGGTAGCACCAGAAGCGCCTCGTGAAGAGTCTTATGAAGACCGTGAAAATCATCTAGAAGATGAACAACAAACAGAAGGCAAAGCCAAAGAAGAAAGTAAGTTTAAAAAATTAATGAAATCTCTATTTGAATGATTATTGGCCATAAAGACTAGGAGGAAAATTAAATGTTAGAATTTGAACAAGGATTTAATCATTTAGCCACATTGAAAGTCATCGGTGTAGGTGGCGGCGGAAATAATGCCGTTAACCGTATGATTGACCATGGTATGAATAATGTGGAATTTATTGCTATCAACACTGATGGACAAGCTTTAAACTTATCAAAAGCTGAATCAAAAATTCAAATTGGTGAAAAATTAACACGTGGATTAGGTGCTGGTGCTAATCCTGAAATTGGGAAGAAAGCAGCAGAAGAATCAAGAGAACAAATTGAAGATGCTATCCAAGGTGCTGATATGGTATTCGTAACTGCTGGTATGGGTGGCGGTACTGGAACAGGTGCTGCGCCGGTTGTTGCTAAAATTGCAAAAGAAATGGGTGCTTTAACTGTAGGTGTTGTTACGCGTCCATTCGGTTTCGAAGGTCGTAAGCGCCAAACACAAGCGGCAGCTGGTGTAGAATCTATGAAAGCAGCAGTGGATACATTAATTGTTATTCCAAATGATCGCTTATTAGATATCGTTGACAAATCTACGCCGATGATGGAAGCATTTAAAGAAGCGGATAATGTATTACGTCAAGGTGTACAAGGTATTTCAGATTTAATTGCAGTATCAGGTGAAGTGAACTTAGACTTTGCAGACGTTAAAACAATTATGTCTAATCAAGGTTCTGCGTTAATGGGTATCGGTGTGTCATCTGGTGAAAACAGAGCAGTCGAAGCCGCTAAAAAAGCAATTTCATCTCCATTATTAGAAACATCAATTGTAGGTGCTCAAGGTGTACTTATGAACATTACAGGTGGAGAATCACTCTCTTTATTTGAAGCACAAGAAGCTGCTGATATTGTTCAAGATGCTGCAGATGAAGATGTGAATATGATTTTCGGTACAGTTATTAACCCAGAGCTCCAAGATGAAATTGTAGTTACTGTTATCGCAACTGGTTTTGAAGATAAACCTTCTTCACAAGGTCGTAAAGCTACAAGTACTGGTTTTGGTTCAAGTGTAAATAGTAGTTCTAATCATCAATCTGGTGCTAGTGCTAAAGAAGATTCATTCAATGCACACACTTCTCATTCACAATCAAGTGAAAGTGTAAGTGAAAGAAGCCACACTACTAAAGATGATGATATTCCTAGCTTTATTAGAAATAGAGAAGAAAGACGTTCTAGAAGAACTAGACGCTAATCGTCAGTATATATAATCACTGTATTTTAAATAGCCTGAGACATTTTATAGTCTCAGGCATTTTTTTCGTGTTGGAGTATCTAACTAACCTGAAAACCTAGTTAAATCAATGTTTAACTAAATTTTTCTATTTTGAAGGATAAGACAACACTTTATATAAATTTTTGCTGCTAATTCTCAAAACAATATTCATATATCGATAGAACTATTAATATAAATAATTAATGTATTTATTATCTCATGTGCATCATTTAGGTAACCATTGCAAGTTAGTAATTGATACAAGTTTAAATAAATTTAAGTATGATATATAATTGTTTTATAATTGGTTACTTAATACTTAGATTATTTGTAGAACATTTCGATTTGAAATTAAGTGTACAGTGGAATGTATATATATAGGGGTGGTGAAATATTTTGAAAGAGAGATTTATTAAGAAAACTCATTATTTAGACTATCAATTTGATGAGCATACTGATATTAAGTTAGGTTTCACTACTCGAGAAAATGGTTTAAGTCCTTATCCTAATCATAGTTTTAATATGGCGAGATATATCAGCGACAGTGCACATCATATTACACATCATCAAGATATCTTAGCGAATCTTATTGGTTATCCAAGAGATGAATGGGTTTTTCCTATACAAACACATGATAATCGCATCGTTGAAGTTACAAGTGAACATAAAGGAACAAATATTGATAAACTAACTGATGATTTACATGGCATAGATGGAATGTATACTTTCGATTCTCACATTCTCCTTACTATGTGTTATGCGGATTGTGTACCGGTATATTTTTATAGTGAATCACATGGCTATATTGGATTAGCACATGCAGGTTGGCGAGGAACATATGGTCAAATAGTAAAAGAAATGCTAAAAAAAGTGGATTTTGATTATGAAGACTTAAAGATTGTAATCGGTCCAGCAACTTCAAATTCTTATGAAATCAATGATGATATAAAAAATAAATTTGAGGAATTAACCATTGATTCAACTTTATATATTGAGAGCAGAGGCAAAAATAAACATGGTATTGATTTAAAAAAGGCTAACGCACTTCTTCTAGAAGAAGCTGGAGTTCCATCAAAAAACATATACATTACCGAATATTCAACTTCAGAAAACTTAGATTTATTCTTTTCATATCGTGTTGAAAAAGGACAGACGGGACGTATGTTAGCATTTATTGGACGGAAGTAAAGTGTATAAAGTAGGTGAATAATTTATGGATGTTAAAGAGAATCTTGCTAAGATTGAAACGGAAATTGATGCAAGCGTTAAAAAAAGTGCCCATTCAGCACAACCTCACGTGATTGCAGTAACAAAATATGTTACAATAGAGCGAGCTAGAGAAGCGTATAAAGCAGGAATAAGACATTTCGGTGAAAATCGATTAGATGGATTCAAAAAGAAGAAAGAATCTCTACCAAGCGATATTAAATTACATTTCATTGGTTCTTTACAATCAAGGAAAGTTAAAGATATTATAAATGAAGTCGATTATTTTCATGCTTTAGATCGTTTGAGTCTAGCTAAGGAGATTAACAAAAGAGCAAATCATGTTATAAAATGTTTCTTACAAGTAAATGTTTCTGGAGAAGAATCTAAACATGGCATAGCTCTTGAAGAAGTAAATCAATTTATAAATCAAATCAAAGAATACGAAAATATCCAAATTATTGGATTAATGACGATGGCACCATTGACTGATGATCTATCGTACATAAAAAATTTATTTAAAGAGTTAAGACATAAAAGAAATGAAATACAACAATTCAATTTAGCACATGCGCCTTGTACAGAATTATCTATGGGAATGAGTAATGATTATCAAATGGCAGTCGAAGAAGGTGCAACCTTTGTCAGAATTGGGACTAAACTTGTAGGAGAATAGGAGTGAGCCCCCCTTGGCTTTAAAGGATTTATTTAATAATTTTTTTGTAGTTGAAGAAGAAGAGGAAGTTGAAGGACCTGAAGAGCGAGAATCTTCTAGATCACGTGAACGTGTTCAAGAGCGCGAAGATTACAATCGTAATGAGAATCAAGCGACACCACAAACTTTTAACAATAAGCAACAAGCGATTAAATCTGTACCTCAAAAGAACACTTTGAGATCGAATACAACTTCTGAAGAAAGGAATTATCGTATGAATAATAATTCAAAAAATAATTCTAGAAACGTTGTAACAATGAATCAAGCATCACAATCATATACTGCTCAGGAAAGTTCAAAAATGTGTCTGTTTGAACCACGTGTCTTTTCAGATACTCAAGATATTGCCGACGAATTAAAAAATAGACGTGCAACTTTAGTAAATTTACAACGCATTGATCAAGTATCAGCAAAGCGTATTATTGATTTTTTAAGTGGTACGGTATACGCAATTGGTGGAGATATTCAGCGCGTGGGTACTGATATTTTCTTATGCACACCTGATAATGTTGAAGTAGCCGGCAGTATAACTGATCACATCGAGAATATGGAGCAACATTACGAATAAGGAGTTCAGCTATGGATATTGGTTTGCTAAGTACAATTTTCCGATTTATTATATTTTTAGTTCAAATATATTATTTTGGAATGATTATATATTTCTTTACTTCTTGGGTTCCGAGTATAAGAGAGTCTAAGTTTGGAGAATTTTTAGGAAAGTTATATGAACCTTTCTTAGAACCTTTCCGTAAAATTATTCCTCCTATTGGCTTTATAGACATTTCTTCTATCGCGGCAATCTTCGTTCTAGTTTTATTCCAAAGTGGTTTAGTAAAAATATTTAATTTAATTCTTGCATATTTATCTTAAAATATGACACGCACTAACTTTATATTATTCAACATAACGAGGCAAAGTAGCTAGACTTTGACCTCGTTTTATCATATAACTTATTGTTGACAGTGTTATAGTCGTAGTGTTTTTAAAAATTTTTCAACATAAAAGGAGTAGATAACCATCGATATATATCAGCATTTTAGAAAGGAAGAACAAGATGCTATCGATCAATTCATCGATAAATGTAAGCAGGCTGATGCTAATTATGCTCCGGTTCTAACCCATTTCTTGGACCCGCGAGGCCAATATATACTTGAGGTCATTACGCGTAGTTATCAAGATTTACATGTCACATTTTTTGGTGGACCACATGCAGAAAGGAAACGTGCAATCATCGCACCATTATATTTTAAGCCACAGCCTGAGGACTTTGAACTGACTTTATTTGAACTTCAATATCCTAAGAAATTTGTAACAATACAACATCAACACGTTCTTGGAACACTCATGTCACTGGGAATACAAAGAGATCAACTCGGTGATATTATAGTTGGAGAAGATATACAGTTTGTTTTGACAAAACAATTAGAATCATATATTATATCTGAACTAACGCGTATTAAGGGAGCCACAGTTAAACTTAATTCTATTCCTACTGAAGATATGATACAATCAGAAGAGAATTGGAAAGTTCATAGTACAACTGTGAGCGCTTTGAGATTAGATGTAGTTTTGAAAGAGATAATTCATAAATCTCGAAATATTGCACAACAATTAATTATAAAAAAAAGAGTCAAAGTTAACCATACTGTAATAGATTCTACAGATTTTCAATTAGAGCAGAATGATTTATTGTCAATTCAAGGTTATGGTAGAGCTCAAATTGTTGAAATAGGTGGAAAAACGAAAAAGAACAAGTTACACATTCATTATCAAACACTATTTAAATAGCTATTAATCAAGGAGGATTATCATGCCTTTTACACCAAGTGAGATTAAGAATAAAGAATTTACACGAGTAAAAAATGGTTTAGAACCTACAGAAGTTGCAAATTACTTAGAGCAACTAAGTAATGAAATCGAACGTTTAAAAGAAGATAAAAAGCAACTTGAAAAAGTCATTGAAGATAGAGATTCCAATATTAAATCATATAAAGATGTTCACCAATCAGTAAGTGATGCACTTATTCAAGCACAAAAAGTAGGAGAAGAGACAAAACAAGCAGCAACTAAAGAAGCTGAAGCCGTTTTATCAAAAGCACAAGTACAAGCTGACAGTATTGTGAATGATGCAATTGAAAAAGCACGTCGTCTAGCTTTCCAAACTGAAGACATGAAACGACAATCTAAAGTTTTCCGCTCTCGTTTCCGTATGCTTGTTGAAGCACAACTTGACTTACTCAAAAGTGAAGATTGGGATTACTTACTCAATTATGATTTAGACGCCGAGCAAGTGACATTAGAAGATATTCATCATCTTAATGATAATGATTTGACACCTGAAGAACGTGCAATGAAACAAAAGCAAAATCAAGAATTATCGGCTAATCAACCTTCTACATCAAGTTCAGAATCTGTGAGTCAATCAAATACAAATAGCGAATCATCACAATCAACATCAAATAATTAAAAACGAATCACAAATTAACCATTTGATGTAAAAATAACTAAGAAATTTCATTGTTTATCAAAAATGCATTTTCTAAATAACAATTTATTGATATGATATAAAGACAGACGCGTAAGAAACAGTGAACATAGTACAGCGAGCTAGGAATGGTGTGAGCCTAGCATATTGTTTGTTTCTTATATCACTGGCTTTTCAATTTTATAAATATTCTTAAGAGAACTCTAAGTTGAGTTAAGTAGGGTGGTACCGCGGATTAACCGTCCCTTTTAATTGAACTTAGAGTTCTTTTTTATCATTACAAGGAGTGAATATAATGAATTACAAAGATACCCTATTAATGCCGAAAACTGATTTTCCTATGAGAGGTGGCTTACCAAATAAAGAACCTCAAATTCAAGAAATGTGGGATAATGATGACCAATATCGCAAAGCGTTAGAAAAAAATAAAAATAATCCATCATTCATTTTGCATGACGGACCACCATATGCTAATGGTAATTTACATATGGGACATGCATTAAATAAAATCATAAAGGATTTTATTGTTCGTTATAAAACAATGCAAGGTTTTTATGCACCGTATGTGCCGGGTTGGGATACTCATGGTTTACCAATTGAACAGGCTTTAACTAAAAAAGGCGTTGATCGCAAAAAAATGTCAGTTGCAGAATTTAGAGAGAAATGTAAAGAATTTGCATTAAAACAAATCGACATTCAAAAGAAAGATTTTAAGCGCCTTGGTGTACGTGGTGATTTTAATAATCCTTACATTACATTAACACCTGAATATGAAGCCGCACAAATAAGATTATTTGGAGAAATGGCAGATAAAGGTTTGATTTATAAAGGAAAAAAACCTGTGTATTGGTCACCTTCAAGTGAATCATCACTTGCAGAAGCTGAGATAGAATATCATGACAAACGTTCTGCATCAATTTACGTTGCTTTTGACGTAAAAGACAGTAAAGGTAAAGTTGATTCTGATGCACAATTTATTATTTGGACAACTACACCATGGACAATTCCATCAAATGTCGCAATTACAGTTCATCCAGAGCTAAAATATGGTCAGTATAATGTTGATGGACATAAATACATTGTTGCCCAAGCATTATCAGAAGAAGTCGCAGAAGCATTAGGTTGGGATAAAGATTCTATACAATTAGAGAAAGAATTCACAGGTAAAGAATTGGAATTTGTAGAGGCACAACATCCATTCCTAGATCGTGTATCGTTAGTAATTAACGGTGAACATGTTACGACAGACGCTGGTACGGGATGTGTCCATACAGCTCCCGGTCACGGGGAAGATGACTATATTGTAGGTCAAAAATATGATTTACCAGTAATTAGTCCTTTAAATGATAAAGGTGTATTCACTGAAGAAGGTGGACCATTTGAAGGAATGTTCTACGACAAAGCAAACAAAGCCGTGACTGATCTTTTAAAAGAAAAAGACGCACTACTTAAACTTGACTTTATTACACATAGTTATCCTCATGATTGGCGTACGAAAAAACCTGTTATCTTTAGAGCTACACCACAATGGTTTGCTTCCATTAATAAAGTAAGACAGGATATTCTTGATGCAATTGAAGACACGAACTTTAAAGTAGACTGGGGTAAAACACGAATTTACAATATGATTCGTGATCGTGGCGAATGGGTAATTTCTCGTCAACGTGTATGGGGTGTTCCTTTACCGGTATTTTATGCTGAAAATGGCGATATCATTATGACTAAAGAAACAGTAAATCACGTTGCAGATTTATTTGAAAAACACGGCTCAAATATTTGGTTTGAAAAAGAAGCTAAAGAATTACTTCCTGAAGGATTTAGTCATCCTGGAAGCCCTAACGGCGAATTTACTAAAGAAACTGATATTATGGATGTTTGGTTTGATTCTGGTTCATCACATCGTGGTGTATTAGAAACGAGACCTGAACTTTCATTCCCAGCAGACCTTTATTTTGAGGGTAGTGATCAGTACCGCGGTTGGTTTAACTCTTCAACTACAACTGCTGTAGCTACACGTGGTCAAGCACCATATAAATTCTTGTTATCACATGGCTTCGTCATGGACGGTGAAGGTAAGAAGATGAGTAAGTCATTAGGTAACGTTATAGTTCCTGATCAAGTTGTTAAACAAAAAGGCGCTGATATTGCACGTTTATGGGTAAGCAGTACTGATTACCTCTCTGATGTGCGTATTTCCGATGAAATTCTTAAACAAACGTCTGATGTATATCGTAAAATTCGAAACACTTTAAGATTTATGTTAGGTAATATTAACGATTTCAATCCTGAAACGGATAGTATTGCTGAAACAAATCTACTTGAAGTAGATCGCTATTTGCTAAATCGTTTACGTGAATTCACAGCGAGTACGATTAATAACTATGAGAATTTTGATTATTTGAATATTTATCAAGAAGTTCAAAACTTTATCAATGTTGAACTAAGTAACTTCTATTTAGATTACGGTAAAGATATACTTTATATTGAGAAAAAAGATTCTCATAAACGCCGTAGCATGCAAACCGTTTTATATCAAATACTTGTTGACATGACTAAATTACTAGCACCCATTTTAGTGCACACAGCTGAAGAAGTTTGGTCTCATACACCTCATGTAAAAGAAGAAAGTGTACACCTTTCAGATATGCCTAAAGTTGTTGATGTAGACGAAGAATTGTTAGAAAAATGGAATACATTTATGAATTTACGTGATGATGTTAATCGTGCATTAGAACAAGCACGTAATGAAAAAGTAATTGGTAAGTCATTAGAAGCTAAAGTGGTTATTGGAAGCAATGAATCATTTAATACGGCGGAATTTTTACAACAATTTAATGACTTACAACAATTATTCATCGTTTCACAAGTTGAAGTTAAAGATAAAGTGAATGATGGTGTATCATATCAATATGGAGATATCCATATTAAACATGCTGAAGGTGAAAAATGTGAAAGATGCTGGAACTATACAGAAGAATTAGGTTCAGTAGGTGAACTTGAACATTTATGCCCACGATGTCAAGAAGTAGTAAAAACTTTGGTATAATAAAAAGTTTTTACAAGTGAGCGTATATTTCAAGAAAATAAATTTTAAATGATTGTTTAAATACTATAAGAAAGCCCAAAATGAAATTCATTTTGGGCTTATTTTATAGTTATTATTGTGAAGTTATAAGATTTCAAATAAAGAAATTTCACTAGCTTTTTAAAGGTAAGTTGATAAAGCAGACTTCTCTATTTAATGTTTAATTTTTAATGAACTTGAACAAGTTTCGTAAATACATATTCATTACATTTTTTGTCATAGAATATTTTTCTCATTATAAGCACAGTGATTGTATTGAATCTTCAGGCATAAAATGATAACAATATTAATAAGGTATAAATCAATCATTTGAGTTCAATTTAATTTTTAGTCATAATATATAAAATACAAAGTGTTGGATAGTGTAGTAATTGTTCACATTACTGATTGAACTCATTAGGCTTTAATAATAAAAGCATCAATATAATAATTTTATCTAAATGTATTAAATTTTTGTATAGATACAATTCATAATCAAACGTCTTGGACAAAAATATTTAATTATTAATAAAACACAGGCATATGTTTTTTAATAAACATTGTTGCTAAATTTAGATAGCATTTAGATTGTCAATTCTCTTTATTATGTGAGTGATAAACAAAGAGAAAGATTAAGAGAAGAAACAGGTACATATTTTTTATTACTGCGCTTAAAAGATAAACATACACTTTCAACAAAGTAATCATTTAATTATTTAAAAGAAAAGTAATCATTGAAAGGAAAATAAGATGTTTCATAACAAAAATGCAAATTTTGTAAATGGTGTAACTATCAATATTAAAGATAAAGAAACTATTAAAACATTTTATGAGAATGTTTTAGGATTTAATCTTATCAATGAATCTAAAACTGCTGTACAATTTGAAGTTGGCGATTCAAATCAATTTATTACTTTTATTGAAATACAGAATGGACGAGAACCGTTAATGTCTGAAGCAGGTCTTTTCCATATTGGTATATTGTTGCCTACATTGACTACATTAGCTGATTTACTCGTACATTTAAGTGATTTTGAAGTACCAGTGAACGGTGGACAACAAAGTGTTGCAACATGTTTATTTATTGAGGATCCAGAGGGCAATGCCATAAAGTTTTATGTCGATCGTGAGACAGAATCATGGATTGATGAGAAAGAAGGCAGAATTAGAATGGATATTGCGCCAATTAATGTACCTCGATTATTGCAAAATGTCTCTCATACTCAATGGCAAGGCATACCAGATGAAACTAAATTAGGTTCATTGCATATTAAGTCCATTCGAATTTCTGATGTTAAATCATATTATTTACATTATTTTGGATTAGAAGAATCAGCATATATGGACGATTATTCTCTATTTTTATCTTCAAACGATTATTATAATCATTTGGCTGTTAATCAGTGGTTATCTGCGACAAAACGAGTAGATAATGAACATACCTATGGTTTAGCTATGATAGATTTTCACTATCCAAAAACGACACATAAAAATCTTAAAGGACCTGATGGTATTTATTTTAGATTTAATAGAATAAAAGAAGTGTGATGATATGAAAAAAGCAATCATAGTAATGGTTGTTGTTAGTGTTATCTTGACAATAGCA
Organism: Staphylococcus sp. HMSC077D08; assembly: GCF_001837945.1. Lineage (NCBI taxonomy): Bacteria > Bacillati > Bacillota > Bacilli > Caryophanales > Staphylococcaceae > Staphylococcus > Staphylococcus sp. HMSC077D08. The sequence goes on along the minus strand of NZ_KV834762.1, from coordinate 465,599 downwards.
GCAGTTATTGACGAGTTTATTATTCAAGATATGAAGCGTGTGCAAAGTCGTTTTACGTCACATCATCCTATGAAAATCAATACATATAAAAAGGGTCAGTGTACATATTATGTCTTTGAACGTGTTAAAAATGATGGAAATAAGATAAACAATACTTGGAGCGACGCCAAGAATTGGGATAAAAAAGCAATTGATGATGGATACATTGTTGACCGTAACCCTAAAAAAGGATCAATATTACAATCTTCTAAAGGGAAATACGGTCATGTTGCATATATAGAAACAATAAATGAAGATGGTTCTATACAAGTTTCAGAAATGAACTATACACAACCTTATGAAATCACAAAACGAACAATTCATACCTACGACATTAAAAATTATTATTATATTCATCCTCAAAAGATAAAAACATAATAGACAAGATAGCTTTTTCAAAATTACGTTCTAGGATATAATGTTAAGTGTTGCTTTAGATGACATTAAAAAGAATGGAGGCACTTCTTTGAAAAAGAAATACTATATTAGCATCTCTTTACTTATGACATTCATTGTACTAGTTTTCGATCAAGTTTCTAAATGGCTTATTACAATCTCAATGAAGGTTGGAGATTCATATGAAATTATCCCTAACTTTTTAAATATTACATCCCATAGAAACAACGGTGCAGCATGGGGGATTTTGAGTGGTAAAATGCTATTTTTCTATATTATTACTATCATTATTTTAATCGTTTTAGTTATTTTTTATATTAAAGAAGCACAATTTAATTTATTTATGCAGGTTGCAATAAGCCTATTATTCGCTGGAGCCTTAGGAAATTTTATTGACCGCGTATTACATGGTGAAGTTGTGGATTTTATTGATACGAATATATTCGGTTACGATTTTCCTATCTTTAATATTGCGGATTCAAGCTTAACAATTGGAGTTATATTCGTAATCATCACACTGATTAAAGATGCAATCATAAATAAGAAGGAGGTCTAGTTATGGGAAATTATAATTTTAATATTATTGAACAATCACAAGTTGGACAACGTATAGATAAACTTGTTTCAGATTTAAATAAAGATTGGTCACGTAGTCAACTTCAAGATTGGATTAAAGAAGGTTTAGTCAAGGTAAATGGTAAAGTAATTAAATCGAACTATAAGGTCAAGTTAAATGACAAAATTGTTGTAACCGAGAAAGAAGTCGTAGAGGCAGATATCAAACCTGAAAACTTAAATTTAGATATTTATTATGAAGACGAAGATGTTGCTATTGTATATAAGCCAAAAGGTATGGTTGTACATCCATCTCCAGGCCATTATAGTGGGACATTAGTAAATGGATTAATGTATCAAATTAAAGATTTATCAGGAATTAATGGCGAAATACGTCCTGGCATAGTTCATAGAATAGATAAAGATACGTCTGGTTTATTAATGGTTGCTAAAAATGATGTTGCCCATCGTCATTTAGTTGAACAACTTATGTCTAAAACTGTTAAACGAAAATACACGGCGTTAGTTCATGGTAATATACCTCATGATTATGGCACAATTGACGCGCCAATTGGTCGAAATAAAAACGATAGACAAGCTATGGCTGTGGTTGATGACGGTAAAGAAGCTGTGACACACTTTAATGTATTAGAGCATTTTAAAGATTATACATTGATAGAATGTCAATTAGAAACAGGGCGTACACATCAAATTCGTGTACATATGAAATATATTGGTTATCCTCTTGTAGGGGATCCGAAGTATGGACCAAAAAAAACGTTAGATATCGGTGGACAAGCTTTACATGCTGGTATCATTGGTTTCGAACATCCTGTAACACATAAATACATTGAGAAGCATGCAACATTACCTAACGATTTTGAAAAATTACTAGATGATATAAGACGTAGAGATGCTTAAACGAATGTGACATCGTTTTTTATTATAAATACTAACTTTGCCATTGACTTATACTATTAAAAGATTTAAAATTATAACAGTTTAAATATAAAAACGTCATCTTTAATTGAGGGTCCAGAGAGGCTCCGAAGATATGAATAATTAGGATAATAATATTTTGATGATTAAGTTACTAATACTTTTGCTGTGTTTATAACTTAAGAATGTGAATATGATAGGGAATATTGCTTATTCTCTTTAACTTTTTGTCTCATATCTTTATTAAAGATATGAGTTTTTTTATATTAAAAGAGGTGAAACAATGTCTGAACGAATTATTTTAGATGATGCAGCGATACAACGTACAATTACACGAATTGCTCATGAAATTCTAGAATATAACAAGGGAACCAAAGATTTAGTTCTATTAGGCATTAAAACTAGGGGTGCTTTTTTAGCACATCGTATACAAGATAAAATAAATTCAATTGAACAACAATTAGTACCCACAGGTACTATCGATATTACACATTTTCGAGATGACGTTGATAAGGTAGTGCAACAAGCTGATCAACGCGCTTTTGATATTAATGTAGATATTAATAACAAAGTGGTTGTTATCATTGATGATGTTTTGTATACCGGACGTACAGTAAGAGCCTCATTAGATGCGATTTTATTACATACAAGACCTATTAAAATAGGGCTTGCAGCACTTGTGGATCGTGGTCATCGTGAACTCCCTATACGCGCAGATTTTGTAGGAAAAAATATACCTACTGCACGAGATGAATCTGTTTCAGTTTATTTAGAAGAAATTGACGACAGAAATGCAGTCGTCATTGAATAATTATCCTTTTAAAACAGTACGAGAGACTGAAAAAGGTGAAGTAATTCATATGGATAGATGAACATATGACTATAAAAAGATTATGTAAACTATAAATATCCAATGGAAGCTTCATTGATAAATGTGATGATAAAAGCTTAACTTAACATTACACTTAGATATATTTCATTTTAGTCTCTTTACACTCTACTGATTGTGAAGAGACTTTTTTTATGAAAGGAAATGAATCAACATGGAAAATGAGCAAATGTTTGAGCGTACCGTTCAGCCAGTTCTTGATGTAAAAGATAAACCAAAACCAGCACAATGGGCATTTCTAAGCCTTCAACATTTATTTGCAATGTTTGGATCAACTGTACTTGTACCATTTTTAACACATCTGCCTATATCAGCAGCTTTGTTGGCATCAGGTATTGGTACACTTTTATACATATTAATCACAAAAGCAAAAATTCCTGCCTACCTAGGATCAAGTTTTGCCTTTATTACACCTATCATCACAGGGTTAAGTACACATAGTCTTGGAGATATGCTGGTTGCATTATTTATGAGTGGATTAATGTACGTGATTATAGGTATTTTCATTAAATTGAGTGGAACACATTGGTTAATGCACTTGTTACCACCAGTAGTTGTCGGACCAGTAATAATGGTTATTGGGTTAAGTTTAGCTCCTACAGCAGTAAACATGGCTATGTTTGAAAATTCTGCTGAGATGAAAGGGTATAACTTAAGTTACTTAATTGTTGCTTTGATTACATTAGCAGTAACCATCATCGTCCAAGGATTCTTCAAAGGGTTTTTATCACTTATACCTGTACTTATAGGTATTATAGTGGGATATATTGTATCTATTTTCATGGGCATAGTTAAATTTGCTCCAATAGCACAAGCGAAATGGATAGATTTTCCTCATATTTATCTACCATTTAAAGATTACACACCATCTTTTCATTTAGGACTCATTCTCGTGATGATACCCGTGGTGTTTGTGACGGTAAGTGAACATATTGGTCATCAAATGGTAATTAACAAAATAGTAGGACGAAATTTCTTTGAAAATCCAGGTTTAGATAAATCAATCATTGGTGATGGTGTTTCAACTATGTTTGCAAGTATGATAGGAGGGCCTCCTAGTACAACTTATGGTGAAAATATAGGTGTACTAGCGATTACCAAAATATACAGTATTTACGTAATTGGTGGTGCGGCAGTTATAGCTATTATTCTTGCATTTATTGGTAAGTTCACTGCTTTAATATCTTCAATACCTACGCCAGTGATGGGTGGTGTCTCAATTTTATTATTCGGTATTATAGCAGCTAGTGGTTTAAGAATGCTTGTTGAAAGTCAAGTAGATTTCTCAAGCAATCGCAACTTAGTTATAGCATCAGTTGTGCTTGTTGTCGGGATTGGTAATCTTCTTATCAATTTAAAAGGCATAGGTATCAATTTACAAATTGAAGGAATGGCATTATCAGCACTTTCAGGAATAATATTAAATTTAATTTTGCCAAAAGAGAAAAACCAAATAAATTAAGCTTTATTTCTATAGGAGGCGCTTTATGGAACACTTATTATCAATGGAGCATTTATCTAATTCAGAAATTTATGATTTAATTACTATTGCTTGCCAATTCAAATCTGGTGAGCGACCATTACCTCAATTTAACGGTCAATACGTATCAAACTTATTCTTCGAAAATTCAACGCGAACAAAGTGTAGCTTTGAGATGGCAGAACAAAAATTAGGATTAAAACTTATTAATTTTGAAACAAGTACATCATCTGTAAAAAAGGGTGAGTCACTTTATGACACATGTAAAACACTTGAAAGCATAGGTGTTGATTTACTTGTCATACGTCACTCCCAAAATTCTTATTACGAAGAACTGAATCAATTAAATATTCCAATTGCTAATGCAGGTGATGGAAGTGGACAACATCCTACTCAGAGTTTATTAGACATAATGACAATATATGAAGAATATGGTTCGTTTGAAGGATTGAATATTCTAATATGTGGTGACATTAAAAATTCTCGTGTCGCAAGAAGTAATTATCATAGTTTAACATCATTAGGTGCCAACGTAATGTTCTCAAGTCCAAAAGAATGGGTAGATAATACATTAGAGGCGCCTTATGTTGAAATTGATGAAGTCATTGATAAAGTAGATATTGTTATGTTGCTTAGAGTTCAACATGAAAGACATGGAATTTCAGGTGAAGCTAACTTTGCTGCTGAGGAATATCATCAACAATTTGGTTTAACACAGGCTAGATATGATAAATTAAAAGAGGAAGCCATTGTAATGCATCCAGCTCCTGTAAATAGAGGTGTTGAAATTAAAAGTGAGCTAGTTGAAGCACCTAAGTCTCGAATATTTAAGCAGATGGAAAATGGAATGTATTTAAGAATGGCAGTAATAAGTGCGCTTTTACAATAGAAAGGGGTTAATTCTACATGAAATTAATTAAAAACGGAAAAATCTTAAAAAACGGTATCCTAAAAGACACAGAAATATTAATCGATGGTAAACGTATTAAACAAATTAGTAGTAAGATAAATGCTTCATCTTCAAATATTGAAGTTATTGATGCAAAAGGAAATTTAATTGCTCCAGGTTTTGTAGATGTTCATGTGCACCTACGTGAACCAGGTGGTGAACATAAAGAAACAATTGAAAGTGGTACAAAAGCCGCTGCAAGAGGTGGTTTTACTACAGTATGTCCTATGCCTAATACAAGACCTGTACCAGATACAGTTGAACATGTTAGAGAATTAAGACAACGAATTTCTGAAACAGCACAAGTTAGGGTGTTGCCTTATGCTGCTATTACTAAGAGACAAGCAGGTACTGAACTTGTTGATTTTGAAAAATTAGCACTAGAAGGTGTGTTTGCATTTACAGATGATGGTGTGGGTGTTCAAACAGCAAGTATGATGTATGCTGCTATGAAGCAAGCTGCAAAAGTTAAAAAACCGATTGTCGCACACTGCGAAGATAATAGCTTAATCTATGGTGGTGCAATGCATAAAGGTAAACGTAGTGAAGAATTAGGCATACCTGGTATTCCAAATATTGCTGAATCTGTACAAATTGCTAGAGATGTACTATTAGCTGAAGCAACTGGTTGTCACTATCATGTGTGCCATGTTTCAACTAAGGAAAGTGTTCGAGTAATCAGAGACGCTAAAAAAGCTGGTATCCATGTAACAGCAGAAGTTACACCACATCATTTATTATTAACTGAAAATGATGTTCCTGGTGATGATTCAAACTACAAAATGAATCCACCATTAAGAAGTAATGAAGATAGAGAAGCACTTTTAGAAGGCTTATTAGATGGAACAATTGATTGTATTGCAACGGATCATGCACCTCACGCTAAAGAAGAAAAAGAACAACCTATGACAAAAGCACCTTTCGGTATCGTAGGTAGTGAAACAGCATTCCCATTACTTTATACACACTTTGTAAGACGAGGTAATTGGTCACTGCAACAATTAGTTGATTATTTCACTATTAAACCAGCTACTATTTTCAACTTAAATTATGGAAAATTACACAAAGATAGTTACGCTGATTTAACAATTATTGATCTAAATACTGAAAAAGAAATCAAAAGTGAAGATTTCTTATCTAAAGCTGATAACACTCCATTTATTGGTGAAAAAGTTTATGGAAATCCAACACTAACAATGCTTAAAGGTGAAGTAGTATTCGAGGAGGAAAAGTAGATGCTTGAAAAACGTTATCTTGTACTGGAAGATGGCTCTTATTACGAAGGATATCGCTTAGGATCAGATGACTTATCTATAGGCGAAATTGTATTCAACACTGCTATGACGGGGTACCAAGAAACAATCTCTGACCCGTCTTACACAGGTCAAATCATAACTTTTACGTACCCACTAATTGGAAACTATGGTATCAATCGCGATGATTTTGAATCATTAACACCTAAATTAAATGGGGTAGTAGTAAAGGAAGCAAGTACACACCCTAGTAACTTTAGACACCAAAAAACATTACACGAAACACTTGCTCAATATCATATTCCTGGTATATCGGGTGTAGATACTAGAAGTATTACTCGTAAAATTAGAAATCATGGTGTTTTGAGAGCTGGATTTACAGATAATAAAGATAACATTCAGGAACTTGTTGAACAGTTGAAAACTGCTGAGTTACCTAGAGATGAAGTTCAAACGGTTTCTACAAAAACACCATATGTATCAACAGGTTCCGATTTAAGTGTCGTTTTACTCGACTTTGGTAAAAAGCAAAATATCGTTCGTGAATTAAATTTACGTGGTTGCAACGTCACAGTTGTACCATATGATACGTCAGCTGAAGAGATTTTAAGCATGTCTCCAGATGGTGTCATGCTATCAAACGGCCCTGGTGATCCAGACGAAGTTGACGTTGCTTTAGATATGATCAGAGGCATATTAGGAAAGATACCATTCTTTGGTATCTGCCTTGGTCATCAACTTTTTGCATTATCGCAAGGCGCAACTTCATTCAAAATGAAATTTGGACATCGTGGTGCGAACCATCCCGTTAAAGATTTAAGAACAGGTAAAATAGATATCACGAGCCAAAATCACGGCTATTCTATTGACCGTGACTCGCTTAAAAATACTGACCTTGAAGTTACACACATTGCTTTAAACGATGGTACTGTTGAAGGACTAAGACATAAAGAACTTCCAGCGTTTTCAGTCCAATATCATCCTGAAGCAAGACCAGGTCCAAGTGATTCTAATTACTTATTTGATGAGTTCATAACAATGATGAAGGATTTCAAAGAAAAGGAGCGTCAAATCAATGCCTAAAAGAGATGATATTCAGACAATTTTAGTAGTCGGTTCAGGACCAATTATTATTGGACAAGCTGCAGAATTTGACTATGCAGGAACACAAGCTTGTCTAGCATTAAAAGAAGAAGGCTACAGAGTTATTTTAGTTAATTCTAATCCTGCAACAATAATGACAGATAAAGAAATTGCCGATAAGGTGTACATAGAACCATTAACGCACGATTTTATTGCTCGTATTATTAGAAAAGAACAACCAGATGCATTATTACCTACTTTAGGTGGTCAAACTGGGTTGAACATGGCGATTCAACTTCATGATAGTGGCGTGTTAGAAGCTAATAATGTAAAGTTGTTGGGGACAGAGCTAGAGTCTATTCAACAAGCAGAAGATCGTGAAATGTTTAGAACATTAATGAATGATTTAAATGTACCTGTACCAGAAAGCGATATCGTTAATACAGTAGAACAAGCATTTGAATTTAAAGAACAAGTTGGATATCCGTTAATTGTACGTCCTGCATTTACGATGGGGGGTACTGGCGGTGGTATTTGCCATAATGATGCTGAATTAAAAGAAGTTGTTAGTAATGGTTTGCATTATAGCCCTGCTACACAATGTTTAATAGAAAAATCAATTGCAGGTTATAAAGAAATTGAATATGAAGTTATGCGTGATAAAAATGATAACGCCATCGTAGTATGTAATATGGAGAACATAGATCCTGTAGGCATTCATACTGGAGATTCAATCGTTGTTGCACCGAGTCAAACACTATCAGATGTAGAATATCAAATGCTACGAGACGTATCCTTAAAGGTAATTCGTGCTTTAGGTATTGAAGGTGGATGTAATGTGCAACTCGCACTTGACCCGCATTCATTGAATTATTACATCATTGAGGTCAACCCACGTGTGTCTCGTTCATCAGCTTTAGCTTCCAAAGCAACGGGTTATCCTATTGCAAAATTAGCCGCTAAGATTGCCGTAGGTTTAACACTAGATGAAATGCTTAACCCTATTACAGGAACCTCATATGCTGCATTTGAACCCACTTTAGACTATGTTATTTCTAAAATTCCACGTTTCCCATTCGATAAATTCGAAAAAGGTGAACGTGAACTTGGAACTCAAATGAAAGCGACAGGCGAAGTCATGGCAATCGGTCGTACATATGAAGAATCTTTACTGAAAGCCATTCGCTCACTTGAATATGGTGTTCATCATTTAGGTTTACCAAATGGAGAAAGTTATGAATTAGATTACATTAAAGAGCGTATCGGACATCAAGATGATGAAAGATTGTTCTTTATCGGAGAAGCTATTCGTAGAGGAACATCTCTTGAAGAACTTCATAATATGACAAAAATTGACTATTTCTTCCTAAATAAGTTCCAAAACATTATTGACATTGAGCATGAACTTAAAAATCATCAAGGCGATTTAGAGTATTTAAAATACGCTAAAGATTATGGCTTTAGTGACAAAGTGATTGCTCATCGATGGGATATGGAAGAAAAAGATATATATGAACTACGTATGAGTCAAAATATTAAACCAGTTTATAAAATGGTTGATACATGTGCAGCTGAATTTGAATCCACAACGCCGTACTATTATGGTACGTATGAAGATGAAAATGAATCTATAGTAACTGATAAAGAGAAAATTCTAGTACTAGGTTCAGGACCAATTAGAATTGGCCAAGGTGTTGAATTCGATTATGCAACTGTACATGCAGTATGGGCGATTCAAAATGCTGGTTACGAAGCTATTATTGTGAATAATAATCCGGAGACTGTATCTACTGACTTTTCAATTTCTGACAAATTATATTTTGAACCACTTACAGAAGAAGATGTCATGAATATCATTAACTTAGAACAACCTAAAGGTGTTGTAGTACAATTTGGTGGTCAAACAGCAATAAACTTAGCCGATAAATTAGCACAGCATGGTGTTAAAATTCTTGGAACATCATTAGAAGATTTAAATCGAGCTGAGGATAGAAAAGAATTTGAAGCGCTATTACGTGAAATATCTGTACCTCAGCCACAAGGGAAAACTGCTACATCACCTAAAGAAGCTCTTAAAAATGCAAGAGAAATAGGTTATCCGGTTGTAGTTCGTCCTTCATACGTGCTTGGTGGCCGTGCAATGGAGATTGTTGATAATGATCAAGAGCTTGAAAATTATATGACTCAAGCTGTTAAAGCAAGTCCAGAACATCCTGTATTGGTAGACCGCTATTTAACAGGAAAAGAGATAGAAGTGGATGCTATTTCAGATGGGGAGACTGTCGTAATTCCAGGAATTATGGAACATATAGAGCGTGCAGGTGTTCACAGTGGAGATTCTATTGCAGTTTATCCGCCACAAACACTGACTCAAGACGAAATTAATACACTTGAAGACTACACAATTAAATTGGCAAAAGGTTTAAATATTAAAGGTCTTATTAACATTCAATTTGTCATAGCTCACGACGGTGTCTATGTGTTAGAAGTTAATCCGCGCTCAAGCCGTACGGTACCATTCTTAAGTAAAATTACTGATATTCAAATGGCTCAATTAGCGATGCGTGCAATTATGAGTGAAACGCTTGCTGAAATGGGGTACAAGCAAGGTATCCAACCTTATTCTGAAGGCGTATATGTTAAAGCACCCGTATTTAGTTTTAATAAATTAAAAAATGTAGATATTACGCTTGGACCAGAGATGAAGTCTACAGGTGAAGTTATGGGTAAAGACCTTACACTTGAAAAAGCGCTATACAAAGGTCTCACTGGTAGCGGATTTGAAGTGAAAGATCATGGTACAGTATTGATGACTGTAAGTGATAAAGATAAAGATGAAATAGTCAAGATTGCACATCGATTAAATGAAATAGGCTACAAAATATTGGCGACTCGTGGAACAGCACAAAAGTTAAAAGATCATAATATTCCAGTTGAGGTCGTAGGTAAAATCGGTGGCGAGGATGATCTACTGACACGAATTCAAAATGGAGAAGTGCAAATTGTCATTAATACTATGACAAAAGGAAAAGAAATCGAACGAGATGGTTTCCAAATTCGACGTACAACAGTTGAAAATGGTGTGCCTTGTTTAACATCATTAGATACTGCCAGTGCTTTAACAAATGTCATTGAAAGCATGACGTTTACTATGAGAAATGTATAATCTTAATGATAGAAGTTAAAAGGAGAAGATGAGTGTGAGAAATCTACCCATTATAGCATTAGATTTTAAATCAGCAGACGAGGTTCATACATTTTTAAATAAGTTTAATGAACCGTTATGCGTCAAAATTGGGATGGAGTTATTTTATCAAACAGGGCCAGCTTTAATTAAATCCATTAAAAAAAGAGGTCATGATATCTTTTTAGATTTAAAATTACATGACATACCTAATACTGTGAGCAAAGCAATGGAAGGCTTAGCACGTTTAGACATTGATTTAGTCAATGTTCATGCTGCCGGTGGTATTAAAATGATGGAAGAAGCTAAAAAAGGGTTAAGAAAACATAATGCTGATATTAAAATCATTGCAGTTACTCAATTAACTTCAACTACTGAAAGACAATTACATGAAGAACAAAATATTCAAACCTCTATAGAGGAGGCAGTTCTAAATTATGCGCGTCTTACTAAAAAAGCTGGATTAGACGGTGTCGTATGTTCTCCTCTTGAGGCTAAGATGATTTCTAAAGAACTAGGTTCTGACTTTTTAAAAGTGACACCAGGTATTCGCCCGAAAGGCGCAGCTCGTAATGATCAACAACGAATTACAACACCTGAGGAAGCTAAAACTTTGGGGTCAACACATATCGTAGTAGGTCGACCTATCACTCAAAGTGAGCATCCAATTGACAGTTATCATAAAATAAAAGAAAGTTGGTTAAGTTAAATGGCTAAAAATATTGCTAAAGCATTATTAGACATAGAGGCAGTTTCATTATCTCCAAATGATTTATTTACTTGGAGCTCAGGAATTAAATCGCCTATTTATTGTGATAATCGAATAACTTTAGGGTACCCTGAAGTGCGTAATGCGATTAGAGATGGGTTAATTCAATTAATTAAAGAACATTTTTCTAACGTTGAAATTATCTCGGGTACGGCCACTGCTGGTATCCCTCATGCAGCTTACATTTCAGAAAAAATGGAATTACCTATGAATTACGTTAGATCAAAAAGTAAAAGCCATGGTAAACAAAACCAAATAGAAGGTGCAAAAAGCGAGAATAAAAATGTCGTTGTAGTCGAGGATTTAATTTCTACTGGAGGTTCTTCGATTACAGCTGTCGAAGCATTGGAAGAAGCGGGAGCTAATGTGCTTGGAGTCGTTGCTATATTCACATATGGTCTTGCAAAAGCAGACGAGACATTTAATAAGGCTCATATTCCGTTTTATACTTTAAGTGATTATAATGAGCTTATAGAAGTTGCGAAAGATGAAGGGAAAATCTCTTTAAATGACATCCAAACATTAGTTGATTGGCGAGATAACTTATCGTAATATATGAATGGTGAGAGGGCGTCTAATGGAACAAAACAATGATAATAATCATCTTTATACTTTAATAAAACATTGTAATGAGTTTCTTTATAGACGAGATGATTATAGAATTCCATCTTATTCTCAATCAGACCATTCTAGTAAAGAAAATATTTCAAAAACAATGAATGATGAAGTATTTAAACATTCAATTGAAATTTTTAAACGTGCCAAGAAAAATTTAAATCATTAACTATAAATCGATATTGTAAAAACACTCCAAAAGTGATGAATCAATTAACTTTTGGAGTGTTTTTTATGAATTAACTGCGAAATCATAGTAAATTTTTTATTAAAAAGTCAGAATGAATTGAATTGTGGAAATAAGCTGAGAAGAAAAATCACTAGAGTATTCTAATTCATCGTACAATTGTACTTTACCTTCAATGCATATTTGAAATAATGATATTCAAATCAAGAAATTCTACACGCATCATTTACGATAAAACAAAGGTTATAATAATTTCCCAAAATTAACGTATAAACATCTTAGTCATTAGCCATCCTATTAATAGAACTAATGCAAATATTAATAATGGCACACCATAATGTATGAGCATAACAACGCCTCCAATCTTAATCGAACTATCAATCAAATTAAGAATCAAACTATATTAAAGTTCTAATTTTTTAGATCCTATATAACTACATTCTACAATGAAAGGATATACATGTTAAAATAATAAGTAAGATTGATTTTTAAATAACAAGAATACGATATAAAAGAGGGAGTAGCATATGGACATACCAAAAATTACGACGTTTTTAATGTTTAATGATGAAGCTGAAGAAGCAATTCAATTATACACAAGTTTATTTGAAGATAGTGAAATTATTACAATGGTGAAGTATGGCGAAGAAGGACCGGGCACGCCTGGCTCAGTGCAACACTCCATCTTTACGTTAAATGGCCAAGTATTTATGGCGATAGATGCAAATAGTGGGGAAGAGTTGCCTATGAATCCAGCAATGTCACTATATGTCACTGTTAAGGATACTATGGAGATGGAACGTTTATTTAATGGTTTGAAAAGTGAGGGTGCCATTTTAATGCCTAAAACAGAGATGCCACCATTTAGAGAGTTTGCATGGGTTCAAGATAAATTTGGCGTGAGTTTTCAACTTGCTTTACCAGAAAACAAATAGATTAAAAAGGACAGCAGAATGTTGAATGATATGTGCATTCAATTCTACTGTCTTTTTTTATGTTATGATTCTTTCATTTGTTGAATATGATCATAATCAGGTGTTGCAAATAGGGTCTTTTGGTTGTCATATGTCACGAATCCAGGTTTTGCCCCAGAAGGTTTATGAACGTGTCTAATTTCTGTATAATCTACAGGAATTTGAGCTGAACTACCAGCTTTAGAGAAATACCCAGCTAGCATTGCCGCTTCTTTAATCGTTGTTTCGCTTGGACTCTCATTGAGTATGACAACATGAGATCCTGGAATATCTTTTGTATGGAACCATAAATGATTTTTATGTGCCTTTTTATTGGTAAGATAATCATTTTGTTTATTATTTTTACCTACTAAAATCGTATCCCCATCAGTAGAATGATACGTTTGAAGTTGAATTTTAGACTGCTTTTTCTTTTTACTTTGTTTTCTTTGCTTCATGAATCCCTGTTCAGCAAGTTCATCGCGAATATCATCGATATCATCTACGGTAATGTGCTTTAACTGTTGCTCAATATTATCAAAGTAATCAATATTCTCTTTAGTCAGTTTAATCTGATGAGTCAATTCGTGCTCTCGTGTTTTCATACGGTTATATTGTTTATAATAGTATTGAGCGTTAGTTGATGGCGATTTTGTAGGGTTAAGTGGAATCTTTACTTCTTCACCAGTATAGTAATTCAACGCTATAACAGAATCGTCACCTTGTTGAATACGATATATATTAGCTGTGATCAACTCTCCATATAATTGCTGAGTTTCTTTGTTTTTAGCACTTTCATACTCATCGATAAGTTTACTCAATTTATTTTGTTGTTTTTGCAGTTGCTGTTGTACAAATCTGACTAAATCATTTGCACGTTGTTTTACTCTTTCTCTCTCACCACGTGCATCATAAAAGCGATCCAATAGTTCATGAAGTGAATGATACTCAACTATATCATCATAGAATTGATTAAGTTTCATGAAATAGAAATCCTCTTTACCTGTTTCATGATTTTTATGAAAGACAGGAGTAGATGCCGATTTGGTTTCGGCCATGACTTCATCAAAAGCATCAGGTAATGTTTCTTGAGTCATAAATTGACGACGATTCACAATTTCATTAGCGATTAGTGGACTAAAGCCCTCACATATATTAAGTAATTGCTTGGCAATCTTTCCAGCATTAAAGTCAATATATTTTAATACCTCTTGCCCTGTTAATTCATAAGGATTGATTTTATTTTGATTTGGTGGTGCTTCATATTTGAAGCCAGGCATAACGGTTCTGTACTGATTTGTGTTAGGAGTTAGATGTTTAAACCCTTCGATGATTTTACGTTGATCATCGACAAGGATAAGGTTACTATGTTTACCCATTATTTCCAATATAATAGTTCTATATATTGTATCACCAATTTCATCTTTACTTTCGATATCAATCTCTATACGTCTATCGTTACCAACCTGTCGAATTGCTTTTATGAAGCCTCCCTCAAGGTGTTTACGGAAAACTCTTGCAAACATTGGTGGTGTAAATGGATTGTCGTATTTCTTAGTAGTTAATTGTAAACGAGAGAAACTAGGATGAATCGATAGAAGTAGTTGATGATTTTTACGATTTTGTCTAATTACAATAATTATTGTGTCATTTTCTGGTTGATTTATTTTATGAATTCGGCCTGAGACTAAACCCTGTAATGATTCAATCATTTTTTTAGTAAATAAGCCATCATATGCCATAATTATCTGCCACCTTATACTTTTTCATTCATCATATTGTAACATGCGTAAAGTGAGAGGTCATGATTAAAGACTGTAAATTATTTTAAAGTTGAATATTCTTAATTTTTAAAGCAATTTATAAAGGTGAAATGAAGTGCATAAAAATTTTAAAAATATGACGAAATAAGATGAATTTGACTCTATAACAAAGTACGGCTATACATATATCGTAGCAATATGATATTATATTTAAATAATAGAAGAATAGCTTAGAGAGGTCGTAAGGCATGGATAAGGAAAAAGGACTGTTAATTGTTCTTTCAGGCCCTTCAGGTGTTGGAAAGGGAACTGTTAGAAAAAAGATATTTGAAGACCCAACTACTTCATATAAGTATTCTATATCAATGACAACACGTCATATGCGTGAAGGTGAAATTGATGGTGTAGATTACTTCTTCAAAACAAAGGAAGAATTTGAGGCGTTAATTAAAGACGACCAGTTTATTGAGTATGCACAATATGTAGGTAATTACTATGGTACACCTGTACAATATGTAAAGGATACTATGGAAGAAGGTCATGACGTCTTTTTAGAAATCGAAGTTGAAGGTGCTAAGCAAGTAAGAAAGAAATTTCCAGATGCTTTGTTCATATTTTTAGCGCCTCCAAGTTTAGATGACTTGAGAGAACGTCTTGTTGGTAGAGGAACTGAATCAGATGAAAAGATTCAAAGCCGTGTGAACGAGGCGCGAAAAGAAGTAGAAATGATGAATTTATACGACTACGTTGTAGTTAACGACGAGGTTGAACTCGCTAAGAATCGAATTCAGTCAATTGTTGAAGCTGAGCATTTAAAAAGAGAGCGAATCGAAGCTAAATATAGAAAAATGTTACTGGAGGTCAAAAAATAATGTTAAATCCACCGTTAAACCAACTTACTGCAAAGGTGAATTCAAAATATCTTATTGCCACTACGGCGGCTAAAAGAGCACGTGAATTAGATGAAAGACGCGAAACAGCGCTTTTAGATCAGTACCAATCAGCTAAACCTGTTGGAAAAGCTTTAGAAGAAATTGCTGATGGTAAAATAGAACCTGTTGTACCGAAAGAATATTTAGGATAAAGTTTTATTTATATTGGTAGAGCCTGGGACATAAAAATTGTCCTAGGTTTTTTAATTACTAGTAACATACAAAATAGTTGAATAGCGCTTAAAACAAGCTTGAAATCTGACTAAAATTCTTTGTCCAACTTGAAAGTTACATTTAGTAATAGTCACTTTTTTAATTTAATGATTAATTTGTGTATAATAATTATAAATATGTCGTCAATGAATCTGAAACATAAATGACTAGTTTTAGCCATTAAATCTCTTCGCAGTAGATTGACTAC
Source organism: Staphylococcus sp. HMSC077D08 (assembly GCF_001837945.1). NCBI lineage: Bacteria > Bacillati > Bacillota > Bacilli > Caryophanales > Staphylococcaceae > Staphylococcus > Staphylococcus sp. HMSC077D08. The sequence goes on along the minus strand of NZ_KV834762.1, from coordinate 449,192 downwards.
CCTGAAAATATACTTAAAATAAAACGTGTCAGGGTCTGAGTTTCTGTTATGAAAATTTTGTTAGATTCTCTATTTAAGGTCATATTGCGACAGGGTGGGATAATGAATTTATTATGAATTCTATTCCGCTCTCTTTTTACGAAGGATGCGCTTTTGCATAGCCAAAGTTGCCTTTAAATTTGATAATTAATAGATAACACATAACTAAATTATTCCGTTCCATTTCTAATTTAGGCGTATCGATAAAGTATTAAAGGAGAATATAAATAATGAAACATATTTTATTAGCTGTTACAGGCGGTATCGCAGCATATAAAGCAATTGATTTAACAAGTAAATTAATACAATCCGGCTATGATGTAAGAGTTATGCTATCTGATCATGCTCAAGAGTTTGTTACTCCACTAGCTTTTCAAGCAATCAGTAGAAATCCTGTTTACACAAATACATTTAAAGAAGAAAATCCTGAAGAGATTCAACATGTATCATTAGGAGACTGGGCAGATGCGATTATAGTCGCGCCAGCAACTGCTAATACTATCGCAAAATTAAGTGTTGGAATTGCTGATGATTTAATTACTTCTACATTACTTGCTACAACAACACCAAAATTCGTTGCACCCGCAATGAATGTAAATATGTATAACAATCCGCGTACTAAGCATAATATGAAAGTGCTAAGTCAAGACGGATATTATTTTATTGAACCTGGTAGTGGCTATTTAGCATGCGGTTATGTAGCAAAAGGACGAATGGAAGAACCCATGCAAATCCTATCTGTTATTAATAAATTTTTTACTCAACAGGAGAATGTTGTAAAAAGCTCTTTTTCCGGAAAGCACGCATTAGTTACCGCTGGGCCTACAGTTGAAGTTATTGATCCAGTTCGATACGTATCAAATCGTTCATCAGGAAAAATGGGATATGCTATAGCTGAAGCATTACGAGATAAGGGGGCAATCGTAACTTTAATTAGTGGTCCTACCCACTTATCTCTACCGGAAGGGATTAATGTTGTTAAAGTTGAGAGTGCAGAGGATATGTTTCAAGCTGTAACCGAACGCTTTGCGAAACAAGATATAGTGATTAAAGCAGCGGCGGTGTCTGACTATACACCAATGGACATACTTGAACATAAATTAAAAAAACAAGAAGGAGGATTATCTGTTCAATTTAAGCGTACTAAGGATATTTTAAAATACTTAGGAGAAAATAAAACGCACCAATATCTTGTTGGTTTTGCTGCTGAAACACAAAATATTGAACAGTATGCTCTAGACAAACTCAAAAGAAAAAATGCAGATGTTATCATTTCGAACAATGTAGGTGATACATCAATAGGCTTTAGTTCAGATGACAATGAATTAACTATGCATTTTAAAAATAATGAAAAAGTAAATATTAAGAAAGGGAAAAAATCAGCTTTAGCACATCAAATTATAGAAATTTTAGAAACTAGGTGGCAGTAATGATTGCAAAAGTAATTGTTGATATTCCGTCGAAAAGTGTCGATTTTAAATTTGATTATATTGTTCCTGAAAATTTAGAACGTGTGATTCAAATTGGCGTTCGCGTTGTGGTACCTTTTGGTCCTAGAACTATACAAGGATACGTCATGAATATTCAACAAGAACCAGATAGAAATATGGATATATCGAAACTAAAAGAAATAAAAGAAGTGCGTGATATTAAACCTGAATTAACATCCGAACTGATTCAATTAAGCGAATGGATGAGCCATTATCATGTGATGAAACGTATTTCTGTTTTAGAAGCGATGTTGCCAAGTGCTATTAAAGCAAAGTATAAGAAAGCTTTTTCAATCATTGATACAAAAAATATATCTTCAAAAACCAGAGCGCTATTTAACAATGACGGTTATTACTTATATAAAGAAGCTCAGCAAAACAATGATTTAGAAGAAATGTTGACTTTGTTAAATCAAGGATTGATTGAAGAGATCACGATACTTTCTCAAAACACAAAAAAGAAAACTCAAAAAGCTGTTGGCGTAGTTAATACGTTGAATGGTGATGAAGTACTTGCAAAACTCGAGAAATATACAAAACAATATGATTTGTATGCATTTTTATTAGAAGAGTCTCATCGAACAGTGTTTTTAAAAGAAATCAATGATATGGGTTTCTCTCACTCGAGTTTAGATTCTTTAATCAAAAAAGGTTATATTGAAAAATATACCGCCGAGGTTTTTAGAGATCCTTATGCAAATCGTATATTTGAACAAGAACAAAAGAGGATATTAACTAAAGAACAGCAAGATGCATTTGAAGCTATTAAACATTATATTCATGATGAAAAAGAAAGAACATTTTTATTACACGGAGTCACAGGTTCAGGTAAAACCGAAGTCTATCTTCAAACAATAGAGGAAGTTCTTAATAAAGGTAAAGAAGCCATGATGTTAGTGCCGGAAATCGCCTTAACACCTCAGATGGTGCTAAGATTTAAACGTCGATTTGGAGATGATGTAGCGGTATTACATTCCGGACTTTCAAAAGGTGAACGTTATGATGAGTGGCAAAAAATTAGAGACGGTCGAGCTCGAGTGAGTGTAGGTGCTCGTTCAAGTATTTTCGCACCGTTTAAAAATTTAGGCATCATTATTATTGATGAAGAACATGAATCTACATATAAACAAGAAGATTATCCCAGATATCATGCGCGTGATATTGCACAATGGAGAAGTCAATTTCATCATTGTCCTGTCGTTTTAGGTAGCGCAACACCTAGCCTTGAATCATATGCTAGAGCAGAAAAAAATGTTTATGAATTGTTGTCATTGCCACATAGAGTCAATCAACAAGCGTTACCGCATATTGATATTATAGATATGAGAGAAGAATTGAGTGAAGGTAACCGTTCCATGTTTTCTATAGCACTAAGACAAGCGATACAAGAACGGTTGGATAAAAAAGAACAAATAGTACTATTCTTAAATAGAAGGGGATATGCTTCATTTATGTTATGCAGAGATTGTGGATACGTTCCCCAATGCCCCCATTGTGATATTTCGTTAACATATCATAAAACAACCGATCAATTAAAATGTCATTACTGTGGTTATCAAGAAAATCCACCTTCTCGATGTCCAAATTGTGAAAGTGATCATATCAGACAAGTCGGAACTGGAACGCAACGTGTAGAAGAATTATTACAACAAGAATTCCCTCAAGCTCGTATTATAAGGATGGATGTTGATACAACTTCAAGAAAAGGTGCACATGAGAAATTGTTAAATGACTTTGAAGCAGGAAAAGGAGATATCTTATTAGGTACGCAAATGATTGCTAAAGGTTTGGATTATCCTAACATTACTCTAGTTGGTGTGCTCAATGCTGACACTATGTTAAATTTACCTGACTTTCGTGCCAGTGAACGAACATACCAACTTTTAACTCAGGTATCTGGACGCGCAGGTCGTCATGAAAAAGAAGGCCAAGTTATCATACAAACGTACAATCCTGATCATTATTCAATAAAGGATGTGAAATTAAACGATTATCTCTCTTTTTATCAAAAAGAAATGAATTATCGAAAATTAGGAAAATATCCACCTTACTATTTCTTGATTAACTTTACCATTTCACATACAGATATAAAAAAGGTCATGGTGGCTTCTAAGCATATTCATCAAATTTTAGTACAGCACTTAAGTGAAAAAGCATTCGTGCTAGGTCCTTCACCAGCAGCACTAGCAAGAATTAACAATGAATATCGTTTTCAAATACTAGTAAAATATAAGAGTGAGCCTCAATTACATCAAGCGTTACAATATTTAGATGATTATTATCATGATCAATATGTAAAGGATAAACTATCATTAAAAATTGATATTAATCCACAAATGATGATGTGAATGAAGTGTCAAACATCAAAAAGCCTCAAAATCCATCACTTTAGATGTTTTTTGAGGCTGTTCTTATAAATCAAACTAAGTGCGCCATATGGATATTCAATTGATTTACATTCTGACATTCCCGTTAGCATCGGCAGGTTTGAATAATGTTAAAACTGCACTAATAATTGCTAACACATGCGGGATAGCAGTCCAACAAAATAGAATATGCAATAATCCTTGAATTGGTTTGCCAGCATAAAATTTATGGATGCCAAAACTACCAAGAAAGACTGCTAATAAAATATAAATGACTTTATTAACTTCCATTTATATCAACTCCTTTAGCATAATGCTTTATATATCTTACATTTCTTATTTTATAATTTAATCAAAATTAAGCAATTGTTTTACTTTATAACTTTGATATTTCATTCTAAAGTATGAGGTGAACGAAGAGGAGATAAAGATATAAGCTTACTTTGAAAGGTCGCAATTTCATACTAAGTAAGTTATAATGATATGATGAATTTTAATGAGGAGCCTAAGTGATGACTGTAAAGAAATTAGTAAAATCAACACATCCTATTTTGAATAAAACGATTCAACCTGTAAGCACGTATGATCAAAAACTAAAAGTGTTATTGGAAGATTTGGAAGATACATTATATCATGAGGAAGCCGCTGCAATTAGTGCACCTCAAATTGGAGTAGATCAAAGTGTTGCACTCATCGATATGGAACAAGAAGGGTTATTACAACTTATTAATCCTGTCGTTAAAAGTCAATCTCAAGAGACTGTTTCTGACTTAGAAGGCTCAATCAGTTTACCTCATATATATGGAGAAGTTAAACGTAGCAAAATGATCACTGTACAAAGCTATGATATCAATGGAAATGCAGTTGAATTAACTGCATATGATGATATTGCACGCATGATTTTACATATGATTGATCATCTTAATGGAATTCAATTTACCAAAAGAGCACATCATATATTAAATGAAACTGAAGTGGAGGCGTATTTTGACAATGAGTAAAATCATTTTTATGGGAACACCTGATTTTTCAACGAAAGTTTTAGAGATGTTAATTGCTGAGCATGAAGTTATCGCTGTAGTGACACAACCTGATAGACCAGTGGGACGTAAGAAAGTGATGACACCACCACCAGTAAAAAGAGTAGCTACAAAACATCAAATACCGGTATACCAGCCTGAAAAACTTAAAGATTCTCAAGAATTAGACGTGTTACTTTCTTTAGAATCAGATTTAATAGTAACGGCTGCGTTCGGTCAACTATTACCAGAGTCCTTACTCAATGCACCTAAATTAGGAGCTATTAACGTCCATGCATCATTGCTACCTAAGTATAGAGGAGGAGCACCTATACATCAGGCTATCATTGATGGCGAGGAAGAAACTGGAATCACGATTATGTATATGGTTAAAAAACTTGATGCAGGTAATATCATCTCGCAACAATCAATTCGTATTGAAGAAGAAGATAATGTTGGTACAATGCATGATAAATTAAGCTTTTTAGGTGCCGAATTATTAAAGAAGACACTTCCTAGTATCATTGATAATACCAATGACAGCATCCCCCAAGATGATGCACTTGCAACATTTGCATCTAATATTCGTCGTGAAGACGAGAGAATTGATTGGAATATGAGTGCACAAGCAATTCATAACCATATTAGAGGACTGTCTCCTTGGCCAGTAGCTTATACAACTATGAACGAAAAGAATCTCAAATTATTTAGCGCTTTCATTGTGAAAGGGAAAAAAGGTAATCCAGGAACAATTATTGAAGCTACTAAGCATGAACTCATCATAGCTACTGGTTCTGATGATGCGATCGCACTTACTGAGATTCAACCTGCAGGAAAAAAACGCATGAAAGTTACTGATTATTTAAGTGGTGTACAAGAGTCGTTAGTTGGGAAAGTTCTATTATGATGAAATCAGTGCGAACATATGCATTAGAAACAATCAACGACGTCTTAAATAAAGGTGCTTATAGTAATTTAAAAATTAATGAGGTTCTATCTACAAATAACATTAATACAGTAGATAAAAATTTGTTCACAGAATTAGTATATGGAACACTAAAAAGAAAATACACGTTAGATTATCTACTTAAGCCTTTTATCAAAACTAAAATCAAATCATGGGTACGACAATTACTGTGGATGAGTTTATATCAATATTTATATTTAGATAAAATACCTAACCATGCTATTATTCATGAAGCGGTAGATATAGCAAAGAAACGCGGTGGCTATCACACAGGGAATATAGTCAATGGTATATTACGAACAGTAATGCGCACTGAATTACCAAGCTTTGAAGATATAGATGATACTAAAAAAAGAATTGCAATTCAATACAGTCTTCCCAAATGGATTGTTGATCATTGGGTGACGCATTTTGGAATAGAAAAAACTGAAAACATTGCACAATCTTTTTTAGAGCCTGTAGCTACAACCGTGCGTGCCAATATATCTCGTGGTTCTATTGATTCAATTATCTCTAAGTTAGAACAGGAAGGTTACCATGTTAAAAAAGACGATATGTTACCATTTTGTCTTCATATATCAGGCTTGCCTGTGGTTAATTCAAACGCTTTTAAAGAAGGTTATATCTCTATTCAAGATAAAAGTTCAATGATGGTAGCTTATGTAATGAACCTAGGGCGTGATGACAAAGTTTTAGATGCGTGTAGCGCACCTGGTGGTAAAGCTTGTCATATGGCAGAAATTCTGTCACCAGAAGGTCACGTCGATGCAACAGATATTCATGAACATAAAATAAATCTTATTAAACAAAATATTAAAAAATTGAAATTGAATAATATCAAGGCTTTTCAACATGATGCCACAGAAGTATACGATAAAATGTATGATAAGATTCTTGTTGATGCACCGTGTAGTGGTTTAGGTGTTCTTAGACACAAACCTGAAATTAAATATAGTCAATCACAAAATAGTATTAAGTCTTTAGTAGAATTACAATTACAAATTTTAGAAAATGTTAAAGATAATATTAAACCTGGTGGTACAATAGTGTATTCAACATGTACAATAGAACAAATGGAAAACGAAAATGTCATCTATACTTTTTTAAAGAGACATAAAGATTTTGAATTTGAACCAATCCAAAATCCAGTAACTGGTGAACAAGTTAAAACGTTACAGATACTTCCACAAGATTTTAATTCTGATGGATTCTTTATTAGCAAGATAAAAAGAAAGGAAAGTTAGAAATGATAACTGCAGAAAAAAAGAAGAAAAACAAATTCTTGCCTAATTTCGAAAAACAATCAATCTACTCCTTAAGGTATGACGAGATGCAACAATGGCTTATTGATCATGGACAACAAAAATTTAGAGCAAAACAAATTTTTGAATGGTTATACCAAAAGCGTGTAAATACTATTGATGAAATGACTAACCTGTCTAAAGAGTTACGTCAAATTCTTAAAGATCATTTTGCAATGACGACATTGACCACTGTTGTTAAACAAGAAAGCAAAGATGGAACAATCAAGTTTTTATTTGAATTACAAGATGGTTATACTATTGAAACTGTTTTAATGAGACATGAATATGGAAATTCTGTCTGTGTTACAACACAAGTAGGATGTAGAATTGGTTGTACGTTTTGTGCTTCTACTTTGGGCGGATTAAAGCGTAATTTAGAAGCAGGAGAGATTGTCTCCCAAGTATTAACTGTACAAAAGGCACTAGACGAAACGAATGAGCGTGTATCACAAATTGTCATTATGGGCATAGGTGAACCTTTCGAGAATTACGATGAAATGATGGATTTCTTAAGAATTGTTAATGATGATAACAGTTTAAATATTGGTGCACGTCATATTACTGTATCTACATCAGGAATTATTCCAAGAATTTATGATTTTGCCGAAGAAGATATACAAATAAATTTTGCTGTGAGTCTTCATGGCGCTAAAGACGAAATAAGATCAAGATTAATGCCTATCAATCGTGCTTATAATGTTGATAAGTTAATGGAAGCTATTCGTTATTATCAAGAAAAGACAAATCGCCGTGTTACTTTTGAATATGGATTATTTGGTGGTGTTAATGACCAACTTGAACATGCGAGGGATTTGGCACATTTAATTAAGGATCTCAATTGCCACGTTAATTTAATACCAGTTAACCATGTCCCTGAAAGAAATTATGTAAAGACACCAAAAGATGATATTTTTAAATTCGAGAAGGAATTAAAGAGATTAGGAATTAATGCTACAATTAGACGTGAGCAAGGGTCAGATATTGATGCTGCATGTGGACAATTAAGAGCGAAGGAACGACAAGTAGAAACGAGGTAAAGACATATGTTAAACGCACAATTTTTCACTGATACTGGGCAACATCGTGAGAAAAACGAGGACGCTGGCGGTATATTTTACAATCAAACACAGCAACAAATGCTAGTATTATGCGATGGCATGGGTGGACATCAAGCTGGAGAAATAGCTAGTCAGTTTGTCACTTATGAACTTCAAAAGCGTTTTGAAGAAGAAAATCTAATTGAAATAAATCGTGCTGAATCGTGGTTGCGTTCGAACATTAAAGAAATCAATTTTCAGCTGTACAACTATGCTCAAGAAAATGAAGAGTACAGAGGTATGGGTACTACGCTCGTTTGTGCCATCATTTATGATAAACAAGTTGTTGTAGCAAATGTAGGAGATTCGCGCGCTTATGTAATTAATCAGAGACAGATGGATCAAATTACGAGCGACCATTCATTTGTTAATCACTTAGTAATGACGGGGCAAATTACTAAAGATGAAGCATTTCATCATCCACAACGTAATATTATTACTAAAGTCATGGGAACAGATAAACGTGTTTCTCCAGATTTGTTTATCAAGAGAACTCATTTTTATGATTATCTTCTTTTGAACTCTGACGGACTTACTGATTATGTCAGAGATTATGAAATCCAAGAATTACTAAGTTCAAATAGTTCATTAGACGTACATGGTAATGAGTTATTGGACTTAGCGCTTGCTCATGATTCAAAAGATAATGTCAGCTTTATCCTTTTAAAGTTAGAAGGTGATAAAGTATGATAGGTAAAGTCATAAATGAACGCTATACTATAACCGATAAACTCGGTGGTGGTGGGATGAGTATTGTCTACTTAGCTGAAGATTCAATACTTAACAGAAAAGTTGCTATTAAAGCGATTTCGATTCCTCCAAGTGAAAAAGAAGAGACATTTAAACGTTTTGAAAGAGAAGTACATAATTCTTCTCAACTTTCTCATGAGAATATAGTCAGTATGATTGATGTAGATGAGGAAGATGATTGTTTTTATATTGTTATGGAATACATAGAAGGTCCTACTTTAGCGGAATATATACACAGTCATGGTCCACTTAGTGTAGAAACTGCTATTCAGTTTACAGAACAAATTTTGAGTGGAATCAAACATGCGCATGACATGAGAATTGTTCATCGAGATATTAAACCACAGAATATATTAATTGATAAGAATAAAAAATTACAAATTTTTGATTTTGGTATTGCTAAAGCATTGAGTGAAACGTCGCTGACTCAAACGAATCATGTTCTAGGAACCGTTCAATATTTATCACCTGAACAGGCTAAAGGCGAAGCTACTGATGAAAGTACTGACATATATTCAATTGGTATTGTATTATATGAGATGTTAGTTGGAGAGCCACCATTCAATGGAGAGACTGCAGTGAGTATTGCTATAAAGCATATTCAAGATAGCATCCCAAATATTACAACGGATAAAAGAGATGATGTACCTCAATCATTGAGTAATGTCGTTTTACGTGCAACAGAGAAAGATAAATATCATCGCTATCATACTGTTCAAGAAATGTGTGACGATTTAACAAGTGCGTTACATGAGAATTGTTTGAATGAAGAAAAATACGAACTAGATAAAACTAAAACTGTACCACTCACTAAAGATGATTTGAATCATAAAATCTATGATGAACAAAATCAAAATGACCTTAATAAAACCATGCAAATACCTATTGTTAATGATTCAATAAAACAACAAGAATTTCAATCGTCTGAACCACGTTATTATCAAAAAAGCGACAAAAAACGTTCTAAAATGAAAATTGCAATTTTATCAATCATTTTTGTAATATTATTAATTGGTTTATTTTCTTTTGTAGCTATGGCTGTTTTTGGAAATAAATATGAAGAAATGCCTGATCTTAAAGGGAAAACTGAAAAACAAGCTGAAAAGGTATTAGATAGTCATCACCTAAAAGTAGGTGACATATCAAGAAATTATAGTGATAAATATCCTGAAAACCAAATTATTAAAACAAATCCAGATAGTGGAGAACGCGTCGAACAAGGGGATAGAGTTGATATCGTTCTATCCAAAGGACCAGAGAAGGTTAAGATGCCAAATGTTTTAGGTATGTCGAAAAATGATGCGCTAAAAAAATTAAAGGCTATCGGATTTAAAGATATTCACGTTGAGCAAGCTTATAGTCAAACATATGAAAAAGGATTAATTTCTGAACAAAGTGTTGTAGCTAATAGTGAAGTTTCCGTTAATAATCATCATATTACAATTTATGAATCATTAGGTGTTCGACAAGTATATGTCAACAATTATGAAAATAAGTCATATGAGTCAGCAAAAAAAGAACTTGAAGATAAAGGATTTAAAGTTCAAGTGACAAAAGAAAACAACGATGATGTCGAAAAAGGTAATGTCATTTCTCAATCTCCAAAGGATAAAACTGTTGATGAAGGTTCTATTATACTATTAGTAGTTTCTAAAGGAGAAAAGTCTGATGAAGATGATGAGGAGGACAAGGATACAACGACTAAAAATGAGACTGTTAAAGTACCGTATACCGGTAAAAAAAATAAAAGTCAAAAAGTAGAAGTATTTATTCGTGATATTGATAACAAAGGTGATTCAGCAGTTCAAACGTTTAATATTAAAAGTGATAAGACAATTAATATTCCTTTAAAAATTAAAAAAGGAAGTGACGCTGGCTACACCATAAGAGTTGATAATAAAATTGTAGCTGATAAAGATGTGAGCTATGATGGCTAAATGAGTAACAACTAATGGGAAGTAGATAATAAATTTGTAGTGTAACTTTTCAATGATGATTATAATAGAGATAATTTTGAATGATTATCTAATTAAAATGAAAAATCCTTAAAAAAGATGAAGAGTCTGTACATATGAATACATATGTTGCAGGCTCGTTTTATTAATGTGAGACAATTTGTCTTTAAAAATTTATTGAAAACAATATACTAGTAAGTAAATAATGAGCTTGGATTGAGTTGTTATATTATAAGTACTAGTATTTTGATATAATATGAATAATAAAACATAAATGAGAGGTGTCTTTTTGAAGACTGGTCGAATCGTTAAACTAATCAGTGGTGTGTATCAAGTAGATGTAGAAGGTGAGAGATTTGATACCAAACCACGTGGTTTATTCAGAAAAAAGAAGTTTTCACCTGTGGTGGGCGATATCGTAGATTTTGAAGTTCAAAATACGAAAGAGGGCTATATTCATCATGTACATGACCGAAATAATGAACTAAAACGACCACCAGTAAGTAATATTGACGAGTTAGTGATAGTAATGAGTGCAGTCGAGCCTGAATTTTCAACACAATTATTAGATCGCTATTTAGTGATTGCTCATTCTTATCATCTCAAACCTAGAATTTTAATCACTAAACATGATATAGCTTCTGAACAAGAAATTCTAAAAATCAAAGATACAATAAAAATATATCAAAAAATAGGATATGCTACGCAGTTTATTGGAAAAGATAGTAATTATACTGCTACTGTTGATGAATGGTCTGACGGTTTAATAGTATTAAGTGGCCAATCTGGAGTGGGGAAATCTACTTTTTTAAATAGTTATCAGCCTCAGTTGAAATTAGAAACAAATGATATTTCTAAGTCATTAAATAGGGGTAAACACACTACAAGACACGTCGAATTATACGATAGAAAAGGTGGTTACATCGCTGATACACCGGGGTTTAGCGCGTTAGATTTTAATCATATTGAAAAAGAGCAACTAAAAGATTTTTTTATAGATATTCATGAAGCAGGAGAGCAATGTAAGTTTCGTAATTGTAATCATATAAAAGAACCACAGTGTCATGTTAAGACACTCGTTGAAAAAGGAGAAATTCCACAATTTAGATATGATCATTATCAGCAATTATATAATGAAATTTCCAATAGAAAGGTTCGATACTAAATGGTTAAAATTTTACCATCACTTTTATCTATAGATTTTTTAAATTTAAAAGAAGAACTTCAATTGTTAGAAGCAGCCAAGGTAGACGGATTACACTTTGATGTGATGGACGGTAAATTTGTCCCTAATATTTCAATTGGTATTCCAATATTGGATGCTGTTAGACAACAATCTCATTTGCCAATAGATGTTCATTTAATGATTGAACAACCTGAAAATTATATTAATTTTTTTGCTGAACATGGTGCTGATATGATTTCAGTCCATGTTGAGGCGACAACACATATACATAGGGCAATTGAACAAATTAAACAATTAGGGAAAAAAGCAGGTGTCGTCATCAATCCCGGAACATCTGTAGAAACAATTTTACCTATATTGAGTATTGTTGATTATGTTTTAGTAATGACTGTAAATCCTGGTTTTGGCGGACAAACATTCATAGAACAATGCGTGACTAAGATTGAGCAATTAAATCAACTCAAACATGAAAATCATTTAACTTTTGATATTGAGGTAGATGGAGGAATTAACGATCAAACGAGTAAACGATGTGTAGAACAGGGTGCTACAATGTTAGTCACTGGTTCATACTTCTTTAAACAAGAGGATTATGCAAAAGTAACATCTTTATTAAAGGAATGATAATGTGAAGATTAATTTATTATGTTCTCAGCGTTTGTTACCTAATCATATTTTCGAAAAAGAAAAAGATTCTAATTGGGCAGGTATTGATAGAGGTGCGCTTATACTCGTAAAACAAGGTATTCAACCTATATTTTCTGTAGGTGATTTTGACTCAGTGAATGACGAAGAACGTTTGATGTTGATGCAAAATCTTCATATCGAACCGGTTGAAGCTGAAAAAGATGATACTGATTTAGCTTTAGGAGTAGCTCAAGCAGTTGAAAGAGGATACACAGAAATTACAATTTATGGTGCAACAGGCGGTCGGTTAGATCACTTTATGGGTGTGCTTCAAATTTTACAAAAACCTCAATACTTACATCAGTCTATAAAAATAAAAGTCATTGATCAACAAAATCATATTCAATTATTAGGTGAAGGTAAGTATGTAATCAACAGAGATAGTAATTATCCATATATATCGTTTATCCCTCTCAACGATAAAGCTATATTAACTTTACAGGGGTTCAAATATAATTTAAATCAAGAACACTTAAATTTAGGCTCTACACTCACAATTTCAAATGAGGTAATGGATAATGAAGCAATCATTCGAGTTGAACAAGGATCAATTTTAAAAATACGTAGTCGTGACTAAAAAAAGACCTTAAAGGGCTCACCTTTAAGGTCTTAAAATTTATCCTCCACATAAGGATATTTTTATTATGTGCATTATATTTATTAAACTCTAGTAACTTTACCAGATTTTAAAGCACGTGCAGAAACCCAAACTTTCTTAGGTTTGCCGTCTACAAGGATTCTAACTTTTTGAAGGTTAGCGTTCCATCTGCGTTTATTCGCATTTAAAGCGTGTGAACGATGATTACCAGTCGAAGCTTTACGACCTGTTACGAAACATTGTTTACCCATGAAAGTACCTCCTTTAATAAATATAAATACACACTACTACTTATATACTTTAATAAGATAACACATAATGAGATTGTCGGCAATAAAGACTTTTATAAATTATAAAAATTACAATAAAATGCAATTTATTATGCTATAATTGTGTGATGTGGAGTTATATAGTATGATACTGTAAAGAAACAGTTAAATTAATTAGATAAATTTACAAACAAAGTAAACCTAATTTTTAAAAATACAAATTTTATTAATTTAAAGCATCAACAATGATTTGATTTTTAAAGTATTTAAGGAATTAATAAAATAACCTAGGCACAACGCTTTAAAAATAAAATTCTGAAATTTTCAGGAGGAACAGATATGACATTAGAAATTTCAAATGACTACGGTAAAATTGATATTTCAAATGATGTAATTGCATCAGTAGTTGGTGGTAAAGCCGTTGAAAGTTATGGAATTGTTGGTATGGCATCAAGACAACAAGTTAGAGATGGTATCGCTGAAATCCTTGGACACGATAACTATGCTAAAGGCATTAAAGTTAGAGAAGACAACGGAATTATTGATGTAGATATGTATATCATCGTGAGCTATGGTGTGAAAATTTCTGAAGTAGCAAGCAATCTTCAATCAACTGTTAAATATACTTTAGAAAAAACACTAAATGTGAAAGTAAATTCAATAAATATTTTCGTACAAGGTGTACGTGTAAATGAGACAGTGAAAAAGGTTTAGGAGGACAACGTGAAATGATTAGCAAAATAAATGGTAAATTATTTGCCGATATGATTATACAAGGGGCACAAAATTTATCAAATAATGCAGACTTAGTGGATTCATTAAACGTCTATCCTGTTCCAGATGGAGATACAGGGACAAATATGAATTTAACTATTACTTCTGGTCGTGAGGAAGTCGAAAATAATTTATCTCAAAATATTGGAGAGTTAGGTAAAACATTTTCAAAAGGATTACTTATGGGAGCTCGTGGTAATTCAGGTGTTATTCTTTCTCAATTATTCAGAGGTTTTTGTAAGAATATTGAAGGAGAAAAAGAAATAAGCGTGCAACAGTTTGCTGAGAGTTTTCAAGCTGGAGTTGAAACAGCTTATAAGGCAGTTATGAAACCGGTAGAGGGGACGATTTTAACAGTAGCCAAAGATGCAGCAAAAGCCGCAATGGATTACGTGGATCAAGCTGAAGATTGCGTTGATTTAATGGTACACGTGATTGAAGCTGCAAGCGAGTCTTTAGATAATACGCCTAATTTATTAGCAGTACTTAAAGAAGTAGGCGTTGTTGATAGTGGTGGTAAAGGTTTATTATGCGTTTATGAAGGCTTCTTAAAGGGTCTCAAAGGCGAAAAAGTAGAAGCACAAGCACCTAAACTTGATACTGAATCATTTGTTAATGACGATCATGATTTTCATGGGGTTATTAATACAGAGGACATTGTTTACGGTTATTGTACGGAAATGATGGTTCGATTTGGTAAAAATAAAAAAGCATTTGACGAGCAAGAATTTCGTAATGATATGAGTGAATTCGGTGATTCGTTATTAGTAATTAATGATGATGAAATTGTTAAAGTGCACGTACATACAGAACATCCGGGTGATGTATTTAATTATGGTCAAAAATATGGTGAGTTAATTAAACTTAAAGTAGAAAACATGCGTGAACAACATCGTGAAGTTATTCGTAAGGAACAAGATGGAATTCAAAATAAAGCAACTAATGAATCCAAAACAGTTGAAACAGCCATTGTTACAATTTCTGTAGGCGATGGTATTGCTGAATTATTTAAATCTATGGGAGCAACGCACATTATTAGTGGTGGGCAAACAATGAACCCTTCTACTGAAGATATAGTTAAGGTTATTGAACAATCAAAATGTAAACGTGCAATTATCTTACCAAACAATAAAAATATTATGATGGCCAGTGAACAAGCGGCTAGTATAGTAGAAGCTGAAACTGTAGTGATTCCTACTAAATCGATTCCACAGGGAATATCAGCCTTATTCCAATATGATCAAGAATCTAGTTTAGAAGATAATAAAAGCCACATGAATGATGCATTGGAAACTGTTCAATCTGGTTCAATTACTTTTGCAGTTAGAGATACTAAAATAGACGGTATTGAAATCAAGAAAGATGAATTCATGGGTCTAGCTGAAGATAAAATTGTGACAAGTGACGTTAATCAATTTCATGCAGTTAAAGGTCTACTCAGCAAACTTCTTAATGAAGATAGCGAAATTTTAACAATGATTTCAGGCGAAGATGCCGATAATTCAATTACAAACCAAATCATTGATTGGATTGAATCGGAGTACCCTGATGTAGAAGTAGAACAACACGAAGGTGGACAGCCTATTTATCAGTATTTCTTCGCAGTAGAATAAATAAAATACTATTTACCTTTTGATAATAAATAGTCGAAATAACGGTTAGTGATTTTAAATCACTAATCGTTATTTTTATATATAATGAGAATTTTAATAGTGAAGTGTTGATATAATTAACCCGTGAAACGCAAATTAATCAATTGAACATGGTAAAATAGATGTTGAGATTAAAGATAATGAAAAATAATAGGTGATTCATCATGTCAAAAGTTCATCTTATTGAGAGCCCGTATGCATTAGATAAAATTAAAGGTATAGGTCCAAAACGTTTAGCGTTGTTAGAAGAATTAAATATTAAATCAGTTGAAGATTTAGTATTATACTTACCGACACGTTATGAAGATAATACTGTTATTGATTTAAATCAAGCAGACGATCAAGCAACTGTAACAGTGCAAGGTGAGGTTTATTCAAGTCCAACTGTTGCTTTTTTTGGTCGTAATAAATCGAAATTAACTGTCCATCTTATGATAAATCATATCGCTGTTAAATGCGTATTTTTTAATCAACCATATTTAAAAAAGAAACTTGAACTAAATAGTATTGTCACTATAAAAGGGAAATGGAATCGTAATAAACAAGAGATTAATGGTAATCGTATTTTTTTTAATGATCAAAAAAATCAAGAGGATGCCCATTTAGAACCAGTATATCGAGTTAAAGAAGGAATAAAACAAAAGCAGTTACGAGATAACATTAGACAGGCACTTAGTGATGTTACAATTCATGAATGGTTGACTGATGACCTCAGAGAAAAGTATAAATTAGAAACTTTAGCATATACAATTCAAACATTACATCATCCTATTGATAAACAAAACTTGCTAAGAGCTAGACGAACTTATGCATTTACAGAGCTATTTATGTTTGAGCTACGTATGCAATGGTTAAATCGCTTAGAAAAGACATCAGATGAGGCTATTGAAATTAATTACGATATAAATAAAGTAAAACAATTTATTGATAGTTTGCCATTTGAGTTAACTGATGCTCAAAAAGTTAGTGTCAATGAAATATTTCGTGATTTAAAGGCGCCTATTCGTATGCATCGGTTGTTACAAGGTGATGTTGGATCCGGCAAAACTGTGGTAGCAGCAATTTGTATGTACGCCTTAAAAACTGCAGGATATCAATCTGCATTAATGGTTCCAACGGAGATTTTAGCTGAACAGCACGCTGAAAGTTTGATGCAACTATTTGGTAATACAATGAACGTAGCTTTATTAACTGGTTCTGTTAAAGGGAAAAAAAGACGACTTCTTCTAGAACAATTAGAAAATGGAACTATCGATTGTTTGATTGGTACACACGCCTTGATACAAGATGATGTTGTCTTCAATAATGTTGGATTAGTCATTACAGATGAACAGCACCGATTTGGTGTTAACCAACGACAAATTCTAAGAGAAAAAGGTGCGATGACCAATGTGTTGTTTATGACAGCGACACCAATCCCTAGAACACTCGCTATTTCTGTTTTCGGTGAAATGGATGTATCTTCAATTAAACAATTACCAAAAGGCAGAAAACCTATAAAAACAAGTTGGACAAAACATGAGCAATATGATCAAGTACTTGCACAAATGTCGAATGAATTAAAAAAGGGTAGACAAGCCTATGTGATCTGTCCATTAATTGAAAGCTCTGAGCATTTAGAAGATGTACAAAATGTTGTGGAACTTTATGAATCCTTACAAAGTGATTACGGTAATGAAAAAGTTGGATTATTACATGGGAAAATGACTGCTGAAGATAAAGATCAAGTCATGCAAAAATTCAGTGAACATGAAATAGATATTTTAGTTTCTACTACTGTAGTTGAGGTGGGTGTAAATGTACCTAATGCAACGTTTATGATGATTTATGATGCAGATCGATTTGGTTTATCTACATTACATCAATTACGTGGGCGTGTTGGTCGTAGTGAACATCAAAGTTATTGTGTATTAATTGCATCTCCCAAGACTGAAACAGGTATTGAACGTATGACCATTATGACTCAAACTACTGATGGATTCGAATTAAGTGAAAGAGATTTAGAAATGAGAGGTCCAGGAGATTTCTTTGGAGTAAAACAAAGCGGTCTTCCAGACTTTCTTGTAGCAAATGTAGTAGAAGATTATCGTATGCTTGAAGTTGCTAGAGATGAAGCAGCAGAACTTATACAATCTGGCCAATTTTTCGAACAACAATATAGTCATTTAAGAGAGTTTATTAAACAAAACTTACGCCACATTCGTTTTGATTAGAAAAAAATATTATACTATTCAAAGATATATTTTGATTTTATAAAAAGATACGATCAGCTGAATATAGATTGATACAGTTTATTGTTGAGTAATAGATAAAGAAAGTGTTATGATATTTAAGGAATATTTAAGACTTGGTACTAAAATGAGGGGTGAGCGTGTGAAATTAAAGAAAAACGATAGACGAGTAGCCATTAAAGAGGCTATCGAATTAAACCCCTTCATCACTGATTATGAATTGTGTGAGCAGTTTGATGTAAGTATTCAAACCATACGTTTAGATCGCACACATTTAAATATTCCTGAGTTACGTAAAAGAATTAAATTAGTCGCTGAACAGAATTATGGACGAATCAAATCAATAGAAGCCAATGAAATTATAGGTGATTTGATTCAAGTGAATCCTGATGTTAGCGCGCAATCTCTAATTGAAATTACAATTGATTCTGTTTTTGCAAAAAGTGAGATTGCTAGAGGGCATGTCTTATTTGCACAAGCTAACTCATTATGTGTAGCTCTTATACATAAACCAATAGTATTGACACATGAAAGTCAAGTTGAATTTAAAGAAAAAGTAAAATTAAATGACACAGTTCGAGCAGATGCCCGTGTCATAGATATAACAGATAAACATTATATTATTGAAGTGAATTCTTATGTTTCAGATATGTTAGTTTTTAAAGGGAAATTCAAAATGTACTATACAAGTGAGGATGAATGAAATGGTTAAAATTGCAGTAGATATGATGGGTGGAGATGATGCGCCTGGTATTGTATTAGATGCAGTTAAAAAAGCTGTCGAAGACTTTAAAGATTTGGAAATTATTCTTTTTGGTGACGAATCACAATACAATTTAAGTCATGAGCGTATAGAGTTTCGACATTGTACCGAAAAGATTGAAATGGAAGATGAACCAGTACGTGCAATTAAACGTAAAAAAGATAGCTCCATGGTTAAGATGGCTGAGGCGGTAAAATCAGGTGAAGCTGATGGTTGTGTATCAGCGGGAAATACAGGTGCTTTAATGTCAGCTGGGTTATTTATTGTTGGACGTATTAAAGGCGTAGCAAGACCTGCGTTAGTTGTAACATTGCCCACTACTGATGGCAAAGGGTTTGTGTTCTTAGATGTTGGTGCCAATGCTGACGCTAAAGCAGAACATTTAATACAATATGCGCAATTAGGAAATATTTACGCTCAAAAAATTCGCGGTATTCAAAATCCTTCAGTGTCACTTCTTAATATTGGCACTGAAGCAGCTAAAGGAAATTCTTTAACTAAAAAAGCATATGATTTATTTGAGAAAAATCAATCATTTAACTTTACAGGTAATATTGAAGCAAAAACACTTATGGATGGAAATGTTGATGTCGTAGTAACAGATGGTTATACAGGTAACATGGTCCTTAAAAATCTTGAAGGCACTGCAAAGTCTATAGGTAAAATGTTGAAAGAAACAATAATGAGTAGCTTCAAAAATAAATTAGCTGGTGCAGTATTGAAAAAAGATTTAGACACATTTGCTAAGAAAATGGACTACTCAGAATACGGTGGATCAGTATTATTAGGTCTAGATGGTACGGTTGTAAAAGCTCACGGTAGTTCAAACGCTAAAGCATTTTATTCTGCAATTAGACAAGCAAAAATTGCTGGTGAAGAGAATATCGTTCAAATTATGAAAGATACAGTAGGTGAGTAAAATGGGTAAAATAGCAGTTGTATTCCCTGGTCAAGGTGCACAAAAAGTAGGGATGGCTAGTGATTTATATAACGAAGAAGAACGCTCGACTCGAGTATTAAATTTAGCTCAAGAGACAGTAGACTTTGATTTGTTAGAAACGATGTTTAATGATAATGATGGGAAATTAGGAGAAACAGAAAATACACAACCTGCACTATTAACACATAGTATTGCGTTACTAGAATCTTTAAATCATTTAAAAGTAGATTATACTATGGGACATAGCTTAGGAGAATATTCAAGTTTAGTTGCTAGTGGTGTATTAGCTTTTGAAGATGCAGTTAGAATTGTACGTAAACGTGGCCAACTTATGGCTCAAGCGTTTCCTAACGGAGTTGGAGGTATGGCAGCAGTATTAGGTTTGGACTATGATGATGTTGATAAGATATGTCAAACGTTATCTACAAATGAACAGTTAATTGAACCTGCTAATATTAACTCACCAGGTCAAATCGTGGTGTCTGGACATAAACCTTTAATTGATGAATTAGTAGAAAAGGGCAAAGAACTTGGAGCTAAACGCGTTCTTCCGTTAGCTGTTTCCGGTCCGTTTCACTCTTCAATGATGAAAGTTATTGAAGAGGATTTTGCTAATTTCATTAATCAATTTGAGTGGCATAATGCTAATTATCCAATTGTTCAGAATGTTAATGCAAAGGGAGAAACCGATGCCGAAGTAATTAAACGCAATATGGTTAAACAATTATATTCACCTGTTCAATTTATTCAATCAACGGAGTGGTTGATTAATCAAGGTGTCGATCACTTTATTGAAATTGGACCTGGAAAAGTATTATCTGGGCTCATCAAAAAAATTAATCGAGATGTAAAAATCACTTCAATTCAAACACTTGAAGATGTGAAAGGATGGAATAATAATCATGAATAAAAGTGCTTTAGTTACAGGTGCTTCTCGTGGTATAGGTAGAAGCATTGCATTGCAATTAGCGGAAGAAGGATATAATGTAGCTGTCAATTATGCTGGAAGTAAAGATAAAGCAGAAGCAGTTGTTGAAGAAATTAAAGCTAAAGGTGTAGAAAGTTTTGCAATACAAGCCAATGTTGCAAAAGGCGATGAAGTTAAAGAAATGATTAAAGAAGTGGTAAGTCAATTTGGTTCTGTAGACGTATTAGTTAACAATGCAGGAATAACTAAAGACAACTTACTTATGCGCATGAAAGAACAAGAGTGGGATGACGTGATTGATACGAACTTAAAAGGCGTGTTTAACTGTATTCAAAAAGTAACGCCACAAATGTTACGTCAACGTAGTGGGGCAATCATTAATTTAACTAGTATTGTTGGTGCAATGGGTAATCCTGGACAAGCAAACTATGTTGCAACAAAAGCAGGTGTTATTGGATTAACTAAAACAGCAGCACGAGAACTAGCATCACGAGGTATTACAGTGAACGCTGTAGCACCTGGCTTCATCGTTTCAGATATGACAAATGCTTTAAGTGATGATTTGAAGGATCAAATGTTAGAGCAAATTCCTTTAAAACGTTTTGGAGAAGATACAGATATAGCTAATACTGTTGCCTTCCTAGCTTCTGATAAAGCTAAATATATTACAGGCCAAACAATTCATGTTAACGGCGGAATGTATATGTAATGTTAGAAAAGAAGCAAACGAACACATGAGCTGAGGCTCATGCATAAGAAACACTAAATACTTATGTATTAAGTGAAAAGAGGAACACATGAGCTGAGGCTCATGTATAAGAAACACTAAATACACATGTATTAAGTGTTTCTAAAATTCTACTTGTATTTTAGAAAGTAAAATGGGAAAATAAAATAGTCTATCAAAAGACTCTTTAAAAGGAGGTGAAGCGACGTGGAAAACTTCGATAAAGTAAAAGACATCATCGTTGATCGTTTAGGCGTAGATGCTGACAAGGTAACTGAAGACGCATCATTCAAAGATGATTTAGGCGCTGACTCACTTGATATCGCTGAATTAGTAATGGAATTAGAAGACGAATTTGGTACTGAAATTCCTGATGAAGAAGCAGAAAAAATCAACACTGTTGGTGATGCTGTTAAATACATCAATAGCCTTGAAAAATAAAATGATTAATATCTGAGTCGTCTTCTCGTCGGCTCAGATTTTTTCTTTAGTTTTAGTCTGTTTTCACGTAAAATTAAATTAAGCTTTTAAACTTTATAGTTAGGAGGTTAGGTTGTGGCTAACCAGAAAAAGAAAGAAATGGTACATGATTTTCAACAAAAATTTACTGATAAAATGAAGTCGTTAGGATTACATTTTAAAAATATTGATTTATATCAACAAGCTTTCTCTCATTCAAGTTTTATTAATGACTTTAATATGAATCGTTTAGAACATAACGAACGTTTAGAATTTTTAGGTGATGCGGTATTAGAATTGACGGTTTCACGCTATCTTTTTGACAGACATCCTCATTTACCAGAAGGTAATTTGACAAAGATGCGCGCAACAATTGTTTGTGAACCTTCACTTGTGATATTTGCGAATAAAATTAAATTAAACGAACTGATTTTATTAGGTAAAGGTGAAGAGAAGACAGGAGGCAGAACAAGACCTTCCCTTATTTCAGATGCTTTTGAAGCTTTTGTAGGTGCACTATATTTAGATCAAGGTTTAGACACAGTATGGACATTTGCTGAAAAAGTTATCTTTCCGTATGTAGAAGATGACGAGCTCGTTGGTGTCGTAGACTTTAAAACACAATTTCAAGAATATGTGCATAGCCAAAATAAAGGAGATGTGACATACCAATTAATTAAAGAAGAGGGTCCCGCACATCATAGACTATTTACATCGGAAGTGATTTTAGAAAATAAAGCAGTTGCAGAGGGTAAAGGAAAGACAAAGAAGGAATCCGAACAAAAGGCAGCAGAACAAGCGTATAAACTAATGAAAAATAAAAAATCATTATAATTATAAAAATATGATAATCTATGATTGATCATCATATAAAGCTTCAATCTATATTGATAATTTTGAATAATTGTTAATATAGCCCCAAGCTTATCAACTCAACACGACTGTGATAAGGAGAATACAATGGTTTATTTAAAATCAATTGATGCCATAGGATTTAAATCTTTTGCCGACCATACCAATGTTCAATTTGATAAAGGTGTGACAGCTATTGTTGGTCCTAATGGAAGTGGTAAAAGTAATATTACTGATGCAATTAAATGGGTACTAGGTGAACAATCTGCCAAATCACTACGTGGTGCTAAAATGGAAGATATCATTTTTTCAGGTGCTGAACATAGAAAAGCTCAAAATTTTGCTGAAGTAAAACTTAAATTAGATAATCATTCACAAAAATTACAAATTGATTCTGAGGAATTAGTTGTCACACGCCGTCTCTATCGAAGTGGTGAGAGTGAATATTATTTAAATAATGATCGTGCACGGTTAAAGGATATTATAGATTTATTTCTCGATTCAGGACTTGGAAAGGAAGCATTTAGTATTATTTCTCAAGGACGAGTAGATGAAATATTGAATGCAAAACCAATCAATCGTCGACAAATTATTGAAGAATCTGCTGGAGTACTTAAATATAAAAAGCGTAAAGCTGAATCGATTCAAAAACTTGACCATACTGAAGATAATCTTAATCGGGTCGAAGATATCTTATATGATTTAGAGGGACGAGTGGAACCGTTAAAAGAAGAGGCGGCCATTGCTAAAGAATATAAGCAATTATCTAAAGAAATGGAGCAAAGTGATGTCATCGTTACAGTATCTGACATTGATCATTATACCGAAGATAATCAACGATTAGATGAGCGTTTAAATCACCTAAAGAGTCAACAGGCTGAGAAAGAAGGTCAACAAGCTCAAATCAATCAGTTACTACAACGATATAAAGGTAAACGCCAACAAAACGATTATGACATTGAAAAGTTAAATTATGAATTAGTTAAAGCAACTGAGAATTATGAGCAATTATCAGGTAAGCTAAATGTATTAGAAGAACGAAAGAAAAACCAATCAGAAACAAATGCAAGATATGAGGAAGAATTAGATAATTTAGAATCACAAATTGATTCTATTAAAAATGAAAAAGCTCAAAATGAAAAATTATTAGCCGATTTGAAAAATAAGCAAAAGCAATTAAACAAGGAAGTTCAAGAATTAGAGTCACTTTTTTATATATCTGATGAACAACACGACGAAAAACTGGAAGAAATTAAAAATAGTTATTATACATTGATGTCAGAACAATCAGATGTTAATAATGATATAAGATTTTTAGAACATACAATCAATGAAAATGAAGCAAAAAAATCACGATTAGATTCGCGTTTAGTAGAGGCTTTCAATCAACTTAAAGACATTCAACAAAATATTACTCAAACAAACAAGGCATATCAAAGTTCTAAGAAATCTATGCAAAAAGTAGAACAAAATATTCAACAATTAGAACGACAGTTGACAGATTCTAAAAGACTTCTTTCTGAATATGAAAATAAACTATATCAAGCCTATCGTTATAATGAAAAGTTAAAATCAAGAATTGATAGTTTAGCTACTCAAGAGGAAGATTACACGTACTTCTTTAATGGTGTAAAGCACATTTTGAAAGCAAAAGATAAAGAACTAAGAGGGATTCATGGTGCGGTTGCAGAAGTAATTAACGTTCCTTCAGAAATGACGCAAGCAATTGAAACAGCCTTAGGTGCATCGTTACAGCACGTTATTGTTGATAATGAAAAAGACGGTCGTCAAGCAATCCAGTACTTGAAGCAAAGAGGTCTAGGTCGTGCTACTTTTTTACCATTAAACGTGATTCAACCAAGACATGTAGCTGCTGAGATTAAAGATGTAGCTCGTAGTTCACAAGGATTTATTAATATTGCATCTGATGCTATAAATGTATCTGCTAAATATCAAAACATCATTGAAAATTTATTAGGTAATACCATCATTGTAGAAAATTTAAAACATGCAAATGAACTTGCACGTGCCATTCGATATCGGACAAGAATAGTAACTTTAGAAGGTGATGTTGTAAATCCTGGTGGTTCCATGACAGGAGGAGGAGCACGTAAAACAAAAAGTATATTGTCACAAAAAGATGAATTATCAACAATGCGAAATCAACTTGAAGATTATCAACGACAAACAGCAGAATTTGAACGTCAGTTTAAAGAACAAAAAACACAAGCTGAACAATTAAGTGAACAATATTTTAGTGCAAGTCAGCAGTACAACAATTTAAAAGAACAAGTACATCATCACGAATTAGAACTAGATAGACTAAAAACACAAGAAGCACATCTTAAAAATGAACATGAAGAGTTCGAATTTGAAAAAAATGATGGATATCAAAGTGATAAAAGTAAAGAAACTTTAAAAGAAAAGCAAAATCATTTAACTGAGATACAACAACAATTGAAGCAACTAGAAAATGATATTGAAAGATATACACAATTATCAAAAGAGGGAAAAGCTTCGACACATCAAACACAACAGCAACTACATCAAAAACAATCTGATTTAGCTGTTGTTAAAGAGAGAATTAAATCGCAAAAGCAAGTACACGAACGTTTAGATAAACAACTTAGCGATTCAGAACGTCAAAAACTTGAAGTAAATGAAAAAATCAAATTG
Source organism: Staphylococcus sp. HMSC077D08 (assembly GCF_001837945.1). Taxonomy (NCBI): domain Bacteria; kingdom Bacillati; phylum Bacillota; class Bacilli; order Caryophanales; family Staphylococcaceae; genus Staphylococcus; species Staphylococcus sp. HMSC077D08. The sequence goes on along the minus strand of NZ_KV834762.1, from coordinate 423,463 downwards.
TTTAATTCAGATGAAATGATGGGTGAAGATGCTTTTGAAAAGTTGAAAGAGCAAATTCAGCAACAAGAAAATGTAAGACAAAATTTAAATCAACAACTTAGTGAGATTAAACAGCAACGTAAAGATTTTAATGAGAAAATCGAAATGAATGAAGGTCAGCTTCAAAAATGTCATCAAGATATACTTTCTATAGAAAATCATTATCAAGATATTAAAGCAAAACAATCAAAGCTAGATGTATTAATCAATCATGCAATAGATCATTTAAATGACACATATCAACTCACAGTAGAACGTGCAAGAATGGAATATGATTCTGATGAAACTATTGACAATTTGCGTAAAAAAGTAAAATTAACGAAGATGTCGATCGATGAATTAGGTCCTGTAAATTTAAATGCAATAGAACAATTTGAAGAGTTGAATGAGCGATACACATTTTTAAATGAGCAACGAACAGATTTAAGAGAAGCAAAAGAAACCTTAGAACAAATCATTCATGAAATGGATAAAGAAGTAGAAGGACGTTTTAAAACAACATTTCATGCAGTTCAAGATCATTTTACGACAGTGTTTAAGCAATTATTTGGTGGTGGACAAGCAGAACTTCGTTTAACTGAAGATGACTATTTGTCTGCTGGCGTTGATATCATCGTGCAACCGCCAGGAAAGAAATTACAACATCTTTCATTATTAAGCGGTGGTGAACGTGCTTTAAGTGCTATAGCGCTATTGTTCGCCATTCTCAAAGTTCGATCAGCACCTTTTGTTATACTAGATGAAGTAGAAGCGGCATTAGATGAAGCTAATGTGATACGATATGCTCAATATTTAAATGAATTATCTACGGAAACACAATTCATTGTAATTACACACCGGAAGGGAACGATGGAGTTTTCTGATCGTTTATATGGTGTAACAATGCAAGAGTCTGGTGTTTCTAAGTTAGTTAGCGTCAACCTAAATACAATAGATGAGGTTATGAAGGAGGAACAAGCATGAGTTTTTTTAAACGTCTGAAAGATAAATTTTCTAGTAAAAATGAAGATGATATTCAAAAAGACCTGGATGAATCTGTAGATTCAAATGTTAACAGTGATTCAGATTCAATGGATCCGAATGATTCTGATGAACAAGTTAAACCCAAAAAGAAACCTAAAAAATTAAGTGAAGCTGATTTTGACGAAGATGGCTTGATATCGATTGAAGATTTTGAAGAAATAGAAGCTCAAAAAATTGGAGCAAAATTCAAGGCCGGTTTGGAAAAATCACGTCAAAACTTCCAAGAACAGTTAAATAATTTAATTGCTCGATATAGAAAAGTTGACGAAGATTTCTTCGAAGCTCTGGAAGAAATGCTTATTACTGCGGACGTTGGTTTTAATACTGTTATGAAATTAACTGATGAGCTACGTACAGAAGCACAAAGACGTAATATACAAGAAACAGAAGACTTAAGAGAGGTTATAGTTGAGAAGATTGTAGAAATCTATCATCAAGAGGACGATCATTCTGAAGCAATGAATATTGAAGATGGACGTTTAAATGTCATACTGATGGTTGGTGTGAATGGTGTCGGCAAAACAACAACAATTGGTAAATTAGCTTATCGTTATCAACAAGAAGGTAAAAAAGTAATGTTAGCTGCTGGTGATACTTTTAGAGCTGGAGCAATTCAACAATTAAACGTCTGGGGAGAACGTGTTGGCGTTGAAGTTGTGAGTCAAAACGAAGGTTCTGACCCTGCAGCAGTAGTATATGATGCGATTAATGCAGCAAAAAATAAAGACGTAGATATTTTAATTTGTGACACTGCAGGACGCTTGCAAAATAAATCTAATTTAATGCAAGAGTTAGATAAAATGAAACGTGTGATTAATCGAGCAATACCTGATGCCCCCCATGAAGCTTTATTATGCTTAGATGCAACAACTGGTCAAAATGCACTTTCACAAGCACGTTCATTTAAGGAAGTTACAAATGTCTCAGGTATAGTTTTAACTAAATTAGACGGTACTGCTAAAGGGGGTATTGTATTAGCAATTCGAAGTGAGTTACACATTCCAGTTAAATATGTTGGTTTAGGTGAAAAAATGGATGACTTACAACCGTTTAATCCTGAAAGCTATGTATATGGATTATTTGCTGATATGATAGAACAAAATGAAGATATTCCTGAAGAAATCTCTAGAAATTCATCCGTTGAATCTGAAGAAGGTAACTAAAATGGGACAAAATGATTTAGTTAAAACATTGCGTATGAATTATCTATTTGATTTTTATCAAAGTTTGCTTACAAATAAACAGAAAAATTATCTCGAATTATTTTATTTACAAGATTATTCTTTAAGTGAAATTGCTGATACATTTGAAGTGAGTAGACAAGCAGTTTATGATAATATAAGAAGAACTGGCGATTTAGTAGAAGATTATGAATCGAAATTACGACTATACCAAAGATTCGAGAAACGTCGTGAATTATATAACTTAATGAAACAATCACTTAATCAACCTGAGTTGCTTAAACAATATATCACTCAATTAGAAGAATTAGAGTAGTGATCATTATAATAAAGGAGGGCAAACGTTATGGCATTTGAAGGATTATCCGATCGCTTACAAGCCACGATGCAAAAAATGCGTGGTAAAGGGAAAGTAACAGAAGCAGACATTAAAACGATGATGCGTGAAGTGAGATTAGCGTTATTGGAAGCCGATGTTAACTTCAAAGTTGTTAAGGAATTTGTTAAGACTGTTTCAGAACGTGCGCTAGGTTCTGATGTCATGCAATCTTTAACACCTGGCCAACAGGTTATTAAAATCGTACAAGAAGAACTTACTAGCTTAATGGGTGGAGAAAATACATCCATTAAGATGGCAAACAAACCACCAACTGTTGTTATGATGGTAGGCTTACAAGGTGCAGGTAAAACGACGACAGCAGGTAAGTTGGCATTATTAATGCGTAAAAAATATAACAAGAAACCTTTACTTGTGGCAGGAGATATTTATCGTCCAGCTGCTATTGATCAATTACAAACAGTAGGTAAACAAATTGATATCCCTGTGTATAGTGAAGGTGATCAAGTATCACCACAACAAATTGTTGAAAATGCTTTAAAACATGCTAAAGAAGAACATCTAGATTTCGTTATCATTGATACAGCTGGTCGTTTGCATATTGATGAAACACTTATGAATGAGCTTCAAGAAGTTAAAGAAATTTCTAAACCAGATGAAATTATGCTTGTTGTTGATGCAATGACAGGTCAAGATGCTGTGAATGTGGCACAATCATTTGATGAACAATTAGATGTTTCAGGTGTAACATTGACTAAATTAGATGGTGATACACGTGGTGGTGCAGCACTTTCAATCCGTTCCGTTACCCAAAAACCTATTAAATTTGTAGGTATGAGTGAGAAATTGGATGGTTTAGAATTATTCCACCCTGAACGAATGGCTTCGCGTATTTTAGGTATGGGTGATGTTTTAAGTCTCATTGAAAAAGCGCAACAAGATGTAGATCAAGAAAAGGCTAAAGATCTAGAGAAGAAGATGCGAGAGTCATCATTTACATTAGATGATTTCTTAGAACAGTTAGATCAAGTTAAGAATTTAGGTCCTTTAGATGATATAATGAAAATGATTCCTGGTATGAATAAAATGAAAGGTTTAGATAAGCTTAATATGAGTGATAAACAAATTGATCATATTAAAGCGATTATACAATCTATGACACCTAAAGAGCGTTCAAACCCTGAAACATTAAATGTATCGCGTAAAAAACGTATTGCAAAAGGATCCGGCCGATCTTTACAAGAAGTTAATCGACTAATGAAACAATTTAATGATATGAAGAAAATGATGAAACAATTTACTGGTGGCGGTAAAGGTAAAAAAGCTAAACGAAACCAAATGCAAAATATGTTAAAGGGTATGAACTTACCGTTTTAATTTATGAAATCAAGCATCGAAACTTGAGAGTGTCTTCGATGCTTGATTTTTTTGAACCTTAATAAGGATTGTTAACAAAATTAACAGAAACGCTTGATCTAAAGCTCATGCATAACCAAAAGTACGATTTACTTCGTAAATCTACTTTTGGTAAAGAAAAAAGTCTTTACAAAAATTTGTGTAACTGTTATTATTTATTCTTGTAGAAAATAAAATAATAAACACATAAAGGAGAGTAATTTAAATGGCAGTTAAAATTCGTTTAACTCGTTTAGGTTCTAAAAGAAACCCATTCTATCGTATCGTAGTTGCAGATGCACGTTCACCGCGTGATGGTCGTATCATTGAGCAATTAGGTACTTACAATCCAGCACACGTTAATGCACCAGAAGTTAAAATCGACGAAGAATTAGCTTTAAAATGGTTACACGACGGTGCTAAACCAACTGATACAGTTCACAATATCTTATCTAGAGAAGGTATTTTGAAAAAATTTGATGAACAAAAGAATGCTAAATAATTAGCTCATGTTTTTGTGGGACGCCAATATGGCGTCCTTTTTTAATCATATTTATTTGTTACATACATACGTGTTAATATATATTTGATTCAGTTTAATAAACTTTATTTAGAAGGAGGGTCATATATGGAAGTAGAGGTTGGACAAATAGTCAATACCCATGGTATTAAAGGGGAAGTAAAGGTGAAATCCAACTCTGATTTTACTGAAACACGATTTCAACCTGGTGAACAATTACTTGTAAAACATAATAATACTGAAATTGTTTATACGGTCGATTCTTATCGTATACATAAAGGGTTTCACATGTTAAGGTTTGAAGGAATCAACAACATAAATGATATTGAACATTTGAAAGGTGATTATATTTATCAAGAACGTGATCACCAAGATATAGAATTAGGAGAGCATGAATATTATTATTCGGATATAATTGGTTGTACAGTTTTTAAAGATGATGATACGCCAATTGGCCGGGTGATTAATATTTTTGAAACAGGTGCTAATGACGTTTGGATTGTGAAAGGTGAAAAAGAGTATCTCATTCCTTATATTGAAGATGTTGTGAAGGATATTGATATAGAAAATAAAACGATTAAAATTACACCGATGGAAGGATTGTTAGATTAATGAAGATAGATTATTTAACGCTATTTCCTGAAATGTTTGAAGGTGTTTTAAACCACTCAATACTAAAACGTGCGCAAGATAAGGGAATCATCAATGTTAATACTATCAATTTCCGAGATTATTCTATTAATAAGCATAATCAAGTTGATGATTACCCATTTGGTGGTGGCCAAGGTATGGTATTAAAGCCTGAACCTGTTTTTAATGCTATGGAAGACATAAATCGTAATGAACATACTCGAGTGATACTTATGTGTCCACAAGGCCGTCCCTTTACTCAAGAGATTGCACAAGAATTAAGTGAAGCAAAACATATTGTCTTTATTTGCGGACACTATGAAGGATATGATGAGCGCATACGTAAGCATCTTGTAACTGACGAAATATCAATGGGTGATTATGTCCTAACTGGTGGAGAGTTACCAGCAATGACGATGACGGATGCAATAGTGAGGCTTATTCCAGGCGTCTTAGGTAATCAAGCATCACATCAAGATGATTCATTTTCAGATGGATTGTTAGAATTTCCTCAATATACACGTCCTCGTGAATATAAAAATATGAGCGTACCTGAAGTATTATTATCTGGCAATCATGCGCACATTGATCAGTGGAGACATGAGCAAAAGCTCATTCGTACTTATGAAAAGCGACCAGATTTATTAGAACAATATCCATTAACTGAAAAAGATAGAGAAATTTTAGAAACCTATAAAAAGAAATTGAAAAATGATTAACGTTATGCTATTATAATTCAAGTGTGAAAAAACACTAATAATCACTATGATCCGCTGCTATACTTTTGTCTAGGCAAGAACATAGGTTGAAGGAGAGAATTTATAATGAGTAATCATAAGTTAATCGAAGCAGTAACTAAATCACAATTACGTACTGATTTACCTACTTTCCGTTCAGGAGACACTTTACGTGTACACGTAAGAATCGTTGAAGGTTCTCGCGAACGTATCCAAGTTTTCGAAGGTGTTGTAATTAAACGCCGTGGTGGAGGAATTTCAGAAACTTTCACAGTTCGTAAAATTTCTTCTGGTGTAGGTGTGGAAAGAACTTTCCCATTACACACGCCTAAAATCGAAAAAATTGAAGTTAAACGTCGTGGTAAAGTACGTCGTGCTAAATTATATTACCTACGTAGTTTACGTGGTAAAGCTGCTAGAATTCAAGAAATTCGCTAATCAGTATATTCGACAATTTATAAAAGGCAAGTCTATAAGCACTATAGTTGCCAATTTCAACATATTGCTTAAGATGTGCCACAATGAAAAAGCTTTCAAACTTCTGTTTTATCAGAGTTTGAAAGCTTTTTTATTTTATTAAAACTATTTAGTTATGAAAATCATTAATAATTAATTTATTTTCTTTTTACGTAATGAGTGAAAAGAATGCTCAAAATGATTCCAATACAACTGACAGTGATTAATAAATAAAAATAAGGAGGGGTATAACTTAATTTTATCTTTGTTTGTCCCTCTTTTACAGGAATAGTAGTCATAATACCGTTTCCTTGTTGAACCTTTAGAGGCTTTCCATTTGCCATTGCATGCATTCCTTTAGCATATACCATTGGCAAGACGAGATAACCGTGTTCCTTTTTCTTTTTAATAATTGTGAAACCATTTCTTTCTTTTTTTACTTTAACTGGCTGGAGCTGTTGAGAAGCTTTTTTTAATGTTTGATAGTTTTCACCATAAATTCCTTTTACTTTAAAACGATAAACTCCTTTTGACATCTTGATGTTAAGTTGATTTGAAGCTTTAGCACGCATCGTCACTGGCGAAACAAAACGACGATATTTGTATGATAAACGGTTTCTTTCTTGTGAATATTCATTAACTCCTACTTTATGTTCTTTGTCAGGAGATAGTAATTCAACATCCATTTCAATATACATATCTTTATAATTTTTAACTATATTGCGTGGTAAATTGAGAGTGACGCCACCATTATTCTGTTTAACTTTTAAATGTTTACTATCAATCCAATTCGCATGATTTAAGTTTTGTTTTGCATTAGAAAGTAAATTAGTATTAGGTTTAAAATCAGTATTGGCTTGGGATTTATGATTCATTACGACACCTTTAAGCATAGCTTGCTCTCTATCAAGGGGAGATTTTAGTGTTTTTGGATCATAAATTTTATTAGTAACGTGTGCACTAGGATAATTTATTGTATTAACAGAATGAATCCATTGATCTTTTTTATCAGTTATAAGTTCTTTCTTTTTAAAACCATAAGGCATATTTAAATCATCAGGATGTCGTAATCGATCTTGAACATCCCAAAGAGACATTAAGTTTGCACGATTATTTAAATATCGATAAGTACTATTTTTATCTACAGGCATATTAATTTGTAACGTCTTGTCATAGTATTTCAATATATCTCCATCGAAAATACTAGAATACAATGATGTTCCGTTGTAGTGATATATCATAGGTGAGTTTAATGCATAGTATGAAAAATAATCTAATCTTTTCAATGGATTTGTAGAGCTTTGATGCATATACTTAATTTTTTTATTTAGGACAGGACTTCTATAGCTTGAATCATTAATTGTTTTGATAGTCGTTTGATAAGGTTCGATAGTAATTTTTCTAGAATCATTAGTCATTAAGACTTGTTGAGCTAAAAATAAGACAACGAGTAATACCATCATTGAAGTACGGGTTAACAACGATTTATATTTAATAAATATAAACAACACTATGATTAAAATCAATGCAACAAACATCCACTTTACTGATCTTTCAGACAGTGTGATAAATACGAAACCGTATATGAATACTGGTATAGCAACAAAGGTATATTCTTTAATTGATATTTCACTTAAATGTTGTATAAACAATGCAATTAATACACTTGTTGATAATGCTAAGAAGTAAACCCAACGTCTTTGGGGCAATGAAAAGCCGTTAAATGCACTATCAAACCATTGAAAAAAAGAACCGATGAGTAAGATCCAAGTTGCAATTGCGAACAATTTATAATAATAGTGTTGATATAATTTAAAACAAAATAATGCAATGATAGCAATAAAAGAAATTGTAATGTAAAAGCCATTAGCAAAAATATTATAATTGGTTTCAAATAAATTTGTGAAAAAAGTAATTTTGAAATTAGGATTTTGCGCTCGGTCATTATCTAAAAAAGAAGATACACCAGTATATAGTCCGTAAATACTTACTAATACACTTAACAAAGTGGCACATACGAGTATGTAAAATTTCTGCCAACGATTCACGATATCTGTCTCATGAGGAATAGCGACTCGATAAATAAAATAGAAACCAATGACAATTGCTTCATAGTAACTAAAATAAAAGTTTGAGAATAACGTATAAGCAATCGCGAAAATAAACCATCCTATTTTACGTTCTTTAAAGAATCTTTCTATAGCCCAAATTGACATAGGTAACATAATTAAAAGATTTCCGTAAAATGACCAAGTAAAATTATAATATGTAACAACAGTAGACATACCATATAATATAGTTGCTATAAACATTGGTGCAGGTTTAAGTCGCAAATAATTAAATAAATAAAATGAAAAAATAAATGTGATTACAGTGCGCACATATGCCATGATTAATTGGTTTATTGGCCAAAAGCTGATGTCATGAGGATTCACATTGATAGTTTGTTCCAATATCCATATCATGGAGAAGTTAATCCACATCAATGGAGAGAGTGAATAATAATATGCCAGTGATTTTACATAGTCGCCTCCCAACCCAAATGAAGCATCATAAAACCCTTTTAATGATGTAAAGTGTTCATAAAGATACATTTGAAAAGGCATCATTTGTCTGAAGCCATCTCCACTACCACTAAATACAATACCTTTAGTTATAAATTGATAGAGAAAAGGGCCATATAGAATAAATGACAATATGCAACTAAGTAAAACGATTAGTGTAAAACGTTTCATAGGTTTATTCCATATATTTTTAATCATGGCGAGTCCTCATCTTTCTTTTCCTTATATTCTTTAATCTAATGAATACAATACTCAACACTATACTAAATATTGAGATAGAAAACATCGTTTTTAGAAAAGGTGGTCGATATTGAATCACAATTGTTTTATCATTTTTGTTAACTGGGACACCTGTCATCATATAATTTACCTTTTTGATATTGACTTGTCGGTCATCCACGTATGCACGCATACCTTTACGATACGGAATATTAATAACTGCAAGTCCCTTAGAATGATAATCTAAGTTAACTTTTACCCCGTTTTTTATATCTTTATAACACATATTAAAGTTAGCATGATGGTGTGCTTGTTTTAGCGTATCATAATTTTCACCGTTTAATTCTAACAGTTCCAAATTGAACTTACCATTTGGTGATAATTGAATCGTAATGTCACCATTTTTGTCTGGTGAACATCGATAAAGCACCTTGCTTATTCCCGTGCGATATATAGAATCGTTGTATAGACGATGATTATGATATTGATTGATGCTCACTGTGTAATTACTGTCAGGTTCACCTCGTTCAATATTCATAGTGAGATAAAAATCTTTGTATTTGTCTCTTATATTTTTAGGTAAATGTAATTTGATTATTCCGCTCTCTTTATTAACGGTTAGTTCATTGTTTGAATATCGTGTTATATTTTGTGTTGACACACGTGTTTGGTCTAATAAATTTTTAACTTTTGAGTGGTATGATTCACCTTTGGATGTCACAATAGCACCATTAATCATTGCATGCTCCCTATCTATAGGCTTTTTTAAACTTTTACGATTATAAATGTTTTGTGTTACTTTTACACTTGGTAGTAGAAGTTGATTTTTATAAACAATATATTGTCCGCGTGACTTAACTTTTTTAAAATAAGATGGAATAAAATTTTGATAGTCTTTCATCATTAAATATTTTACTGAAAACAGACTCTCGATATTTTGGCGAGCATTCGTAGACTGGTATCGACTGACAGATTCTTCAGCTAAATTAATTTTTAACGCATCGTAATAGAAATCGAGAATATTGTGATGAAATATACTAGAGTAAATACTAAGTCCTTTAAAATTTTGATACATAGGGGTATTATCTTGTTCATCGACACGCCAATTTATTCGTTGATCGTCATTCTTAGTTTGATTCATTTCTTTTACTAAAGATCTTTGCATAGCCGAGCTATATAAACTTGAATTAATGTATCGCTTGTTCGCACGATTAATATGATCTTGAAAGAAAATTTGATTTTTTATGAATACGAAAGTAATCATAAGGCTGAGAGCAGCGATCGAAATACTATAAATGTAAGTAAGATAAAAACGTACTTTTTTCTCTTTTATTAATAAAATTAATAGCCCAATCACTGACACAACTGGAACTAAAGAGATCCAAGGTAAAAAAGTATGGTAGCTAATTGAACTTATGTAGATGACACTTTGAGCTATCAGATTAGTATAAATATAGGTCTTTGGACGAATTGTTTTAAAATACTTTACAAATAACCCAATTAAAATTGAACTATTAAAGGCTAAGATAAAATGCCATCGTTTTTGAGGTGCTGAAAACCCATTAAATAGTTGGTCAACAAATGGGAGAAATGCAAAAATAATTGTTGCCAATAATAACAATGCAAATAATTTATAATAAAAATGTTTGTATAATTTGATTGTCAAAAGAGCTTGAATAGATAAAAATAACACAACAATCAAGTAATTATCGAAAAATATATTAGTGTCTTTACTTAAATGTTCAATCCAATTTACTTGTCCTGTAAATGATTGTCGACGATTATTAAGAAAACTTTGAACACCATGAAAGAACACAAACATACTATTTCCTAAAGCGAGTAGCGCACTACATATAATTGTAAGAGAAGCTTGCCAACGAGTTAAACTATCTTTAGGATGTCTGTAAATAATTCTAATCAAGGTATAACCTATACCAATAATGAGGAAATAATATGCAAAATAAAAGTTATTAATTAGAATTAGACTTACAGTTAGTATAAATAAACCTACTTTAAAATCCCTTAATAAACGTTCAATCCCTAATAATAAGAGTGGTAACCAAATGAAAGTATCACTAAAGAATGGCCAGTAAATTGTAAATCTAAAGTACAAAGGTGACATAACAAAAATAAATGAAATCAATAAACTGATTATTTTATTTTTAGAAATATAATAACTAAATAAATAAGTGCAAAACAGAGCAATAGTTGCCTTAATAATTGAAACAATTAGCGCATTGTACATCCAAAGAAGAATTTGATTAGTGTTCAATGAAAAGAATATTTCACATAATTTGATGATAGGGACATTTAAAATAAATATTAAATTTGTTGAAAAATAATAACTTAAGTCAGTGAAAAAATCTCCACCAAGACCCAAATGTGTTGAATAAAATAAGTTTCCTTGAGTCCATTGATGATAAAGATACATTTGAATAGGAATCATCTGTTCCATACCATCATTTGGGCCAGTTGAAAGAATACCATCATGATGGAAACGAAAAATAATATAACTATGACCAATTAATGATAATGTAATTAATAATATAATGAAACATGCTTTTCTTCTCATTTATTTCTCCTAAAACGCATCATATTGAGCTGAAAATTTTATAGTTTAGTCAAATTGTAGGTTATTGTGGCAATGAATGAAAGTATTAGTGGCATTATTTAAATCTATTTACATTAAATTTAATGTAATTTAATAAAGTTAATTGATTTTAATAGTTTTGAATAAGTTTACAAATGGTCATCGTAGATTTGTTATGAATTGAAGAATGGTTTTTATCCCAAATGATGCACATGTTAAACTTAAAGTGGTTGGGTTAGCTATTATAAAGTATAATTATGAAGTTATAGATAAAAGTTTAAGAAAATAATAAGAATAGGATGATGACTCATGGCGATACAATGGTATCCAGGTCATATGGCTAAAGCCAAAAGACAAGTTAGTGAACAACTGAAAAAGGTAGATGTAGTTTTTGAACTCGTCGATGCACGTATTCCATACAGTTCGAGAAACCCTATGATTGATGATGTCATTAAACAAAAACCTCGAGTAGTAATTTTAAATAAAAAAGATATGACGAATTTAAAAGAATTAGAAAAGTGGGAAACTTATTTTAAAGATGAAGGTTTTTATCCGGTGGCTGTAGATGCAAAACATGGCAAGAATCTTAAAAATGTTGAAGTTGAAGCTATAAAAGCAACTCAAGAAAAATTTGATCGTGAAAAAGCTAAAGGTTTAAAACCTAGAGCGATAAGAGCTATGATTCTAGGCATTCCTAATGTTGGAAAATCAACACTAATAAATAAGTTAGCAAAACGTAGTATCGCCGAAACTGGAAATAAACCAGGAGTAACAAAACAGCAACAATGGATTAAAGTTGGGAAGTCTCTTCAATTACTTGATACACCAGGTATTTTATGGCCTAAATTCGAAGATGAAGAGGTCGGTAAAAAATTAAGTTTAACTGGTGCAATTAAGGATAGTATTGTGCATTTAGATGAGGTAGCTATTTATGGTTTGAATTTTATGATTAAGCATGATGTTTCCGCTTTAAAGAAACATTATAATATTGATACACATGAAGACGCTGAGATACTCGATTGGCTTGATGCGATTGGAAGAAGAAGAGGATTGTTACAAAAAGGAAATGAAGTAGATTATGAATCTGTCATTGAGTTGATTATCAATGATATGAGAAATGCCAAAATTGGAACTTATTGTTTTGATATTTTAAAAGAAATGAAGAGTGAATGATAGTATGTCTCTAACAATTAAAGAAATTAAAGAAAAACTATCTCAAATTGAAACGTTGGAAGAGTTACATAAACATGAAGCAAATAATGATTCACGTAAAGGTGTTATAAATGCGATTAAGTCTAGGGAAAAAAATATTCTTAAGCAACAAGCATTAGAAGAGCACTATTTATCCATGAATCAATACGAAAACAATATTATGTCATCTAATAGGGATGCATTAATTTGTGGAATTGATGAGGTAGGGCGTGGGCCCTTGGCTGGACCAGTTGTGGCTTGTGCAGTCATCTTAGAGAAGAATCATCATTATATTGGTTTAGATGACTCTAAAAAAGTATCTCCCAAAAATAGAGCACGACTTAATCAAAATTTAAAAGAAAATGTCTATCAATATGCATATGGCATAGCGTCCTCAGTTGAAATAGATGAATTGAACATTTATCGGGCAACTCAATTAGCAATGCTACGTGCTATAAATCACTTAGATGTTACACCTACGCATTTATTAATAGACGCAATGACACTAGATATTGATATCCCACAAACTTCAATTATTAAAGGTGATGCTAAAAGTGTATCTATCGCAGCAGCAAGTATCATGGCTAAAGAATATCGTGATCAATATATGAGACAACTATCTAAACAGTTTCCAGACTATGGTTTTGATAAAAATGCTGGCTATGGAACTAAGCAACATTTAGAGGCTATTGATCGAGTGGGCTTTATCAATGAACATCGTCAATCATTTGAACCGATTAAATCAATGATGAAATAATTTGAATTTTGCTTAAATTGCAATAAATACTGTCAATCAGTTTACAATAGCGCTTACATTTTTTATAATTAAAGGGCAACTTAACCTAAGAAACAGGAGGATGGAAGATGAATATCCACGAGTATCAAGGGAAAGAAATATTTCGTTCAATGGGCGTTGCAGTTCCAGAGGGACGAGTAGCATTTACTGCTGAAGAAGCAGTGGAAAAAGCGAAAGAATTAAATTCAGACGTATATGTGGTTAAAGCGCAAATTCACGCTGGGGGTAGAGGTAAAGCAGGCGGCGTGAAAATTGCTAAATCATTATCTGAAGTCGAAACATACGCAAATGAACTGCTAGGTAAACAATTGGTCACACATCAAACTGGGCCAGAGGGCAAAGAGGTTAAACGTTTATATATTGAAGAAGGATGCGATATCCAAAAAGAATATTATGTTGGTTTTGTTATTGATCGTGCTACTGATAAAGTGACTTTGATGGCATCAGAAGAAGGTGGAACTGAAATTGAAGAGGTTGCAGCTCAAACACCTGAAAAGATTTTCAAAGAAACAATTGATCCAGTAGTAGGATTATCACCTTACCAAGCGCGACGTATCGCTTTTAATATTAACATTCCAAAAGAATCAGTTGGAAAAGCAACTAAATTTTTACTCGCACTATATAATGTCTTTATCGAAAAAGATTGTTCTATTGTTGAAATTAACCCACTTGTTACAACTGGAGACGGTCAAGTATTGGCTTTAGATGCTAAATTAAATTTTGATGATAATGCATTATTTAGACATAAAGATATTTTAGAATTACGAGATTTAGAAGAAGAAGATCCTAAGGAAATAGAAGCTTCTAAATATGATTTATCATACATCGCTTTAGATGGAGATATTGGTTGTATGGTTAATGGCGCAGGTTTAGCCATGGCAACAATGGATACAATTAATCATTTTGGTGGAAATCCAGCCAACTTCTTAGATGTAGGTGGCGGTGCTACAAAAGAAAAGGTAACTGAAGCATTTAAAATTATTTTAGGTGATGACAATGTTAAAGGTATCTTTGTAAATATTTTTGGTGGAATTATGAAATGTGATGTTATTGCCGAAGGTATTGTAGCAGCGGTTAAAGAAGTTGAACTAACATTACCATTAGTTGTTCGTTTAGAAGGAACTAATGTAGAACGTGGTAAAGCAATATTAAACGAATCAGGTTTAGCTATTGAGCCAGCGGCAACTATGGCTGAAGGTGCTCAAAAAATTGTTAAACTTGTTAAAGAAGCATAAGGAAAGGATGGGAGCACTAAGATGAGTGTATTTATTGATAAAAATACGAAAGTAATGGTACAAGGTATCACAGGGTCTACTGCCCTTTTCCATACAAAACAAATGCTTGATTATGGGACACAAATTGTCGCAGGGGTAACGCCTGGTAAAGGTGGACAAGTTGTAGAAGGTGTTCCAGTATATAACACTGTTGAAGAAGCTAAAAATGAAACAGGAGCTAATGTATCTGTTGTATACGTACCAGCACCATTCGCTGCTGATTCAATTATTGAAGCAGCTGATGCCGATTTAGACATGGTTATTTGTATTACTGAACATATACCTGTTGTTGATATGGTTAAAGTAAAAAGATATTTACAAGGTCGTAAAACACGTTTAGTCGGACCAAACTGTCCTGGTGTGATAACTGCCGATGAGTGTAAAATTGGTATTATGCCGGGATATATCCATAAAAAAGGTCATGTCGGTGTCGTGTCTCGTTCTGGTACATTAACGTATGAGGCAGTGCATCAATTAACTGAAGAAGGTATCGGTCAAACAACTGCTGTAGGTATCGGCGGTGATCCAGTAAATGGGACTAACTTTATTGATGTTTTAAAGGCATTCAATGAAGATTCTGAAACTAAAGCCGTAGTAATGATTGGAGAAATTGGTGGTACTGCAGAAGAAGAAGCGGCACAATGGATTAAAGAAAATATGAACAAACCTGTAGTAGGTTTTATCGGCGGTCAGACAGCGCCTCCAGGTAAACGTATGGGTCATGCTGGAGCTATTATTTCAGGAGGTAAGGGTACAGCATCTGAAAAGATTAAAACATTAAACGATTGTGGTGTTGAAACTGCAGATACACCTTCTGAAATAGGAACAACCCTTATTGATGCAGCTAAAAAAGCAGGCATTTATGAAGAGTTATTAACTATTAAAAAATAATATATATTAGTATTGATTTCAACGAACCTTGAACATTAAACCTTGTTCAGGTTCGTTGTTTTTTGTATAAAGAACACCATACATTATGCGTATGATTCACAAAAGTTTTACCTTTATCTAAAAAAAGCATCTCTACATGCTAGAATATACATCGGTCAGCCAACCAAAATATTCAACACGAAGAGATGCTTTTTAATGTCATCCGACACAAACAGTTTAGCACATACATAATGAAATTGTAAGTAGCACATTGTTTTTGAGCCCAGATATAGTAGGCTAGTGATATATGGAAAAGAAATAAGGGATAGGAAACTCCTTGTGTCAATGATGTGAGTGGAAAATTGTAAAATAATTGAAGCAAAGATATATACATATGTTGGTAAGTATTCCATCCCATATAGGTGTATCATCATTTGTTGAATACTTAAATAGAAGAATAGTTTAATTTTTGATAGATATTTCAATTGAAAATATAAATATGGGAACAGAAAATTCTAGTGCAGAGAATTTGGTGAGGAACCAGGTAGGTTGATTTAAATAAAAATCAAAATAACGGATTAAGTATCAGTATGGTTTTATTTTAAAAATTAGTTATCTTTTTTGATACATTGATATATATAATAGTAGAAACATGAAATTCGACAATTTTACATTATACTATGACACGTTAAACCCTTATCATTAAATTACTCCTTACAAATACATGATATTTAAAAATTAAATGTCTTTAAACAGTAAACTAAAAAATTTGGATTTGAAGGTATAATATAAACAAAGGAGTAATGATAATTGATACAACATACGATGTTAAAACTATATTGGGCAAATTTCACTACAGCACAACTTCATCATCTTACACGTAAATATCCCGGCTTTCTATCAGAAAACGTATTTCATCAACATGACATGATAAAAAGGTGGCTTACAGAGCGTAATTCTGAAAGACTATGGAACAAATATGAACGTTTCAAAAAATTAAAGCTGATGGACATTATTAAAGAAATGAAAAAAGCAAATGTTAGTTTTACGACATACTTCGATGATAACTACCCTTCTCTTTGCAGAGAAATGTATGATTATCCTTATGTGATATTCTACAAAGGAAATCCACAGTTCTTTAATCATTCTCACTCTTTAGCTGTTATTGGCTCACGTAATGCCTCACAATATACAAGTCAATCTTTAAACTATCTTTTTCCATCATTTAGACAATTAAATATGGCGATTGTTTCTGGATTAGCGCGTGGCGCAGATAGTGTAGCACATCAAACCGCACTTAAATACTTTTTACCAACTATTGGCGTACTTGGATTTGGACATTGTTATCATTATCCTAAAGCAACCTTAAATTTAAGAACTAAAGTTGAAAGAAATGGGTTAGTGATAAGTGAATATCCACCATTTTCTCCCATAAATAAGTATAAATTTCCTGAAAGAAACAGACTTATAAGTGGTCTGTCTAGAGGGGTTCTTATAACTGAGGCTGAAGAAAGAAGTGGTAGTCAAATTACTATTGATTGTGCTTTAGAGCAAAATAGAAATGTTTATGTTCTACCTGGTTCAATGTTCAACAAAATGACTAAAGGCAATTTACGAAGGATAAATGAAGGTGCTCAAGTTGTTATAGATGAAAGTAGTATCTTAATTGATTATCTATTTATGTAAATGATAGATTTATTTTCTGAATTAATTATTTATATCCTTTAATTTAGTTAAAGTTTAATGAATCAAAAATAATAACAATTCTTACAAAATTGGAAATTAAAAATTAAAACGTTGACAAATACAAAAATAACCGTTTATCATTTATCTTTAGTAATTAAATTTGCAAGGGGGAATAAACTTTGGCAGATAATTTAGTCATTGTTGAATCGCCTGCAAAAGCTAAAACCATTGAAAAATATTTAGGCAAAAGATATAAAGTTATTGCTTCAATGGGACATGTTCGTGACTTACCAAGAAGTCAAATGGGTGTCGACACTGAAGATAACTATGAACCAAAATATATTACAATTCGTGGCAAAGGTCCTGTAGTTAAAGATTTAAAAAAACATGCGAAAAAAGCCAAAAAGATATTTTTAGCTAGTGACCCTGACCGTGAAGGTGAAGCGATTGCTTGGCATTTATCAAAAATTTTAGAATTAGAAGATAGCAAAGAAAATAGAGTAGTATTTAATGAAATTACAAAAGATGCTGTTAAAGATAGTTTTAAGCATCCTCGTGGTATTGAAATGGATTTAGTTGACGCGCAACAAGCACGTCGTATATTAGATAGACTCGTTGGTTATAATATTTCTCCAGTATTATGGAAGAAAGTTAAAAAAGGGCTGTCTGCTGGAAGAGTTCAGTCAGTTGCTTTACGTTTAGTCATTGACCGTGAAAATGAAATTCGTAATTTTAAACCTGAAGAGTATTGGTCTATTGAAGGTGAATTTAGATACAAGAAATCTAAGTTTACAGCTAAATTTCTACACTATAAAAATAAACCTTATAAGCTAAATAACAAAGACGATGTTCAAAAGATTACTGAAGCATTAAATGGTGATCAATTTGAAATCACCAATGTGAATCGTAAAGAAAAAACGCGTTATCCTGCTCATCCATTTACTACATCAACCTTACAACAAGAAGCTGCACGTAAATTAAATTTTAAAGCACGTAAGACAATGATGCTAGCGCAACAATTATATGAAGGTATTGACTTAAAGCGTCAAGGTACAGTAGGTTTAATCACGTATATGCGTACTGATTCTACTCGTATCTCAACTTCTGCAAAATCAGAAGCGCAGCAATATATTACTGATAAATATGGTGAACAGTACGTGTCTCAGCGTAAATCATCGGGTAAACAAGGTGATCAAGATGCTCACGAAGCTATTAGACCTACTAGTACAATGCGAACGCCTGATGATATGAAAGCTTTTCTTACTAGAGATCAACACCGTCTATACAAATTAATTTGGGAGAGATTTGTAGCAAGTCAGATGGCTCCAGCTATTTTGGATACGGTAGCTTTAGATGTAACTCAAAACGACATTAAATTTAGAGCTAATGGTCAAACTATTAAATTTAAAGGTTTTATGACACTATATGTAGAGGCAAAAGATGATAAAGAGAATGATAAAGAAAATAAGCTTCCTCAACTTGATAAAGGAGATAAGGTGACTGCGACAAAGATTGAACCGGCACAACACTTTACACAACCTCCTCCTCGTTATACCGAGGCACGTTTAGTTAAAACACTCGAGGAACTTAAAATTGGAAGACCTTCAACATATGCTCCTACTATTGATACGATTCAAAAGCGGAACTACGTCAAGTTAGAAAGTAAACGCTTCATTCCAACTGAATTAGGAGAAATTGTTTATGAGCAAGTTAAAGAATACTTCCCAGAAATTATTGATGTAGAATTCACTGTAAACATGGAAACATTACTTGATAAAATTGCTGAAGGTGACATGAATTGGCGTAAAGTAATAGGAGATTTCTACAACAGTTTTAAACAAGATGTTGAGCGCGCCGAATCTGAAATGGAAAAGATTGAGATTAAAGACGAGCCAGCAGGTGAAGATTGTGAAGTCTGTGGTTCTCCAATGGTAATTAAAATGGGAAGATATGGTAAGTTTATGGCATGTTCAAACTTTCCAGACTGTCGTAACACAAAAGCAATTGTCAAAACGATTGGTGTCACGTGTCCAAAATGTAATGAAGGAGATGTCGTAGAACGTAAATCAAAGAAAAATAGAATTTTCTATGGTTGTTCTAGATATCCGGAATGTGATTTTATTTCTTGGGATAAGCCTGTTGGAAGAGATTGTCCTAAGTGTCATCATTACCTTGTGAATAAGAAAAAAGGTAAAAGTAGTCAAGTTGTGTGCTCCAACTGTGATTATGAAGAAGAAGTTCAAAAATAGATGAGTAATTTTAGGAGGGGCAAAATGACTCAAAAAGTAAATGTTGTAGGAGCTGGTTTAGCTGGCTCTGAAGCTGCATATCAATTAGCTCAACGTGGAATTAAAGTGAATTTAATTGAGATGCGTCCAGTTAAACAGACTCCAGCGCACCATACAGATAAATTTGCTGAATTGGTTTGTTCAAATTCATTGAGAGGTAATGCACTTACAAATGCTGTCGGTGTACTTAAAGAGGAAATGAGACATTTAGACTCGTTAATTATCACATCAGCAGATAAAGCACGTGTGCCAGCTGGTGGTGCTTTAGCAGTGGACAGACATGATTTTGCTGGCTATATTACAGATACCTTAAGAAACCACCCAAACATCACTGTGTTAAATGAAGAAGTTAATCATATACCAGAAGGTTATACGATTATTGCAACTGGTCCTCTAACTACTGAGCATTTAGCTCAAGAAATTGTTGATATTACTGGTAAAGATCAATTGTATTTTTACGATGCTGCCGCACCAATAATAGAAAAAGATTCAATTAATATGGATAAAGTATATTTAAAATCACGTTATGACAAAGGTGAAGCAGCGTATCTTAATTGCCCTATGACTGAAGAAGAATTTAATCGTTTTTATGATGCAGTATTAGAAGCTGAAGTTGCACCAGTCAATGAATTTGAAAAAGAAAAATATTTTGAAGGTTGTATGCCTTTTGAAGTCATGGCTGAAAGAGGACGAAAAACTTTGTTATTTGGTCCGATGAAACCTGTTGGACTTGAAGATCCTAAGACTGGGAAACGCCCTTATGCAGTTGTTCAATTAAGACAAGATGATGCAGCTGGAACATTATATAATATTGTTGGCTTTCAAACACATTTAAAATGGGGTGCGCAAAAAGAAGTCATTCGTTTAATACCAGGATTAGAAAATGTTGATATTGTAAGATATGGTGTGATGCACCGAAATACCTTTATTAATTCACCTGATGTTTTAAACGAAAAATATGAATTAAAAGGACATGATAATTTATATTTTGCTGGACAAATGACTGGCGTTGAAGGTTATGTTGAAAGTGCTGCTAGTGGATTAGTTGCAGGTATTAATCTTGCGCATAAAATTTTAGGTAAAGGGGAAGTTATTTTCCCTAGGGAGACAATGATAGGTAGTATGGCTTACTACATATCGCATGCAAAAAATGAGAAGAACTTTCAACCTATGAATGCCAATTTTGGTCTTTTACCATCTCTTGAAAAACGTATTAAAGATAAAAAAGAAAGATATGAAACACAAGCCAAAAGAGCGTTAGAGTATTTAGATAATTACAAACAAACGCTGTAATTTACAAATAGGTTAACTAGGTAGTTGATAACTACCTGGTTTTTTTGTGATGAATATTGTTTAAAACTAACGTAAATTAAGTAAAACAAGTGAGTTAGAGAAAATTATGACTAATTTATATAAAGTATGGAATTAATTCTCTAAAGATTTTGAATTGATTATCAAATTACTGTATGCGTTTTTACACATATGCTACAATGCAATATGATGGAGGGGATTGATTTTGGATAAAATCCAAGAAACATTTTTATACATGTTAAAGGTTGAAAGAAACTTTTCAGCGTATACGTTAAAATCTTATCATGATGACTTAGTTCAATTTAACAACTTTTTAGAAAGAGAACATTTACAACTTGAGACTTTTGAATATAAAGATGCTAGAAACTATTTGGCTTTTTTATATTCTAATCAACTAAAAAGAACTACGGTATCAAGAAAGATATCAACGTTACGTACCTTCTATGAATTTTGGATGACTCAAAATAATTCAATTATTAATCCCTTTGTTCAACTAGTGCATCCTAAAAAAGAGAAGTATTTACCTCAATTCTTTTATGAAGAAGAAATGGAAGCACTTTTTCAAACTGTAGAGCATGATAATAAAAAGGGCATACGGGACAAAGTTATTATTGAATTGTTATATGCAACAGGAATACGTGTGTCTGAATTAATAAATATTAAATTAAAAGATATAGATATGAACTTACCTGGTGTAAAAGTCTTAGGTAAAGGAAATAAGGAAAGGTTTATACCTTTTGGAGAGTTCTGTAGACAGAGTATAGAAAGATACTTAGAAGAATTTCAACCTAAACAATTAGCTAATCATGATTATTTAATTGTAAATATGAAAGGTGATCCTATCACCGAAAGAGGAGTAAGGTATGTACTTAATGATGTCGTTAAAAGAACCGCTGGGGTCAATGACATACATCCTCATAAATTAAGACATACTTTTGCTACACATTTATTAAATCAAGGTGCTGATTTAAGGACTGTACAGTCTTTACTTGGTCACGTCAATTTATCGACCACTGGACGTTATACACATGTTTCGAATCAACAATTGAGAAAGGTGTATTTAAACGCACATCCTCGAGCAAAAAAAGGAGAGTAATTTATGGATAATTCTTTACACGCTACAACAATTTACGCTGTACGCCATAATGGTGAAGCAGCTATGGCTGGTGATGGTCAAGTCACATTAGGCCAACAAGTTATTATGAAACAAACTGCGAGAAAAGTGAGACGTTTATACGAAGGAAAAGTATTGGCTGGTTTTGCTGGTAGTGTTGCTGATGCCTTCACACTTTTCGAAAAATTTGAAACAAAACTTCAGCAATTTAGTGGTAATTTAGAGCGCGCAGCTGTTGAACTAGCACAAGAATGGCGTGGAGATAAACAATTACGACAACTAGAGGCGATGCTTATCGTAATGGATAAAGATGCCATACTTATTGTTAGTGGTACAGGTGAAGTTATTGCACCTGATGATGATTTAATTGCCATTGGGTCAGGTGGTAACTACGCACTTAGCGCAGGTCGAGCTTTAAAAAGACATGCAACACAACTTTCTGCTAGTGAAATGGCATACGAAAGTTTAAAAGTTGCAGCTGATATTTGTGTGTTTACAAATGACAATATAATTGTAGAAACGCTTTAAAAACAGCATTGCTCAAATTAAGGAAATGAATCTCATAAAACAAAGTAGCAATATGGAGGAATGTTAAATATGGATACAAATGGAATTAAATTAACCCCAAAAGACATCGTATCTAAATTGAATGAGTATATTGTAGGACAAAATGATGCAAAACGTAAGGTGGCTATTGCATTAAGAAATCGTTATCGTAGAAGTCTTTTAAAAGAAGAAGAGAAACAAGAGATTGCGCCTAAAAATATTTTAATGATTGGTCCAACGGGAGTTGGTAAAACTGAAATAGCTCGACGCATGGCAAAAATTGTTGGAGCACCGTTTATTAAAGTCGAGGCAACTAAATTTACAGAAGTCGGTTACGTTGGTAGAGATGTTGAAAGCATGGTTAGAGATTTAGTTGATGTTGCTGTACGTTTAGTAAAAGACGAGAAAAAGTCATTAGTTAAAGATGAGGCAACTAAGAAAGCAAACGACAAATTAGTTAAATTACTTGTTCCGAGTTTAAAAAAGAAGGCAGCACAAGGTAACAATCCTTTGGAAAATTTATTCGGTGGAGCAATTCCAAACTTCGGTCAAAATCAAGATGAAGAGGAAGAACCGCCAACTGAGGAAATTAAAACGAAACGTTCTGAAATAAAAAAACAACTTGAACAGGGCAAACTTGAAAATGAAAAAGTAAGAATAAAAGTAGAACAAGATCCTGCATCAATGGGAATGTTAGGGACTAATCAAAATCAACAAATTCAAGATATGATGAATCAATTGATGCCCAAGAAAAAAGTCGAAAGAGAAGTTTCGGTTGAGACAGCTAGAAAAATCTTAGCTGATGATTTTGCTGACGAATTAATCGACCAAGAAACTGCGAATCAACAAGCATTAGAGCTTGCAGAACAAATGGGTATCATATTTATTGATGAAATAGACAAGGTTGCTACTAACAATCAAAATAGTGGTCAAGATGTGTCAAGACAAGGCGTACAACGAGATATTCTTCCTATACTTGAAGGTAGCATGATTCAGACAAAATATGGTACTGTAAATACTGAACATATGCTATTTATAGGTGCTGGTGCATTCCACGTATCAAAACCTAGTGATTTAATTCCTGAATTACAAGGTCGATTTCCAATTAGAGTAGAATTAGAAAGCCTTTCAGTAGAAGATTTC
Organism: Staphylococcus sp. HMSC077D08; assembly: GCF_001837945.1. Classification (NCBI taxonomy): domain Bacteria; kingdom Bacillati; phylum Bacillota; class Bacilli; order Caryophanales; family Staphylococcaceae; genus Staphylococcus; species Staphylococcus sp. HMSC077D08. The sequence continues at coordinate 399,553 of NZ_KV834762.1, read as the reverse complement.
GTGAGAATTCTGACAGAACCAAAATTATCGCTTGTCAAACAATATGAAGCATTGCTTCAAACTGAAGAAGTTACAGTTAACTTCTCAGAAGATGCCATTCAAAGATTAGCTGAAATTGCATATCAAGTTAATCAAGATACTGATAATATTGGTGCTCGTAGATTACACACTATTCTAGAAAAAATGCTTGAAGATTTATCATTTGAAGCACCAAGCATGCCGAATGCTGTTGTGGATATTACCCCACAATATGTAGATGACAAATTAAAATCAATCTCAACAAATAAAGATTTAAGTGCATTTATTTTATAAATATATATAGAAGGAGAAAAAATATGAGCTTATTATCTAAAACAAGAGAATTAAACACTTTATTACAAAAACATAAAGGCATTGCAGTAGATTTTAAAGATGTTGCTCAAACAATTAGTAATGTTACAGTTACTAATGTATTTATTGTGTCGAGAAGAGGTAAAATCTTAGGATCTTGTTTGAATGAATTATTAAAAAGTGAACGTATTAAAGATATGTTAGAAGATCGACATATACCGCGCGAATATACTGAAGAGTTGATGAATGTTAAACAAACAGAATCAAATATCGATATTGATAATGAATTAACTGTATTTCCACCAGAGAATAGAGAGGTATTTTTAAATAGTAGAACAACTATTTTTCCAATTTTAGGTGGTGGCGAAAGACTTGGTACGCTAGTCTTAGGTCGAGTTCAAGACGACTTCAATGAAAATGACTTAGTATTAGGAGAATATGCAGCCACTGTAATAGGAATGGAAATATTACGAGAAAAACATAATGAAGTCGAAAAAGAAGCTAGAGATAAAGCTGCTATAACAATGGCAATCAACTCACTTTCATACTCAGAAAAAGAAGCAATCGAACATATATTTGAAGAACTTGGTGGTACAGAAGGTTTACTTATAGCTTCAAAAGTAGCTGACAGAGTGGGCATTACACGATCAGTCATAGTGAATGCTTTACGCAAACTTGAAAGTGCGGGTGTCATAGAATCACGTTCTCTTGGAATGAAAGGGACATTTATTAAAGTGAAAAAAGATAAATTCCTTGATGAGCTTGAAAAAAATAAGTAAAAGTTGAATATGAAATGTTTTTTTGAAATATTAGTAAATTAAGATTAATCTGTGAATAATGAATGGACTGATTTTTACTTTTTCAGAAACCTATTATTTTATATGTTAATTATCGACTATAAAATGTTTAGAGAAATTAAGAATGTTATTAAATAATCTCCATCTTTATTGTTATTCAAACAGAAATTCAATAATACAAATCATGTTATTGCTTTTATGTATTAAATATGATATATTAATTGACGGCTATAAAGCCAATACGCACATAATCAATTTAAATATAAAGGGTGCAAATTAAATATTTGTCTTTATATCAGTTGATTATGGAGGTAAATAACCACTAGGAGGAATTTAAAATGGCAGTAATTTCTATGAAACAATTACTTGAAGCCGGTGTTCACTTCGGTCACCAAACACGCCGTTGGAACCCAAAAATGAAAAAATATATCTTCACTGAAAGAAATGGTATTTATATCATTGATTTACAAAAAACAGTGAAAAAAGTTGAAGAAGCATACAACTTTGTTAAACAAATCTCTGAAGAAGGCGGAAAAGTCTTATTCGTAGGTACAAAAAAACAAGCGCAAGAATCAGTTAAAGCTGAGGCAGAGCGTGCTGGTCAATTCTACGTTAACCAAAGATGGTTAGGTGGGATTTTAACTAACTACAAAACAATCTCAAAACGAATTAAACGTATTTCTGAAATTGAAAAAATGGAAGAAGACGGATTATTTGAAGTATTACCTAAAAAAGAAGTTGTTGAACTTAAAAAAGAATACGACCGTTTAATTAAGTTCTTAGGCGGTATTCGCGATATGAAATCAATGCCTCAAGCATTATTCGTTGTTGATCCTCGTAAAGAGCGCAACGCTATTGCTGAAGCTCGCAAACTAAATATTCCTATCGTAGGTATTGTTGACACTAACTGTGATCCTGATGAAATTGATTACGTTATCCCAGCAAACGATGATGCTATTCGTGCCGTTAAATTATTAACTGGTAAAATGGCAGACGCTATCTTAGAAGGTCAACAAGGTGTATCTAATGAAGAAGTAGCTGCAGAACAAAACATCAATTTAGATGACAAAGAAGAATCTGAACAAGCAGAAACAACTGAAGAAAACACTTCTGTTGAATCAAACTAAGAGATAGTTTAAATGGGTGATAAGATACTAATGCTTATCACCTTTTTTTAAAAATAAAATTAAATCATAATACTGTAATGGAAATATAACCTAAAATAATGCTAAAATCTAGGTATATCAATAATTACTATTTATATTGGAGGAATAATGAATGGCAATTTCAGCAAAACTTGTTAAAGAATTACGTGAAAAAACTGGCGCAGGAATGATGGATTGTAAAAAAGCGCTAACTGAAACTGATGGTGACATCGATAAAGCGATTGACTACCTACGTGAAAAAGGTATTGCAAAAGCAGCTAAAAAAGCTGACCGTATCGCAGCAGAAGGTCTTGTACACGTTGAAGTAAAAGGTAATGAAGCTGCAATCGTTGAAATTAATTCAGAAACAGACTTCGTAGCACGTAACGAAGGTTTCCAAGAATTAGTTAAAGAAATTGCTAACCATATTTTAGATAGCAAGGTAGAAACAGTAGACGCTTTGATGGAATCTAAATTATCTAGCGGTAAAACTGTTGATGAAAGAATGAAAGAAGCTATCTCAACAATTGGTGAAAAATTAAGCATCCGTCGTTTCTCTATCAGAACAAAAACTGATAATGATGCATTTGGTGCATATTTACACATGGGTGGACGTATTGGTGTGTTAACAGTAGTTGAAGGTACTACTGATGAAGAAGCTGCTAAAGACGTAGCAATGCACATTGCGGCAATCAACCCTAAATATGTTTCTTCTGAACAAGTAAGCGAAGAAGAAATCAATCATGAAAGAGAAGTATTAAAACAACAAGCATTAAACGAAGGTAAACCAGAAAAAATCGTTGAAAAAATGGTTGAAGGTCGTTTACGTAAATATTTACAAGAAATTTGTGCTGTAGATCAAAACTTCGTTAAAAATCCAGACGAAACTGTTGAAGCTTTCTTAAAAGCTAAAGGTGGTAAACTTACTGATTTCGTTCGTTATGAAGTTGGAGAAGGTATGGAAAAACGTGAAGAAAACTTTGCTGAAGAAGTTAAAGGACAAATGAAATAATCTGTCATAAAGTTTAACAAGGAAGAAGACACCTCACACGTTTCCTTTTTATAAGCCTATTGTTAAGATAGCTAAAAGGAGACATTCGTGTCTTCTTTACTTATATATTTACATATTTTTACGATAGAGAGGATAAGAAAATGGCACAAACTTCTAAATATAAACGTGTAGTATTAAAATTGAGTGGTGAAGCTTTAGCAGGTGATAAAGGATTCGGCATAAATCCTATCATTATCAAAAGCGTTGCACAGCAAGTTGCTGAAGTTGCCAAAATGGATTGTGAAATTGCTGTCATTGTCGGCGGTGGAAATATTTGGAGAGGCAAAACTGGTAGCGACCTAGGCATGGATCGTGGTACGGCTGATTACATGGGGATGCTTGCTACTGTAATGAATGCTTTAGCATTACAAGACAGTTTAGAACAATTAGATTGTGATACACGTGTTTTAACTTCTATTGAAATGAAACAAGTTGCTGAACCATATATTCGTCGACGTGCAATTAGACATTTGGAGAAAAAACGTGTTGTTATATTTGCCGCTGGAATTGGTAATCCTTACTTCTCAACTGACACAACTGCTGCTTTACGTGCGGCTGAAGTAGAAGCAGATGTAATTTTAATGGGTAAAAATAATGTAGATGGTGTTTATTCAGCTGATCCAAAAGTTGATGCAAATGCAATTAAATATGAACATTTGACACATATTCAAATGCTTCAAGAAGGTTTACAAGTGATGGATTCAACAGCTTCATCGTTCTGCATGGATAATAACATTCCATTAAATGTTTTCTCTATTATGGAAGAAGGTAATATTAAGCGTGCTGTAATGGGTGAAAAAATCGGAACATTAATTACAAAATAATTTTGAGGTGTAAAAAATGAGTGACATAATCAAAGATACAAAGTCTAGAATGCAAAAATCAATTGATAACTTATCTCGTGAACTTGCTAACATTAGTGCTGGTAGAGCAAACTCCAATTTACTTAATGGTGTTACAGTTGACTACTATGGTGCACCTACACCAGTGCAACAATTAGCAAGTATCAATGTGCCTGAAGCACGTCTATTAGTTATTTCACCATATGATAAGACATCAGTTGCTGATATTGAAAAAGCAATTATCGCGGCTAATCTTGGGGTTAATCCAACGAGTGATGGTGAGGTTATTCGTATCTCTGTACCAGCTTTAACTGAAGAAAGACGAAAAGAATTAGTTAAAGAAGTTAAAAAAATTGGTGAAGATGCTAAAGTCTCAATTAGAAATATTCGTCGTGATATTAATGATCAGCTTAAAAAAGACGAAAAAAATGGTGACATTACTGAAGACGACTTAAGAAGTCAAACTGATGATGTACAAAAAGCTACAGATAATTCGATTAAAGATATAGATCAATTGGTTGCCGACAAAGAAAAAGATATTATGTCAGTATAGGTATTTTATTATCGCAAACACATTCATATTAGTATATTATCTAAAATGAAACATCTGTCAGACATTGAATATCTTCATAGTCTAAACTGTACCAACTAAGACTTTGGTACAGTTTTTTTATTTGCTTATTCAATGGAATAAATGAGTATGATAAAATGATAGATGATTGTTTAATTAACTAATATTATAAACAGAGACGATCAGGCTCGGAGGAAAGACCATGTTTAAAAAGCTGAAAAATAAAAACAAAACTGAGACAAACCATAATAATGATTTAGACATACATAATATACCTGAACATGTGGCTATTATCATGGATGGAAATGGACGTTGGGCAAAAAAACGTAAAATGCCTAGAATTAAAGGACATTATGAAGGTATGCAAACAATCAAAAAAATTACTCGCGAAGCGAGTGATTTAGGTATTAAGTACTTAACACTATACGCATTTTCAACAGAGAATTGGTCTAGACCTGAAAGTGAAGTTAATTATATTATGAATCTTCCTGTGAATTTCCTTAAAACATTTCTACCAGAATTAATTGAAAAGAATGTTAAAATTGAAACAATAGGGTTTTATGAAGGCTTACCACAATCGACAATTAATGCTATTGATTTTGCTAAAGCTAAAACTCAGAACAATACTGGGTTAACGCTTGTGTTTGCTATAAATTATGGTGGACGAGCTGAGATTATTCAGAGTATGAAAACAATATATAACGAATTACAATTAAACGGACAAGGATCTGATGTGATTGATGAGGCGTTAATAAAACGTCATTTAATGACGCATAGTTATCCAGATCCAGACTTATTAATACGCACTTCAGGAGAACAAAGGATAAGCAATTTCTTAATATGGCAAGCTTCATATAGTGAATTTATTTTTAATGAAAAGCTATGGCCAGATTTTGATGAAATAGAGTTAAGAGAGTGTTTGAAAATATATCAATCACGCCAAAGACGTTTTGGAGGATTAAGTGAGGAGTAAAAAATGAAAGTAAGAACATTAACCGCGATTATAGCTTTATTAATATTCTTGCCTATCTTGCTCAAGGGTGGCTTAATATTAATGCTTTTCGCATTTTTATTAGCTTTGATAGCCTTAAAAGAATTACTTAATATGAATATGATTAAATTTTTATCTATACCTGGTCTGATTAGTGCTTTAGCCCTAATTATTATCATGTTACCTCAAGATGCAGGTGAATGGGTTCAAGTTATCCAACTTAAAGGTTTAATTGCTATGAGTTTCATAGTTTTAAGTTATACAGTGCTATCTAAAAACAGATTTAGTTTTATGGATGCTGCATTTTGTTTGATGTCTGTAGCTTATGTAGGAATTGGTTTCATGTATTTTTATGAGACACGTTCTGAGGGCTTGAGATATATTTTATTTGCATTTTTAATCGTTTGGCTAACAGATACGGGTGCTTATATTTTTGGTCGCCTTATGGGTAAACATAAGTTATGGCCAGTTATTAGCCCTAATAAAACAATTGAAGGTTTCTTTGGTGGTATTTTATGTAGCATTTTAGTACCATTAGTGATGCAAATGTTTGTAGATTTACATATGAATATTTGGCTTTTATTATTAGTCACAATTGTGTTAAGTATGTTTGGTCAATTAGGTGATTTAGTAGAATCTGGGTTTAAACGTCATTTTGGTGTTAAAGATTCGGGACGTATACTACCAGGGCATGGCGGTATATTAGATAGATTTGATAGCTTCATGTTTGTATTACCGCTATTAAATATTTTACTGATACAAACTTAAATTTATGAATTGTAAAATGGAATAGATGTTATAATGAAGGAGTTATTGAGATGTTGATGAGTGGTGAATATCTCTTAACTCCTTTTCAGCACTTATTGATAAATTGTTAAGATACAATAACACAAAATAATATGATATTAAGTATTAACATATTATAATATTTAATATTATCTTCGATTTAATTACTTAGATGATTTTTTAATTAAACATAAATTCATTAGAGGTGTAGAACATGAGCATTTTAATTACGATTATTTCATTTATCATCGTATTTGGTGTCCTCGTAACTGTTCACGAATATGGACACATGTTTTTTGCTAAGCGAGCAGGAATTATGTGTCCTGAATTTGCGATTGGTATGGGCCCTAAAATTTTTAGTTTTCGTAAAGATGAAACATTATATACAATTCGTCTATTACCGGTGGGTGGTTATGTAAGAATGGCTGGTGATGGTCTTGAAGAACCACCAGTTCAACCAGGTATGAACGTAAAAATAAAGTTAAATAACCAAGATGAAATCACACATATAATTCTAGATGATCAACATAAATTTCAACAAATTGAAGCTATAGAAGTTAAGAAATGTGATTTTAAAGATGACCTATATATTGAAGGTATTACTTCTTATGATGACGAAAGGCATCACTTCACTATAGCGAAAAAGGCATTTTTTGTCGAAAATGGAAGCCTTGTCCAAATTGCTCCAAGAGATAGACAGTTTGCACATAAGAAACCATTGCCTAAGTTTTTAACATTGTTTGCAGGTCCATTATTTAATTTTATTTTAGCTTTAGTACTATTTATTGGATTAGCATACTACCAAGGTACGCCAACCAATGTCATAGGAGAAGTTGTGAAGAAGTCTCCGGCTGATGAAGCTGGATTGCACAAAGGTGATAAAATAGTTCAGGTAGGTAATCATAAAATTAAAAATTTTGATGATATCAAACATGTTCTTGACCAAAATAGAACGGCTGAAACAACTGTAAAAATTAAAAGGGATGGCCAAACCAAGTCTGTAGATCTCCAACCTAAAAAAGTAGAAAGAAAGATAACTAAAACTAAAACTCAAACAACTTATCAAATTGGTTTTGCTCCTACTACAGAACACAGCGTTTTTAAACCAATAAGCTACGGTATTTATAACTTTTTCGACAAAGGTAAGCTTATTTTTACAGCTGTTGTTGGTATGTTAGCCAGTATATTTACAGGAGAATTTTCATTTGATATGTTAAATGGCCCTGTTGGTATTTATCACAGTGTTGATTCTGTTGTTAAATCTGGAATTATTAATTTAGTAGGATACACCGCTTTATTAAGTGTTAACTTAGGAATAATGAATTTGTTACCTATTCCAGCGCTTGATGGTGGTCGCATATTATTTGTACTATATGAGGCTATTTTTAGAAAACCAGTGAATAAAAAAGCGGAAACAGGAATTATTGCTGTAGGCGCACTTTTTGTGGTTATTATTATGATTTTAGTCACTTGGAATGATATACAACGGTATTTCTTATAAATAGGGAGGAAAAAGAGAATGAAACAATCTAAAGTATTTATACCAACGATGAGAGAAGTCCCTGCAGAGGCGGAAGCATTAAGCCATCGTTTATTATTAAAAGCAGGGTTAATTAAACAGAGTACAAGTGGTATATATAGTTACTTACCACTAGCTACACGTGTCCTAAATAATATATCTAAAATCATACGTGAAGAAATGGAAAGTATAGATGCTGTAGAAATTCTTATGCCAGCTTTACAACAAGCAAAATTATGGGAAGAATCAGGTCGTTGGAGTGCATATGGTCCAGAACTAATGCGTTTAAAAGACAGAAACGGACGTGAATTTGCATTAGGACCGACTCATGAGGAAGTAGTCACTTCTTTAGTTAGAGATGAATTAAAATCATATAAACAGTTACCCCTTACTTTATTTCAAATTCAATCCAAATATAGAGATGAGAAAAGGCCACGCTTTGGATTATTAAGAGGACGCGAATTTCTTATGAAAGATGCATATTCTTTCCATTCAGATGAAGCTTCATTAGATGCAACTTATCAAGATATGTATCAAGCATATAGTCGCATATTCAAACGTGTAGGCATCAATGCAAGACCGGTTGTGGCAGATTCAGGTGCAATAGGGGGAAGTCATACACACGAGTTTATGGCATTGAGTGAAATTGGGGAAGATACAATAGTTTATAGTAATGAGAGTGACTACGCAGCTAATATTGAAAAGGCCGAAGTTGTTTATCATCCTTCTCATAAGCATTCTGAACTTGCAGAATTGACTAAAGTTGAGACGCCAAATGTTAAAACAGCTCAAGAAGTTGCAGGCTATTTAGAGAGACCATTAGATGAAATTGTAAAAACGATGATTTTTAAAATAGATGGCGAATTTATTATGTTACTAGTTCGTGGACATCATGAATTAAATGAAGTGAAATTAAAAGCATATTTCGGCACGGAACATGTTGAAATGGCTACACAGGATGAAATTGTTAATCTTGTAGGTGCCAATCCGGGGTCTATTGGTCCTATTTTTGAAAAAGATATTAAAATTTATGCCGATAATTACTTACAAGATTTAAATAACTTTGTTGTAGGAGCTAATGAAGATCATTATCACTATATAAATGTCAATATTGGTAGAGACTTTGACGTAACAGAATACGGTGACTTTAGATTCATTACACAAGGTGAGATGTTAAGTGATGGCTCGGGAGTAGCACAATTTGCTGAAGGCATTGAAGTAGGACAAGTTTTCAAATTAGGAACAAAATATTCTGAATCAATGAATGCAACTTTTCTAGATAATCAGGGAAAAGCACAACCACTCATTATGGGGTGTTATGGTATTGGAGTATCAAGAACATTAAGTGCAATTGTTGAACAAAACAATGACGAGAATGGAATTATTTGGCCAAAATCAGTAACGCCTTTCGATATCCATCTAATCACTATCAATCCTAAAAAGGAAGATCAACGTACTTTAGGTGATCAACTTTATCAAAAATTAATGGATTCATACGATGTTTTATATGATGACCGAAAAGAACGTGCTGGTGTTAAATTTAATGATTCAGACCTAATAGGGTTACCGGTACGAGTTGTTGTTGGTAAAAGAGCTGAAGAAGGTATTGTTGAGGTAAAACAACGCTTTAACGGTTTAAGCGAAGAAGTGCAAATTGATGAATTAGAGACTTACTTACAAGATTTATTTAAGAATATTAAGTAAGTTGTAATATAATTGTTGATAGTTAAATTGATATTAATAAAGAGCAGGAAAGATGATGAAACATAATCTTAAATCTAACCTGCTCTTCTTTATTGTATTACTTACTATTTGTTTTTCATGAAAATACGTCCAATCAGTAGTATAATATGAAACGAATTTATTAAGTAACTTTATGAACAGTTGTAATATATCCAATGATGTTTAATAGTTTTAAATTTAGTATTAATTAAGGTGGTTATTATTTTGGCAATGACAAATCGAGAAAAGTTTAAAGTGCTTGCCGATCAAATAAAAATATCAAATCAACTAGAACAAGATATTCTTGAACAAGGTGAACTCACGCGTATAGATGTTTCAAATAAAAACAGAACATGGACTTTCCAAATATCACTCCCACATTTTTTATCTCATGAAGATTATCTTCTTTTTACACATGCAATTGAAGAAGAATTTAAAGAAATAGCTACAGTAGCAATTGATTTTTCAATTAAAGATACCAACAATCAAGATGAGTTTGCTTTAAAATATTTCGGACATTGTATTGATCAAACACGATTGTCGCCAAAAGTGAAAGGTCAATTGAAACAAAAAAAACTCATTATGAGTGGAAATGTTTTAAAAGTCTTAGTTTCAAATGACATTGAGAGAAATCATTTTGATAAGGCATGTAATGGTAGTTTGATTAAAGCATTTAGACAGTGTGGCTTTGAAATTGATAAAGTCGTTTTTGAAACAGATACAACAAATCACGATGATGACCTTGCATCTTTAGAAGCACATATTCAACAAGAAGATGAACAAAGTGCAAGAGAAGCAACTGAAAAATTAGAAAAAATGAAAGCAGAAAAAGCGAAACAACAAGATAATAATGAAAGTACAGTGGAAAAATGTCAGATTGGAAAACCAATTCAGATTGAAAATATAAAACCAATTGAATCAATTATTGAAGAAGAATTCAAAGTAGCTATTGAGGGTGTTATATTTGATATTAACCTAAAAGAACTTAAGAGTGGACGTCATATAGTTGAGCTTAAAGTTACTGATTACACAGATTCACTTGTATTAAAAATGTTTACAAGAAAAAATAAAGATGACTTGGAGCACTTTAAGGCACTTAGTGTTGGTAAATGGGTTAGAGCTCAAGGTCGTATTGAAGAAGATACTTTTGTTAGAGATCTTGTCATGATGATGTCAGATATTGAAGAAATTAAAAAGACACCTAAACAAGATAAAGCAGAAAATAAGCGTGTAGAGTTTCATTTACATACGTCTATGAGTCAAATGGATGGTATTCCTAATATTAGTGCATATGTTGAACAAGCTGCTAAATGGGGACACCAAGCCTTAGCAGTAACAGATCACAATGTAGTACAAGCCTTTCCCGATGCACACAATGCTGCGGAAAAGTACGGTATTAAGATGATTTATGGTATGGAAGGTATGCTAGTAGACGATGGTGTTCCTATAGCTTATAAACCAACAGACCGTAATTTAAAAGATGCAACATATGTGGTGTTTGACGTAGAGACAACAGGTCTTTCTAATCAATATGATAAAATTATTGAATTAGCTGCAGTAAAAGTGCATAACGGTGAAATTATAGATAAGTTTGAACGTTTTAGTAATCCACACGAAAGATTATCTGAAACCATTATCAATCTTACACATATCACGGATGATATGTTAACTGATGCTCCTGAAATTGAAGAAGTGTTAACTGAATTTAAAGAGTGGGTTGGAGATGCGATATTTGTAGCTCATAATGCTTCATTTGATATGGGATTTATTGACACAGGGTATGAAAGGTTAGGCTTTGGACCTTCTACAAACGGTGTCATTGATACACTTGAGCTATCACGTACAATTAATACCGAATATGGGAAACATGGTTTAAATTTCCTTGCCAAAAAATATGGTGTCGAATTAACGCAACACCATAGAGCGATTTATGATACAGAAGCAACAGCTTATATTTTTATAAAAATGGTTCAACAAATGAAAGAACTAGGTGTGAACAACCATCTAGAAATTAATAAAAAATTAACTAATGAAGATGCATATAAAAGAGCTCGTCCATCCCACGTTACACTCATTGTTCAAAATCAAGAAGGTCTTAAAAATTTATTTAAAATAGTCAGTGCTTCATTAGTTAAGTATTATTACCGTACGCCAAGAATTCCACGTTCTCTTTTAAATGAGTATCGAGAAGGACTCTTAATTGGCACAGCGTGTGATGAGGGTGAATTATTCACAGCAGTAATGCAGAAGGATCAGTCGGAAGTAGAAAAAATAGCAAAGTTCTATGATTTTATAGAAGTTCAACCGCCGGCACTTTATCAAGATTTAATGGATAGAGAATTAATACGAGATAATGAAACGTTAACACAAATTTACAAGCGATTAATAGAGGCTGGTAAAAGCGCTAATATCCCAGTGATTGCTACTGGTAATGCACATTATCTATATGAGCATGATGCTATAGCCAGAAAAATTTTAATTGCATCCCAACCAGGGAATCCATTAAATCGTTCAACATTACCAGAAGCTCACTTTAGAACCACTGATGAAATGTTAGATGATTTTCACTTCTTAGGTGAAGAAAAAGCATATGAAATCGTTGTAACAAATACAAATGAGCTCGCTAATAAAATTGAAAAAGTGGTACCTATAAAAGATAAACTATTTACGCCAAGAATGGATGGGGCTAATGAAGAAATTCGTGAGTTGAGTTATTCTAATGCGAAAAAACTATATGGTGAAGATCTACCACAAATTGTTATAGACCGCCTTGAAAAAGAATTAGATAGTATTATTGGTAATGGCTTTTCTGTTATTTATCTCATATCTCAACGTTTGGTGAAAAAATCGCTAGATGATGGTTATTTAGTTGGATCGCGTGGTTCGGTAGGTTCTAGTTTCGTAGCAACAATGACCGAAATTACAGAAGTTAATCCGCTTCCACCACATTACATTTGTTTACATTGTAAGACAAGTGAGTTCTTTGATGATGGTTCGGTTGGATCTGGATTCGATTTACCAGATAAAAAATGTCCCACTTGTGGTAATGAATTAATTAAAGAAGGGCAAGATATCCCCTTTGAGACATTCCTTGGATTTAAAGGAGATAAAGTTCCAGATATTGACTTGAACTTTAGTGGTGAATACCAACCTAACGCGCATAATTACACAAAAGTATTGTTTGGTGAAGATAAAGTATTTCGTGCTGGAACAATAGGTACTGTTGCTGAAAAAACAGCTTTTGGTTTCGTTAAAGGTTACTTAAATGATCAAGGTATTCACAAACGTGGTGCTGAAATTGATCGGTTGGTTAAAGGTTGTACAGGGGTTAAACGTACGACTGGTCAACATCCTGGGGGAATTATTGTTGTACCGGATTACATGGATATTTATGATTTTACTCCGATTCAATTTCCAGCAGACGACCAAAGTGCAGCGTGGATGACAACCCATTTCGACTTCCATTCAATACACGATAATGTCTTAAAATTAGATATATTAGGACATGATGATCCAACGATGATTCGTATGTTACAAGACTTATCAGGAATTGACCCGAAAACTATACCAGTAGATGATAAAGAAACAATGCAAATATTTAGTGGCCCTGAGAGTTTAGGTGTTACAGAAGACGAAATATTATGTAAGACAGGTACATTTGGTGTGCCAGAATTTGGTACTGGATTTGTACGTCAAATGCTTGAAGATACTAAGCCAACGACATTCTCAGAATTAGTTCAAATTTCAGGTTTATCTCACGGAACGGACGTTTGGTTAGGTAATGCTCAAGAGTTAATTCGTCAAGGGATATGTGATTTATCTAGTGTGATAGGCTGTCGTGATGATATCATGGTATATCTAATGTATGCTGGACTTGAACCGTCAATGGCTTTTAAAACGATGGAATTTGTACGTAAAGGTCGCGGTTTAACAGATGAAATGGTTGAAGCGATGAAGGAGAATAACGTACCAGATTGGTATTTAGATTCTTGTCGTAAAATTAAATATATGTTCCCTAAAGCTCATGCTGCAGCTTATGTACTAATGGCTGTAAGAATTGCATACTTTAAAGTACATCATCCACTATATTATTATGCAGCATATTTTACTATAAGAGCTTCCGATTTTGATCTTATAACGATGATTAAAGATAAAACGAGTATTCGTAATACAGTTAAAGATATGTATTCACGATATATGGATTTAGGAAAAAAAGAGAAAGATGTATTAACTGTATTAGAAATAATGAATGAAATGGCGCATCGAGGTTTTCGATTGCAACCGATTAGTTTAGAAAAAAGTCAGGCTTTTGATTTCATTATTGAAGGGGATACATTGATTCCTCCATTCATTTCAGTGCCAGGACTTGGAGAAAACGTTGCGCAAAGAATTGTTGAAGCGAGAGAAGAGGGACCATTTTTATCAAAAGAAGATTTAAATAAAAAAGCCGGCTTATCTCAAAAGGTTATTGACTATTTAGACGAATTAGGCTCATTGCCAGATTTACCTGACAAGGCACAATTGTCGATATTTGATATGTAAGCATTTCTTATTAATAAATTGATATCATATACGTTCAATCATCTTTATTAGTAAACCTATATCAGTTTGTTTACTTATTAGACTTGTGATATACTAAATATGCGTAAAAAATGATTAACTCAGGCAGAAGAGTGGGCATAAACCCGCTCTTTTCTATTTGCCAAAAAAGGAGGCCTGTATGAGTAAAATTACTGAACAAGTTGAACCATTGATTCAACCAGTTTTAAATGATTTGGACTTTGAATTAGTAGACATTGAGTATGTTAAAGAAGGTAAAGACCATTTTTTAAGGATTTCTATTGATAAAGAAGGTGGCGTAGATCTTAATGATTGCACTTTAGCTTCAGAAAAAATTAGTGAAGTTATGGATGAAAATGATCCAATACCTGAAATGTATTATCTTGATGTTGCATCGCCAGGGGCAGAAAGACCAATAAAAAAAGAAAAAGATTTTTATAATGCTATCAATCAGCCCATTTTTGTATCTCTTTATGCACCAATTGAAGGAGATAAAGAATGGTTAGGTATTTTAAAATCTGTAAATGATGAATCAATTAATATGGAAGTTAAAGAAAAGGCAAAAACAAAAGAAATTGAAATTCCAAGGAATAAAATCGCAAAAGCACGTCACGCTGTAATGATTTAACGTGATGAGGAGGAAAAAAACGTGTCAAGTAATGAATTATTATTAGCTACTGAATATTTAGAAAAGGAAAAGAAAATTCCTAGAGAAGTTTTAATTGATGCAATTGAAGCAGCTTTAATTACTGCGTACAAGAAAAACTATGATAGTGCTAGAAATGTAAGAGTTGAATTAAATATGGACGAAGGTTCATTTAGAGTGATTGCACGTAAAGAAGTCGTTGAAGAAGTGTTTGATGATAGAGATGAAGTTGATTTAAGTACTGCTTTAGTCAAAAATCCTGCCTATGAAGTAGGAGATATTTATGAACAAGATGTTACACCGAAGGACTTCGGACGTGTAGGAGCTCAAGCAGCTAAGCAAGCTGTGATGCAACGACTTAGAGACGCAGAAAGAGAAATTCTATATGATGAATTTATCGATAAAGAAGAAGATATTCTAACAGGTGTGATTGACCGTGTAGACCATCGCTATGTATATGTGAATTTAGGAAGAATTGAAGCTGTGCTGTCAGAAGCTGAAAGAAGTCCTAATGAGAAATATATTCCTAATGAACGTATCAAGGTATATGTAAATAAAGTTGAACAGACTACAAAAGGTCCACAAATTTATGTATCAAGAAGTCATCCTGGATTATTAAAACGTTTATTCGAACAAGAAGTTCCAGAAATTTATGATGGTACTGTTATTGTTAAATCAGTAGCGCGTGAAGCTGGAGATCGTTCTAAAATTAGCGTGTATTCTGATAATCCTGATATAGATGCTGTTGGAGCATGTGTAGGTTCTAAAGGAGCACGAGTAGAAGCGGTTGTTGAAGAACTTGGTGGCGAAAAAATAGATATCGTCCAATGGGATGAAGATCCGAAAGTATTTGTTCGTAATGCTTTAAGTCCATCACAAGTTTTAGAAGTAATTGTTGATGAAGAGAATCAATCAACTGTAGTGGTAGTTCCTGATTACCAATTATCCTTAGCTATAGGTAAACGAGGACAAAACGCACGTTTAGCTGCTAAATTAACAAGTTGGAAGATAGATATTAAATCAGAATCTGATGCCCGAGAAGCTGGAATTTATCCTGTTATTGAAACAGAAGAAGTTGCAGATGAAATTGTTAATTCAGGTGACGAAGATGTTGAGTTTGATAATGTTAACTTAGAAGAGACAAACTTAACTAGTACAGAATTAACTGCTGAAACTGATGAAGAAAAAACAGCTAAAACAGAAGAAGATAATGACACAGAATCATAGGTTGGAGTGATAAATTAATGAGAAAGAAAAAAATTCCAATGAGAAAATGTATTATATCTAATGAAATGCGTCCCAAAAAAGATATGATTCGAGTGGTTATTAACAAAGAAGGCGAAATCTTTGCAGATGCGACAGGAAAAAAACAAGGGCGCGGTGCATATGTGTCTAAAGATGTAGCTTTAGTTGAAAAGGCTCAACAAAGAGAAGTTTTAGAAAAATATTTTAACGCTACTAAAGATACACTTGATCCTGTTTATAAAGAAATAATAAGACTGATTTATAGAGAAGAGATTCCAAAATAATGACTAAAATGAAAATTTTTAATTTACTTGGTTTAGCTATGAGAGCTGGTAAAATCAAAAGCGGTGAATCGGTCATATTAAACGAGCTTAAAAAGAAGCAAATAAAACTTGTTATATTAGCTAGCGATGCATCTAGTAATACTCTAAAACAGATGAATAATAAATGTAATAGTTACCAAGTGCCATTAAGAGTGTTTGGTACTAGAAATGAATTAGGGTTAGCAATAGGTAAAAGCGATAGAGTTAATATTGGTATAACAGATAATGGTTTTGCAAAAAAATTGTTATCAATGATAGATGAATATGGTAAGGAGTGATTATATGAGTAAAAAAAGAATTTACGAATATGCGAAAGAATTAAATCTAAAGAGTAAAGAGATTATAGATGAGTTAAAAAGTATGAATGTTGAAGTGTCAAACCATATGCAAGCTTTAGAAGAAGAACAAATTAAAGCATTAGATAAAAAATTTAAAGCCTCTCAAGTGAAAGACACTAATAAACAAAATACTCAAAATAATCACCAAAAATCTAATAATAAACAAAATTCTAACAATAAAGAAAAACAGCAAAATAAGAATAATAGTAAACCAACGAAGAAAAAAGAACAAAACAACAAAGGAAAACAGCAAAATAAAAACAATAAAACTAATAAGAATCAAAAAAATAATAAAAATAAAAAGAATAATAAAAATAATAAACCTCAAAATGAGGTAGCAGAAACAAAAGAAATGCCCTCTAAAATCACTTATCAAGAAGGCATAACTGTCGGTGAGTTAGCTGAAAAGCTAAATGTAGAATCAGCTGGTATTATTAAAAAATTGTTCTTATTAGGTATTATGGCTAATATTAACCAATCATTGGATGAAGAAACATTAGAATTAATTGCAGACGACTATGGCGTTGAAATAGAGAAAGAAGTAGTCGTTGATGAAGAAGATTTATCAATTTATTTTGATGATGAGACGGATGATTCTGATGCAATTGAACGTCCAGCAGTTGTTACAATCATGGGTCACGTGGACCATGGTAAAACGACTTTATTAGATTCTATTCGTAATACTAAAGTTACCGAAGGAGAAGCTGGCGGAATCACTCAACATATTGGTGCTTATCAAATTGAAAATTCAGGTAAAAAAATTACGTTCTTAGATACTCCTGGACATGCTGCATTTACGACTATGCGTGCACGTGGTGCTCAAGTTACTGATATTACAATTTTAGTTGTGGCTGCTGATGATGGTGTGATGCCTCAAACAATTGAAGCTATAAATCACGCTAAAGAAGCAGAAGTACCAACGATTGTTGCAGTAAACAAAATTGATAAACCAACTGCTAACCCTGATCGTGTTATGCAAGAACTCACTGAGTATGGATTAATTCCAGAAGACTGGGGCGGTGACACAATCTTTGTACCACTATCTGCATTGAGTGGAGACGGTATTGATGATTTATTAGAAATGATTGGCTTAGTAGCGGAGGTACAAGAACTTAAAGCTAATCCTAATAAACAAGCTGTAGGTACTGTGATTGAGGCTGAATTAGATAAATCACGAGGTCCAGCTGCATCTTTACTTGTTCAAAATGGTACTTTAAACGTTGGAGATGCAATTGTTGTAGGTAATACTTATGGACGTATACGTGCAATGGTTAATGATTTAGGAAAAAGAATCAAATCTGCCGGTCCTTCAACGCCTGTAGAAATTACTGGTATTAACGATGTTCCACTTGCAGGTGATCGTTTTGTTGTATTTGGTGATGAAAAACAAGCACGTCGAATTGGTGAAGCACGTCATGAGGCAAGTGTCATACAGCAACGTCAAGAAAGTAAAAATGTTTCATTAGACAATTTATTTGAGCAAATGAAACAAGGTGAAATGAAAGATTTAAATGTCATCATTAAAGGTGATGTACAAGGTTCGGTTGAAGCATTGGCTGCATCACTAATGAAAATAGATGTTGAAGGTGTGAATGTACGAATTATTCATACAGCTGTTGGTGCTATCAATGAATCAGATGTTACTTTAGCTAATGCATCAAATGGTATTATTATTGGTTTTAATGTACGCCCAGATGCTGGTGCGAAACGCGCGGCTGAAGCTGAAAATGTAGATATGCGATTACACAGAGTTATTTATAACGTTATTGAAGAGATAGAATCAGCTATGAAAGGTTTACTTGACCCAGAATTTGAAGAGCAAGTCATCGGACAAGCTGAAGTGCGTCAAACATTTAAAGTTTCTAAAGTTGGTACAATTGCTGGTAGTTATGTGACTGAAGGTAAAATCACTCGTAACGCGGGTGTACGCGTAATTAGAGATGGTATCGTGTTATTTGAAGGTGAACTTGATACATTAAAACGTTTCAAAGATGATGCTAAAGAGGTAGCTCAAGGCTATGAATGTGGTATTACAATTGAAAAATATAATGATCTCAAAGAAGGAGACATTATTGAAGCGTTTGAAATGGTAGAAATTCAAAGATAATTTTGAAACTTATGGAGAGGCTATATGCTAAGTTAACTACTTTAAGATATTTCATAAATCTAATATCTTAAAGTAGAGTATGACATACTTTGCTTAACCAACAATCAAAGTGAAGATATAAATTTTGATTTGGAAAAGCATAATGTTGTGCTATCAATACTTTAGTTATGGTCTCTCATTTAATATTATTTTATTGATTCATTGTTGATAATTTAATAAAATGAACATCAAAAGTTAATCATTAACTCTGATATTTCACAGTTATTTGTGAGTAAAGTAAAAATGAAGAGAGGTGAGATGATGAATAATATAAGAGCAGAACGTGTAGGAGAACAAATGAAACAAGAAATCATGGATATTGTTAATAATAAAGTTAAAGATCCTAGAGTTGGTTTTTTAACAATTACTGATGTTGAATTAACAAATGACCTTTCACAAGCAAAAGTATATTTAACAGTGTTAGGGAATGATAAAGAAGTTGATAATACATTTAAAGCTTTGCATAAAGCAACTGGATTTATAAAATCTGAACTTGGTTCTCGAATGCGCCTAAGAATTATACCTGAGTTAACATTCGAATATGATGAATCTATCGAATACGGTAATAAAATAGAACGCATGATTCAAGATTTACACAAAAATGATAAATAATATATTTTATAGTAGGCACAGTCATTCATAAAGCATATTTTTGATATTGCCTACTATTTTTATGTAAAACGCTAATTAAAGAATTAAAATATCGTGTTATAATAATAAAAGTTATTAAAAGTTAAAGGTGTGACAACATGTATAATGGCATACTACCGGTATTTAAGGAACGAGGTTTAACAAGTCATGACGTCGTTTTTAAATTACGTAAAATTTTAAAAATGAAAAAAATTGGTCATACAGGAACATTAGACCCTGAAGTAAATGGTGTGTTACCAATTTGTTTAGGTGATGCGACAAAAGTCAGTGATTATATCATGGAAATGGGAAAAACTTATCACGCTACGGTAACGTTAGGAATGAGTACGACTACTGAAGACCAAACCGGAGATATTTTAGAAACTAGAGCTGTTGATAAGAATGATATCAATGAAGATACGATTGACCAAGTGTTGCAGCAATTTGAGGGGCATATTCAACAAATTCCGCCTATGTATTCTTCTGTTAAAGTAAATGGAAGAAAATTATATGAATATGCGAGAAATAATGAAACTGTCGAACGCCCTAAACGGCAAGTATTTATTAAAGATATACATAGAATATCTGAAGTTACTTTTCAGGAGCAGACATGTCATTTTGAAGTTGAAGTAACATGTGGTAAAGGAACTTATATTAGAACTTTAGCTACAGATATTGGACTTAAACTTGGTTTTCCAGCTCATATGTCACGTCTAACTAGAATAGCTTCAGGCGGTTTTCAATTAGAAAGTAGTTTAACTATTGATCAAATTAAAGAATTACATGAGCATGATTCATTACATAACGAATTGTTTCCTATAGAATATGGCTTGAAAGGTTTGAAATCATTCCAAGTGAAAGATTCAAATTTTAAAAAGAAAATCTGTAATGGTCAAAAATTTCATAAAAAAGTGTTAAGTCAAGATGTTAAAGAACCTTTTATATTTGTCGATAATAGTACTCAAAAAGTTTTAGCAATATATATAGTTCATCCAGACAAACCTTATGAAATAAAACCTAAAAAAGTTTTTAATTAAAGGAGAAATAATATTATGAAAGTGATAGAAGTTACTCATCCCATACAAAGTAATCAATTCATAACTGAAAATGTTGCTATGGCTTTTGGTTTCTTCGATGGTATGCATAGAGGTCACGATAAGGTGTTTCAAGTGCTTGATGAAAAGGCAAAAGAGCATCAACTTAAAAAAGCTGTTATGACGTTTGATCCACACCCCTCAGTCGTATTAAACCCTGAGCGTAAACGTACAACCTACCTTACACCACTTTCAGATAAGTTAGAAATGATAGCAGAACACGGTATAGACTATTGTATCGTTATCAATTTTTCATCAAAGTTTGCTAGTGTGACATCTGACGATTTCATAAAAAAATACATTATTAATAACCATGTTAAAGAAGTGATTGCAGGGTTTGATTTTACTTTTGGTAAATTTGGAAAAGGAAATATGACGGTACTTCAGGAATCTAAAGCTTTTAATACGACTATTGTAGGAAAACAAGAGATGGATTCTGAAAAAATTTCTACAACTGCAATACGCCAAGCGCTTACAGATGGTCATTTACAGAAAGCAAATGACGAATTGGGGTATATATATAGAATTAAAGGAACTGTAGTACAAGGTGAAAAACGTGGAAGAACAATTGGTTTTCCAACAGCTAATGTGCAACCCAGTGATGATTATGTACTACCAAAAAAAGGTGTTTACGCGGTGAGTATGGAAATTGGTCCTGAGAGTAAATTACATCGTGGTGTAGCTAACGTTGGAGTTAAACCTACATTTCACGATCCAGCTAGGGCTGAGTTAGTTATTGAAGTGAATATATTTGATTTTAATGAAAATATTTACGGTGAACGTGTGACTGTGTATTGGCATCACTTTTTAAGACCAGAAGTTAAATTTGATGGTATCGATCCACTAGTTAAACAAATGAATGAAGATAAAGCGAAGGCTAAACATTTATTATCTATTGATTTCGATGATGATATATCATATAATATATAAAGTTGACAGAGATACAAGATTATTCTTATTCTCTAGATATACCTTTTTCTTAGTAGGTCGATTCTCCGACGCCTCACTCAGATTAAGGAGTTAAATATAATTAAGGAGGAAATTGATAATGGCAATTTCACAACAACGTAAAGATGAATTAATTAAAGAATATCGTGTGCACGAAACTGATACTGGTTCACCAGAAGTTCAAATCGCTGTATTAACTGCAGAAATTACTGCATTAAATGAGCATTTACGTGAACACAAGAAAGACCACCATTCACGTCGTGGTTTATTGAAAATGGTAGGTCGTCGTCGTCACTTACTAAACTACTTACGTAGTAAAGATATTCAACGTTACCGTGAATTAATTAAATCATTAGGTATTCGTCGTTAATCTTAATATAGAACTAGGAAAGCACCATGGATGGTACTTTCCTTTTTTTATTATGATACATAATAAAAAATATAAAATCAGTTAAATAAATGATATGATATAAATATTAGAATTAAGAGAGGAGATTCATAATGTCTCAAGAGAAGAAAGTTTTTAAAACTGAATGGGCTGGGCGTTCTTTAACTATTGAGACAGGACAATTAGCAAAGCAAGCTAATGGTGCTGTTTTAGTGCGTTATGGAGATACAGTTGTCCTATCAACTGCAACTGCTTCTAAAGAACCTAGAGATGGCGATTTTTTCCCATTAACTGTAAATTACGAAGAAAAAATGTATGCTGCTGGTAAAATACCAGGAGGATTCAAAAAAAGAGAAGGTCGCCCTGGTGATGAAGCAACGTTAACAGCTCGTCTCATTGATAGACCTATTCGTCCACTGTTTCCAAAGGGATATAGACATGACGTACAAATCATGAATATTGTCTTAAGTGCTGATCCAGATTGCTCACCAGAAATGGCAGCAATGATTGGTTCTTCGATGGCGTTAAGTGTTTCAGATATTCCATTCCAAGGTCCCATCGCAGGTGTAAATGTAGGTTATATCGATGGCAAATATGTCATTAATCCTTCCGTCGCTGATAAAGAAATTTCTAGATTAGATTTAGAAGTTGCTGGTCATAAAGATGCGGTAAACATGGTTGAAGCAGGCGCAAGTGAAATTACTGAGAGTGAGATGCTTGAGGCTATTTTCTTCGGACACGAGGAAATCAAACGACTTGTTGCATTCCAACAAGAAATCATCGACCACATTCAACCGATCAAACAAGAATTTGTACCGGTGGAAAGAGACGAAGATTTAGTTGAAAAAGTAAAACGTCTAACTGAAGATAAAGGACTTAAAGAGACGGTTTTAACTTTCGATAAGCAACAACGAGATGAAAACTTAGATGTTCTGAAAGAAGAAGTTGTTGGTCATTTTCTAGATGAAGAAGATCCAGAAAATGAAACGCTTGTTAAAGAAGTTTATGCAATTCTAAATGACTTAATTAAAGAAGAAGTAAGACGTCTAATTGCTGATGAAAAAATACGACCTGATGGACGTAAAGTAGATGAAATAAGACCTCTTGAATCAGAAGTTGGTTTGTTGCCAAGAGCTCATGGGTCAGGTTTATTTACTCGTGGTCAGACACAAGCACTTTCAGTTTTAACTTTAGGCGCACTTGGAGATTATCAATTAATTGATGGTTTAGGACCTGAGGTAGAGAAACGATTTATGCATCATTATAACTTTCCTAATTTCTCTGTAGGAGAAACTGGCCCTGTACGTGCACCTGGTAGACGTGAGATTGGCCATGGTGCGCTTGGTGAAAGAGCATTACGATACATTATACCTGATACTCAAGATTTCCCTTACACAATTCGTATTGTAAGTGAAGTACTAGAGTCTAACGGTTCATCATCTCAAGCATCAATTTGTGGTTCAACATTAGCATTAATGGATGCCGGTGTACCAATTAAAGCGCCAGTCGCAGGGATTGCAATGGGATTAGTAACGCGTGACGATAGCTATACAATTTTAACTGATATTCAAGGTATGGAAGATGCATTAGGTGATATGGACTTCAAAGTAGCAGGTACTAAAGACGGTATTACTGCGATTCAAATGGATATTAAAATTGATGGTTTAACTCGAGAAGTTATCGAAGAAGCACTAGAACAAGCGCGTCAAGGACGATTAGCTATTATGGATCATATGCTTCACACGATTGAACAACCACGCGAAGAATTAAGTGCTTATGCACCAAAAGTGGTAACTATGAGTATTAACCCAGATAAAATTCGAGATGTGATTGGACCAGGTGGTAAGAAAATCAATGAAATCATCGACGAAACTGGAGTTAAATTAGATATTGAGCAAGATGGTACAATCTTTATAGGTGCTGTAGATCAAGCGATGATTAATCGTGCAAAAGAAATTATCGAAGATATTACACGCGAAGCAGAAGTTGGACAAATATATCATGCTAAAGTAAAACGTATTGAAAAGTATGGTGCTTTCGTTGAATTGTTCCCTGGCAAAGACGCATTATTACACATTTCTCAAATTTCACAAGAAAGAATTAATAAAGTAGAAGATGTTCTTAAAATTGGAGATACAATTGAAGTGAAAATTACTGAAATCGATAAACAAGGTCGCGTTAATGCGTCACATAAAGTATTAGAACAATCTAAAAATTAAAATGTATCAATATATGAACCTAATGTATGTGTTCTGTAAAAAACTGCCAACAAAGCTAAATGCTTTGCGAGCAGTTTTTTTATTATTAATATGACTATTCAGTGGGATAAATGTATTTTGTTAGTGATGTTATAGGGTGACTTAAAAACTTACATTCAATTAAAATCATTTAATAAGTAAAAGTAATATTTAGTATGTAAATGCGACAATTGTTTTATTAAATATGATAAAAACATTAATTTTAAAAAATATACTCTCAATAATCAAATGGTATAACAGTGCAATAATAGTGTACATCAAGGTCGTTTTAACTTATAATAAATAGTGAGTTTGTATATGGACGGGTCACTATTTATAGGAGGTAACATTTTGAGTTTAATAAAGAAAAAAAATAAAGATATTCGTATTATTCCACTCGGTGGAGTAGGCGAAATCGCTAAAAATATGTACATCGTTGAAGTAGACGATGAAATGTTTATGTTGGATGCAGGATTAATGTTCCCAGAAGATGAAATGCTTGGGGTAGATATTGTTATTCCTGACATTCAATATGTCATTGAAAACAAAGAAAGATTAAAAGGAATATTTCTTACACACGGTCATGAACATGCTATAGGCGCAGTAAGCTATGTGTTAGAACAAATAGATGCACCAGTTTATGGTTCTAAATTGACAATTGCACTTGTTAAAGAAGCAATGAAGGCCAGAAATATTAAAAAGAAAGTACGTTACTATACTGTAAACCATGATTCAATTATGAGATTTAAAAATGTTAACGTTAGTTTCTTTAATACAACACATAGCATTCCCGATAGCTTAGGCGTATGTATTCATACTTCTTATGGTTCTATAGTTTATACTGGAGAGTTTAAGTTTGATCAAAGTTTGCATGGACATTATGCTCCAGATTTGAAACGCATGGCAGAAATTGGTGATGAGGGTGTGTTCGCATTAATCAGTGATTCAACAGAAGCTGAAAAGCCAGGATATAACACGCCTGAAAATATTATTGAACATCACATGTATGATGCTTTTGCCAAGGTTAAAGGCAGACTTATTGTATCATGCTATGCTTCAAACTTCGTTCGTATTCAACAAGTGCTTAACATTGCAAGTCAACTTAATCGTAAAGTGTCATTTTTAGGTCGTTCACTTGAAAGTTCGTTTAACATAGCACGTAAAATGGGATACTTTGATATACCAAAAGATTTATTAATACCTATTAATGAAGTGGAAAATTATCCTAAAAATGAAGTGATTATTATTGCTACAGGTATGCAAGGTGAACCAGTAGAAGCATTAAGTCAAATGGCTCGCAAGAAGCATAAAATTATGAACATAGAAGAAGGGGATTCAATATTCCTAGCAATTACTGCTTCAGCTAATATGGAAGTTATTATTGCAGATACATTAAATGAGTTAGTGCGTGCTGGAGCACATATAATTCCAAACAACAAGAAAATTCATGCGTCAAGTCATGGTTGTATGGAAGAATTGAAAATGATGTTAAATATCATGAAACCTGAATATTTTGTACCTGTTCAAGGTGAATTTAAAATGCAGATTGCACATGCCAAATTAGCAGCAGAAACAGGTGTAGCACCTGAGAAAATTTTCTTAGTTGAAAAAGGCGACGTGATTAGTTATAACGGTAAAGATATGATTTTAA
The DNA here is from genome assembly GCF_001837945.1 of Staphylococcus sp. HMSC077D08. NCBI lineage: Bacteria > Bacillati > Bacillota > Bacilli > Caryophanales > Staphylococcaceae > Staphylococcus > Staphylococcus sp. HMSC077D08. The sequence continues at coordinate 373,593 of NZ_KV834762.1, read as the reverse complement.
ATGAAAAAGTTCAATCAGGTAATATACTTATTGATGGGATTGGCGTTGGTGACGTAGGTAATATCGTATTAAGAGATCGACATCTATTAGCCGAAGACGGTATTTTTATTGCAGTTGTGACATTAGACCCTAAAAATCGACGTATTGCTGCAGGACCTGAAATTCAATCAAGAGGCTTCGTCTATGTTAGAGAAAGTGAAGAACTTTTGAAAGAGGCTGAAGAAAAAGTACGTAAAATTGTAGAGGAAGGTCTTCAAGAAAAACGAATAGAATGGTCAGAAATCAAGCAAAATATGAGAGATCAAATCAGTAAGTTACTATTTGAGAGTACAAAACGCCGTCCAATGATTATTCCAGTCATATCGGAGATCTAATCTTAATAGAATAATATTTAAAGAGGTTGGGACAATTTAGTAAAGCAAAATCATGTTTAATGACTTTGTTCAACAATTAGTTTTTCTTTTAAATATTTATCAGTTTCTAATATCTTAGAGTTTGGTAAATATGAGAGTGAATCTAAATAATCTAAGTTGTTCTTGCCTCTTTCATCTTATTAAAAATACATATAAATTATATATTCAAATGGGATGAATACTCTAAATATAGTAATGATGAGAGATTAAAAAAGAAGGTGTAGGTATTGCCACAAGCAAAAAAAAGAACATCGACGAAGAGAAAGGGTAATAAAAAAACGAATAAAAAAAAGCAAAATGAAACGCCTTTAAGATATATATTCTCAATAATTGTAGTAATTCTTATTATACTAGGTGCTTTTCAATTAGGAATCATTGGTAGAATGATTGATAGCTTTTTTAATTATCTTTTTGGTATGAGTCGATACTTAACTTATATTTTAGTACTTATTGCAACAATCTTTATAACATACTCTAAGCAAATACCTAGAACTCGACGTAGTATCGGTGCAATAGTTTTACAATTAGCTTTGTTATTTATAACGCAATTGTATTTTCATTTTTCACATAATATTACTTCACAAAGAGAGCCTGTACTGTCCTTTGTTTATAAAGCTTATGAACAAACACATTTTCCAAATTTTGGGGGCGGCTTAATAGGTTTTTATTTACTTAAACTATTTATACCTCTCATATCTATTGTAGGTGTAATAATAATAACTATTTTGCTACTAGCTTCGAGTTTCATTTTATTACTTAATTTAAGACATAGAGATGTTACAAAAAGTTTATTCGACAACCTCAAGTCATCAAGTAATCATGCATCTGAGTCAATAAAGCAAAAAAGAGAACAAAATAAGATTAAAAAAGAAGAAAAAGCTCAATTAAAAGAGGAAAAAATTGAACGGAAAAAACAAAAAAAATCACGTCAAAATAATAATGTCATTAAAGATGTTAGTGATTTTCCAGAGATTTCCCAGTCAGACGATATTCCAATATATGGTCATAATGAGCAAGAAGATAAAAGACAAAATACTACTAACCAACGTCAAAAACGTGTTTTGGATAATGAACAATTTCAACAATCATTACCAAGTACCAAAAATCAATCAATAAATAATAATCAGTTATCTACAACTGCTGAAAACAATCATCAACAAAGTCAGGCTGAAGGCTCAATATCTGAAGCTGGTGAAGAAGCCAATATTGAGTATACGGTGCCACCTTTATCTTTATTAAAACAGCCTACCAAACAAAAAACTACTTCAAAAGCTGAAGTCCAACGTAAAGGTCAGGTTTTAGAATCTACACTAAAAAACTTTGGTGTTAATGCTAAAGTAACACAAATTAAAATCGGTCCCGCAGTGACACAATATGAAATTCAACCAGCACAAGGTGTTAAAGTAAGTAAAATAGTCAATCTCCATAATGACATTGCATTAGCTTTGGCTGCGAAAGATGTACGAATAGAAGCACCTATTCCAGGTCGCTCTGCGGTAGGAATTGAGGTTCCTAATGATAAAATCTCACTTGTCACTCTAAAAGAAGTTTTAGAAGATAAGTTCCCATCTAAGTATAAATTAGAAGTCGGCATTGGTAGAGATATTTCTGGTGATCCAATATCAATTCAATTAAATGAAATGCCTCACTTACTCGTTGCTGGTTCAACAGGAAGCGGTAAATCAGTTTGTATTAACGGTATTATAACGAGTATATTGCTCAATACAAAACCGCACGAAGTTAAACTTATGTTAATCGATCCTAAAATGGTAGAGTTAAATGTTTACAATGGTATTCCTCATTTACTTATACCGGTTGTAACAAATCCACATAAAGCGTCTCAAGCTTTAGAAAAAATTGTTTCAGAAATGGAACGTCGTTATGATTTGTTTCAACATTCATCGACACGAAATATTGAAGGATATAACCAATATATACGCAAACAGAATGAGGAACTTGATGAAAAACAATCTGAGTTACCATATATCGTCGTAATAGTGGATGAATTGGCTGATTTAATGATGGTTGCAGGTAAAGAAGTAGAAAATGCTATCCAACGTATTACTCAAATGGCTAGAGCTGCGGGTATACACTTAATTGTAGCTACTCAAAGACCTTCAGTTGATGTTATTACTGGTATTATTAAAAATAACATTCCATCAAGAATTGCGTTCGCTGTAAGTTCTCAAACTGACTCTAGAACAATAATTGGTGCTGGTGGAGCTGAAAAGCTACTTGGTAAAGGTGATATGCTATATGTTGGTAACGGAGAATCTACTACTACCCGAATTCAAGGTGCTTTTTTAAGCGATCAAGAAGTGCAAGATGTTGTTAATTATGTTGTAGAGCAACAGAAAGCAAATTATGTTAAAGAAATGGAACCGGATGCACCTGTAGATAAATCAGAAATGAAGAGTGAGGACGCTTTATATGATGAAGCTTATTTATTTGTAATAGAAAAGCAAAAAGCTAGTACTTCTTTATTACAACGACAATTTAGAATCGGTTATAATCGAGCTTCAAGGCTCATGGATGATTTGGAACGTAACCAAGTTATTGGTCCACAAAAAGGAAGTAAACCTAGACAAATTTTAGTTGATTTAGAAAATGACGAGGTGTAAAAATGTCGGAAATGAGTGCAATCTATAGAGTAAAACAATACATTTTAAAATTAATTAAAGATGGTGAACTTACTAATGGAAGTAAATTACCTAGTAATTTGTCAATTGCGAGAGCATTAAATGTTAAAACAGATGATGTTTACGATGGTATAGATGAGTTGATTACTGAACAAGTAGTAACGGATAATTTTGAAGAGGGGACTAGCGTAAAAATCAAGCCCCCTTTCTATTACCCGTTAAATAAAATTATTAGTATAGGGACTATGATTAAAGAAGCAGGTTATGAAGCAGGAACAGAATATCTGAATCTTGACGAGCAACCTGCAACTATTTTAGATGCTGAACATTTAGGTATAGAAACAAAAGAACCTATAACAATTATTGAGAGACTAAGGACTGCTAATCATAAGCCGGTCGTATATTGTTTAGACAAAATAGCAAAAACTTATCTAACTTGCACAGATTATCAACAGAGTAGTGGTTCAATGTTAGAAGCTATTAAAGCATCTACAAATCATGTAATCATGCATGCAGAAATGGATTTAGAAGCAATTAGTTACGAACCTCATATCTCAGAAGTGCTTAATGCTTCACCTCACGAAGGGCTTATGTTACTTAAAGTAGTACATTATGACGAAAAGCATCAACCAATTTTGTATTCTTTAAATTATATTAAGAGTAGTTTAGTTAAATTCACTATTACTAAAAGTGAATAAATTGTCATATTAGACCAGGAGGTTAGATTTTGGAGAGATTCAATCAAGATAATACAAAAGTTCGAGTCAATGTTTTGCCTACCGATAAATTTAAAACAACGACAATTACCTTTAAATATATGGCACCATTAAACTATAAAACAATTACTTCACGTTCAATTTTAAGTAAAGTATTAGTTCGTGCAACACAACAATGGCCCACCGATAAAACTTTAAATAAACAGTTATCAGAATTGTATGGCGCCTATGTTAATAGTTTTGTTTCAAAGTTTAAAGATAGGCATGTTATTACAATCTCATTAGAAGTAGTTAATGAAAAATTCTTAAAAGATAAAACCCCTTTATTTGAAAAGGGATTAGATACGTTAAAAGAAATAATTTGGAATCCATTAATCAAAGATAGATGCTTTGATCATACATATGTAGCTCAAGAAAAGTCTTTACTTAGCAAAAAACTTGAAGCAATGGAAGATAATAAAGCACAGTATTCATTTCTTCAGTTAATGAATTATATGTTTAAACAGGAGCCTTATCGATTTATAGCTACAGGTCAATTAGAACAAATTCCACAAGTGACTTCTGAAAGTCTATACGATACATATCTATCCATGATACAAAATGATGATTGTGCCATTTATGTTGTAGGAAATATTAACAAAGAGGAAGTAACACAACTTATTCTAGATAAGTTTGCAATTAAGCCTTTCTATTTAGAAAATAGAGAAACTACTGAAATCGCACCTTCTTTTGATCAACCGCAATATATAATTGAAAAAGACGATGTTGACCAAGCTAAATTGAATTTGGGATATCGCTTTCCATCTTATTATGGGAAAAGTAATTACTATGCATTTATAATATTAAATATGATGTTTGGAGGAGATCCTTCCTCAGTACTATTTAACGAAGTCAGAGAAAAGCAAAGTTTGGCATACTCTATACATTCACAAATTGATGGTAAAAACGGATTTTTATTTGTTTTAAGTGGAGTTTCTGCTGAGAAATATGAGCAAGCAAAAGAAACTGTTATCAAAGAGTTTGATAAGATAAAAAATGGAGATTTCGATTCTAATAAAATTGAATTAGCTAAAAAAATCATTATTTCTCATAGACACGAAGCATCAGATAGACCCAAAAGTATAATTGAAATACTGCATAATCAATTATTATTAAACCACCAGCAAACAGATCAAGATTTTATAAATGCAGTGAATCGAGTGACGAAGACAGATGTTATTAAATTGGCAAATGAAGCTGTTCTAGATACAATTTATGTACTAACGAAAGGAGACCAACACTGATGAAAACACATCAATATGAACTTATAGATGAGAAAGTTTTCGAACATGAGTTTGATAATGGGTTGAAATTATTTGTCATACCAAAGCCTGGTTTTCAAAAAACGTATGTGACCTACACAACACAGTTTGGTTCATTGGACAATCATTTTAAGCCCATAGGTAGTCAGCAATTTGTAGAAGTTCCTGACGGTGTGGCACACTTTTTAGAACATAAATTGTTTGAAAAAGAAGATGAAGATTTATTTACTGCATTTGCCGAAGAGAATGCGCAAGCTAATGCTTTTACAAGCTTTGATCGTACGAGTTATTTATTTAGCGCAACAAGTAATATTGAAAGTAACATTAAACGTCTCCTCAATATGGTAGAAACACCTTATTTTACTGAAGAAACAGTTAATAAAGAAAAAGGGATTATAGCTGAGGAAATTAAAATGTACCAGGAACAACCAGGATATAAATTAATGTTTAATACTTTAAGGGCTATGTATTCCAAACACCCGATACGGGTGGATATTGCTGGTAGTGTTGAAAGCATTTATGAAATAACTAAAGATGATTTATACTTATGTTATGAAACATTTTATCATCCCTCTAATATGGTGTTGTTTGTGGTAGGCGATGTTAGTCCTCAATCGATAATTAAACTTGTGGAAAAGCATGAAAATCAAAGAGATAAAACTTATCAACCACGTATTGAACGTGCGCAAATTGATGAGCCTAGAGAGGTAAATCAACGGTTTGTTTCCGAGAAAATGAAATTACAGTCACCACGATTGATGTTAGGTTTTAAAAATGAACCATTAGATGAAAGTGCAACGAAATTTGTTCAAAGAGATTTGGAAATGACTTTTTTCTACGAATTAGTTTTTGGTGAGGAAACTGAGTTTTATCAACAACTTTTAAATAAAGATTTAATAGATGAAACATTCGGTTATCAATTTGTATTGGAACCAAGTTACAGTTTTTCAATTATTACTAGTGCAACACAACAGCCTGATCTATTTAAACAACTAATAATGGATGAATTAAGAAAATATAAAGGAAACCTTAAAGATCAAGAAGCATTTGATTTGTTGAAAAAGCAATTTATTGGAGAATTCATATCAAGTTTAAATTCTCCAGAATATATAGCTAATCAATATGCAAAACTCTATTTCGAGGGAGTGAGTGTATTTGATATGCTAGATATCGTAGAAAATATTACGTTAGAGAGTGTAAATGAAACTTCCGAATTATTCTTGAACTTTGACCAACTTGTTGATAGTCGTCTGGAGATGGAAAATAGATGAAAGCGCTAGTCATAGGTGGTTCTGGAACAATAGGGCGTGCCATTGTAAAACGACTGCTATTTGAAGGTTATGAAGTCTTCTTACATTATCATTCAGCTCAATATTCTGATTTAAGTAATCAATTTAAAAATAGCAAAATTACATTTATTCAATGTGATTTAACCAAAGATATAAAACTCGAAGATTACTTTGGACACATTGACGAGCTAGATTGTCTGATTTATACCAGTGGGACAGCATTATATGGCATGTTACAAGATATGAGTGATTGTGACATCGATAATAGTTATGCATTAAATGTAAGACAATTTATACGTTTGACTCGCTACTTTATTGATATTTTAAGGCAGAGTAACAATGGACGTATCATTGTTATTTCATCAATTTGGGGAGAAACTGGAGCTAGTTTAGAGACAATCTATTCAGCAATGAAAAGTGCTCAAATTGGTTTTGTTAAAGCATTAAGTCAAGAATTAGCTTTAACTTCAGTAACTGTAAATGCTATTACACCAGGCATGGTAAAAGGAAAAATGAGCGATGTATGGTCTAAAGATGAGTTATCGAATATAGTAGCAGAGTTACCTCAGCAAAGAATGATTGATCCGTCTGAAGTGGCACATGCTTGTGCATACTTGTGTAGTACTATGTCAAAAAGTATAACGGGAACAGTCCACAAAGTGAATGGCGGATGGTATATTTAAATGTTTTGTCAGTAAAAGATAAGTTTTCTTGTTTCAATTGTTATAGGAGCAACATATAAGTAATAATAAAAGAAGTATCTTTTTATTATTGGTGTTATAATATGATAAACAAAGTTTTCGTGGGCTTCGTTGTTAACAAGGGGTGGTCAAGAGATGACTTTTGCAAAAAGGAAAGAGTGGTACTTAGAATATGAGATAACTGTAAATCGTGCTGGCTTACTCGGTGATATTTCAAGTTTGCTTGGAATGCTCGGTATTAGTATTGTTACAATTAATGGTGTTGATCAGGGAAAAAGGGGATTGTTAATCAAAACAGATCAACTAGAAAAGGTCGAAAGGTTCGAACAAATTGTAAAAGAAATTAATGAAATAGAAATTACAAAGTTAAGAGTTCCTGAATTACGAGATAGACTCGCTGTACGACACGGTAGATATATTGAACAGGATGCTGATGATAAAAAGACTTTTAAATTTGAACGAGAAGATTTAGGATTACTAGTTGATTTTTTAGCTGAGTTATTTAAAGAAGAGGGACATAAATTAATCGGAATACGTGGAATGCCTAGAGTTGGTAAAACTGAATCTATTGTAGCTGGAAGTGTTTGTGCACATAAAAGATGGTTATTCATTAGCTCAACTTTAATTAAACAAACAGTAAGGCGTTCACTATTTAGAGGTGAATATGATTCTAATCACGTATATATCATTGATGGTGCGGTAACAGCACGTGAATTGAACCCTGAACACCAAGAATTGGTGAGAGAGGTTATGACGTTACCCTCAATAAAAGTTGTTGAACATCCAGATTTATTTGTAGAGTCGTGCCATTATAATATGGAAGATTTTGACTATATTATTGAATTGAGAGAAAATGAAAATCAAGAGATTCGATATGAAGAAATGAAGAAACATACGGTTCAAAGTAAGAATAATTTAGATTTTGGAGATCCATTTGGTGGAGGGTTTGGTTTCTTTGAATAATGTCTAGGAGGACTTTGAGTGAAAACGATTGGTGAAGTGTTGAAAAGTAGACGTGAAAGATTGGGTATGACACTAAGTGAATTAGAACAAAGAACTCAGTTAAAGCGTCAAACGTTAATACATATAGAAAATAATGATTTTAATGAACTAGCCAAGAGTGATTATACTGAAGGTTTTATTAGAAAATACGCTAAAGTTGTAAATATCGAACCAAATCAGCTTATTGAAGCACATCAAGATGAGATTCCTGAAACACAATATCAAATTGATGATGTGATACAAACATTTTCTAATGGGTATGAACCCCCTTACCGACGTCAATCTAAAGAAGCGTTTCAATTGCTGATGTGGATGGGTTTCATTATTTTAATATCTTTAATCGTTTGGATACTCGCAATATTAATTATATAAATATATGTTTTAGAAATGAGGATTTAATATGAATATACCGAATCAAATAACGGTATTTAGAGTTATTTTAATACCATTTTTTATTTTATTTGCTTTAGTTGATTTTGGTTTTGGGCAAATTTCAATTTTAGGTGGAAATCATATCAGAATTGAAATATTAATTAGTGCTATCATATTTGTGGTTGCATCAATAAGTGATTTTGCTGATGGTTATCTTGCCCGTAAATGGCAATTAGTTACTAATATGGGGAAATTCTTAGATCCACTTGCAGACAAATTATTGGTTGCGAGTGCATTAATTGTTATGGTGCAACTTGGTTTTACTAATTCTGTCGTTGCTATCATTATTATTGCTCGAGAATTTGCCGTTACAGGATTACGATTACTACAAATTGAACAAGGCTTTGTAAGTGCTGCAGGGCAACTCGGAAAAATAAAAACTGCAGTGACAATGGTTGCAATTATATGGATTTTATTCGGCGATCCTTTCGTGCACTATGTACATTTCCCAATTGGAGTGTGGTTATTATACATTGGAGTATTCTTTACTATTCTTTCAGGTATTGAATATTTTTATAAAGGAAGAGATGTATTTAAACATTCTAAATAAATGTGTAATTAAAAAATTGAGCTTGTATATTTATTTCATCTATAAAGTACCATATCAATTTGTTATATAATCATACTCTCTAAAATAAATACATTTTGATTTAGTTATCTTTGTCAAAGGTTTGTTTCCTATTTTATATGGGATGCAAACCTTTTATTTATTTAGTTGCTTTAGTGTGACAAAGAAGATAAAACAATTACTAGAATTGATTTAATATTTCACTTTTCAGATGTAATATTGATATACATCTGGTAAATCTTTTATAAAAATGCAATTTCAGCATGTTATAAAAAAATGTGATGTTATGTTTAAGTTATATTAGATGACAGTTCTGTGATACATAATTAAACTGTTTCTATAAAGATTCTTATTTTAGATTTATATTACAAAAAAATATATAATGGACTTATTGAAAAGACAATATAAATATCAGGGAGTATATCATTGATGAATATTTCAATAGTAGCTGTTGGCTCTGAATTATTACTAGGTCAAATAGCTAATACAAATGGACAATATCTTTCAAAACTTTTTAATAGTATTGGTAAAAGTGTAGTAGAACACACAGTTATTGGTGATAACCCTCAAAGGTTAGAATATGTAATAAAGCAATGTCTATCTAGATTTGATACTATTGTTTTAACAGGTGGATTAGGGCCAACAAAAGATGATTTAACTAAACATACTGTAGCTAAAGTATTAGGAAAAAATCTAGTGACGGATGAAGCATCGTTAAACTTTATCAAAAACTATTTTAAAGAACAAGGTCAAGATATGACCTCTAATAATAAGCAACAAGCATTAGTGATTGAAGATGCCATAGTTTTACCAAATAAACATGGTATGGCTCCTGGTATGCTTGTAGAATTAGGTAAACAAAAAATAATTCTACTACCAGGTCCACCGAAAGAAATGCAACCTATGGCAAAGAATGAATTATTACCTTATCTTATGGATAAAGATGAAGTTATTTTTTCTGAATTACTTAGATTTGCTGGTATAGGAGAGTCGAAATTAGAAACACTATTAATTGATCTTATAGATGAGCAAACTAATCCGACAATCGCACCTCTTGCAGGTACGCATGAAGTATATGTTAGATTAACAGCCAATGCCGAAAGTAAGGAACGATGTCAACTGCTTATTAAGCCTATTCGAGATGAAATTTTAAATAGGATTGGTACTTATTATTTTGGTTCAGACGAAGTTAGCATTGAAGAATCGGTTATAAATAGTGCAAAACAGAATTTTGCTATTTATGACGGTGTAACTAATGGAGCTTTGTTTACTCGATTAAAAAATGCTGACAGTAAAAATCTAGTTAAAGGTATGCTACCACATTCTAACCAATTTATTGATATAACTTGTGAGTTTAATACCGTTTTATTCAATGCTGCTCAATATGTCAGGGATTTGTACCAAACAGATTTGGGTATTGTACTTTTAAATAAAGATAATATTGTATATTTAGGAATTTATGATGGAAATAATTTCGATATCGAAACATTTAAGATGTCTCAAAGTCGTAATTTATTGAGAAGCAGAAGTCAAAATTATGCGATGATTAGATTATTAAATTGGTTTAATAAATAGTAAATTTTAAATTTTTGCTAAAAATATAAGTACGTTTGTTCGTTTTTGTATTAGCTAAAACACAATAAATGCGAACAAATATTCGCAAAAGACTTGTGTTTTGCTTAAAATACTTGTATAGTAAGTATAAGATATTATACAGATAACTTTCTGTAGTAGGAGGTCTCGTTTTGGATAATGAACGTCAAAAAGCTTTAGATACAGTCATTAAAAATATGGAAAAATCTTTTGGTAAAGGTGCCGTTATGAAGTTAGGCGATAATAAAGGTCGCAGAGTATCAAGTACTTCAAGTGGTTCTGTCACAGTTGATAATGCATTAGGGGTTGGAGGTTATCCTAAAGGAAGAATTATCGAAATATATGGACCTGAAAGTTCAGGTAAGACGACAGTAGCTTTACATGCTATCGCTGAAGTACAAAAAAACGGTGGTGTAGCAGCATTTATCGATGCCGAACACGCTCTCGATCCAGTATATGCACAAGCATTAGGTGTAGATATTGACAATTTATACTTATCTCAACCAGATCATGGTGAGCAAGGTCTTGAAATCGCCGAAGCTTTTGTTCGTAGTGGTGCTGTGGACATTGTTGTTGTCGATTCAGTAGCAGCCTTAACACCTAAAGCTGAAATTGAAGGTGAAATGGGAGATACTCATGTTGGTTTACAAGCAAGATTAATGTCTCAAGCATTAAGAAAGTTATCAGGGGCTATTTCTAAATCTAATACTACAGCTATATTTATTAACCAAATTCGTGAAAAGGTTGGCGTGATGTTCGGGAATCCTGAAACAACGCCCGGTGGTAGAGCCCTAAAATTCTATAGTTCTGTACGTTTAGAGGTAAGAAGAGCAGAGCAGTTAAAACAAGGTCAAGACATTGTAGGTAACAGAACCAAAATAAAAGTTGTGAAAAATAAAGTTGCACCTCCATTTAGAGTTGCAGAAGTAGATATTATGTATGGTCAAGGTATCTCTAAGGAAGGAGAGCTCATTGATTTAGGTGTAGAGAATGATATCGTTGATAAATCAGGTGCCTGGTATTCTTATAATGGAGATAGAATGGGGCAAGGTAAAGAAAACGTCAAAAATTATCTTAAGGAAAATCCACAAATCAAAGAAGAAATTGACCGTAAGTTACGTGAAAAGTTAGGTATTTTCGATGGTGATGTGGATGAAAATGAAAATGAAGACGATTCACCAAAAACTTTATTTGATGAATAGTTTTTTAGTTGATTAAGTAAAAGGATGGCTCAATTAGCCATCTTTTTTTGTAGTTTTTGATTTGTTCTTTAAGAAAAGCAATTTAAAGTGAGTGTAGTGCAATTTCATATCTTGACACATATCTGTCGATAAACGTACAATTAGTATGTATGATTCTTATATAATTTCATATAATCATATTGATTTTGATATACAAAGCAAACCCTAGATAAAGGAGGTGTTTATGTGAATTTATTAAGCCTCCTACTCATTTTGCTGGGGATTATTCTAGGCGTTGTTGTAGGGTATATTGTTGCCCGAAATTTATTACACCAAAAACAAGTTCAAGCAAGACAAACTGCCGATGATATTGTTAGCTATGCTAATAAAGAAGCAGACAATATTAAAAAAGAAAAATTACTTGAGGCAAAAGAAGAGAACCAAATTTTAAAAGAACAAGCTGAGAATGAACTGCGTGAAAGACGTGGTGAACTTCAAAGACAAGAAACCCGACTTCTTCAAAAAGAAGAAAATTTGGATCGGAAATCTGATCTTTTAGATAAAAAAGATGAGATTTTGGAACAAAAAGAATCAAAACTTGAAGAAAGACAACAACAAGTAGATGCAAAAGAGAGTAGTGTTCAAACATTAATAATGAAGCATGAACAAGAATTAGAACGCATCTCCGGTCTCACTCAAGAAGAAGCTGTGAAAGAACAGCTTCAAAGAGTTGAAGAAGAACTGTCACAAGATATTGCAATACTTGTTAAAGAAAAAGAAAAAGAAGCGAAAGAAAAAGTTGATAAGACAGCTAAAGAATTACTTGCTACAACTGTACAAAGATTAGCAGCAGAACATACAACTGAATCAACTGTTTCAGTCGTAAATCTGCCTAATGATGAAATGAAAGGTCGTATCATAGGTAGAGAAGGTAGAAATATACGTACGTTAGAAACACTTACTGGCATTGATTTAATCATTGATGACACACCAGAAGCAGTTATTTTATCAGGCTTTGATCCAATTAGACGTGAAATTGCTAGAACTGCACTAGTTAATTTAGTTTCTGATGGACGTATTCATCCTGGACGTATTGAAGATATGGTCGAAAAAGCTAGAAAGGAAGTAGACGATATCATAAGAGATGCTGGAGAACAAGCTACTTTTGAAATAAATGTACACAATATGCATCCTGATTTAGTGAAAATTTTGGGTCGATTAAATTATCGAACTAGTTATGGTCAGAATGTACTTAAACATTCAATTGAAGTTGCCCACCTCTCAGGTATGCTTGCAGCAGAACTAGGAGAGGATGTTACTCTAGCTAAACGTGCAGGATTACTACATGATGTTGGTAAAGCTATTGATCATGAAGTTGAAGGTAGTCACGTAGAAATAGGTGTTGAATTAGCCAAGAAATATAATGAAAATAACATAATTATTAATGCTATTCACTCACATCATGGTGATGTTGAACCAACCTCTATCATTTCTATTTTAGTTGCAGCAGCAGATGCATTATCAGCTGCGCGACCAGGTGCACGTAAAGAGACACTTGAAAATTATATTAGAAGACTTGAGAGACTCGAAACGTTATCTGAAAGTTATGATGGGGTAGAAAAAGCATTTGCTATACAAGCTGGTAGAGAGATTCGTGTAGTCGTCTCACCTGAAGAAATTGATGATTTAAAATCATATAGATTGGCAAGAGATATTAAGAACCAAATTGAAGAAGAGTTACAATATCCTGGACATATCAAAGTGACAGTTGTTCGAGAGACTAGAGCAATAGAATATGCTAAATAATTCCATAAGCCACTGACCGTATCTACGGCCAGTGGCTTATTAAATATAATATAAAAAACCGAGCGTATAAACGCTCGGATATAATGATTTATTTTAATTGTAAATCAACTTCATTAATTTCTTTTAAAATTTCAGCTGTATCATAGCAATTTGTAGCGATGTTTGCATATTTTTCTGCTAAACGATAAGCATTAATGTATAAAATTAAACTTTCTTTAGCGATATCTTCAGCTTCATCAGATTTGGCTGGATTTGAAGTTACAACTAATTCAGCAAATTTTTCAGGATCAATATTAATAGACATGAATGAATAAACAACTCCTATATTTTTATTAGTTTTATATTAACACAATACATAAATATAAAAAAGTAAAGTCTTTTAATTTTCAGAATAATTAATTTGTTGATGAGACTTTTATTATAGTACAGTATCCATTAAACTTAATTTATGAGAGGATGAACAGAAATGAGAATATTGTTTATAGGTGACATCGTTGGTAAAGTGGGCAGGAAAATGATGACTACTTATTTACCTAAAATTAAACAAGCTTATCACCCAACAGTTTCTATAGTAAACGCTGAAAATGCCGCACACGGTAAAGGATTAACAGAGAAAATTTACAAACAACTTCTAAGAGAAGGCGTGGATTTCATGACTATGGGTAATCATACATATGGTCAAAGAGAAATTTACGATTTTATTGATGATGCTCATCGAATGGTTAGACCTGCAAATTTTCCTGATGAAGCTCCAGGAACAGGTATGAGAATAATAAAAATTAACGATATTAAATTGGCTATTATTAATTTACAAGGGCGTTCATTTATGCAAGATATTGATGATCCATTTAAAAAGGCTGACCAGTTAATCGAGGAAGCTCAAAAATCTACACCATACATATTTGTAGATTTTCACGCTGAAACTACATCTGAAAAAAATGCTATGGGTTGGTATTTAGATGGTAGAGTGAGCGCTGTTGTTGGTACTCATACACATATTCAAACTTCTGACGATCGTATATTACCTCATGGCACAGGATATATCACAGATGTCGGAATGACAGGTTATTACGATGGTATTTTAGGTATCAATAGAGATGAAGTTATTCAACGTTTTATTACCAGTTTGCCACAAAGGCATGTTGTTCCAGATGATGGGCGAGGCGTATTATCAGGAGTTATCATAGATTTAGATAAAGAAGGTAAAACGATTCAAATAAAGAGACTGTTAATAAATGAGGACCATCCTTTCCAAATTTAAAAGGATATAGTCCATTAGTATGAATTTAAACTTGTACCACTGTTGAAATAGTAAAACAGTGGTTTATTTTGTTATCATAGAGAGTGAATTAATACCACAGGAGGCATGTGATATGAAATCACAAATATCATGGAAAGTGGGCGGTCAGCAAGGCGAAGGTATTGAATCTACCGGTGAAATCTTTGCTACTGCAATGAATAGAAAAGGTTATTTTTTGTATGGATATAGACACTTTTCTAGTCGTATAAAAGGTGGCCATACTAATAATAAGATAAGAGTTTCAACATCGCCTGTGCATGCGATTAGTGATGATTTGGATATACTCATTGCTTTTGACCAGGAAACGATTGAATTAAATCATCATGAAATGAGAGAAGATAGTATTATAATTGCAGATGCTAAAGCAAAACCCCAAAAGCCAGAGAACTGTGTGGCTCAATTAATTGAGTTACCATTCACTAGCGTGGCAAAGGAACTTGGAACAGCATTAATGAAGAATATGGTGGCAATTGGTGCGACATCTGCACTGATGGATTTAAATACATCAACTTTTGAAACTTTAATCGATAACATGTTTTCAAAAAAAGGTAATAAAGTTGTTGATATGAATATACAAGCTCTTAATATGGGTTATGATTTAATGAAGCAACAAGTTACCAACGTTAATGGAGACTTTACGTTAGAGAATGGTAGCGGTCATCCTCATTTATATATGATAGGTAATGACGCAATTGGATTAGGAGCAATAGCAGCTGGATCAAGATTTATGTCTGCTTATCCAATTACGCCAGCTTCTGAAATTATGGAATACATGATTGCCAATCTACCTAAAGTTGATGGTACTGTCGTTCAAACTGAAGATGAAATAGCAGCAGCAACGATGGCGATTGGTGCTAACTATGCAGGCGTACGAGGATTTACAGCAAGTGCAGGTCCAGGTCTTTCCTTAATGATGGAATCTATTGGTTTGTCTGGTATGACTGAAACGCCGTTAGTCATTATTAATACTCAAAGAGGTGGTCCTTCTACTGGCTTACCAACAAAGCAAGAGCAATCAGATTTATTACAAATGATTTATGGTACCCATGGTGATATTCCGAAAATTGTCGTTGCTCCTACAGATGCTGAAGATGCGTTTTACCTTACTATGGAAGCATTTAATTTAGCTGAAGAATACCAATGTCCAGTCATTCTGTTAAGTGATTTACAATTATCATTAGGAAAACAAACTGTTAAAACGCTCGATTATAATAAAATCGATATTCGTCGTGGAGAAATAATACAGTCAGATATCGAGAGAGCTGAAGATGATAAAGCATACTTTAAAAGATATGCATTAACAGCTAGTGGCGTATCACCACGATCAATACCAGGTGTTAAAGGTGGTATACATCATGTAACAGGTGTTGAACATAATGAAGAAGGGAAGCCAAGTGAGGCGCCTATGAATCGTCAGAATCAGATGGAAAAACGAATGCGTAAAACTGAAAGCTTGGTTATCAATAATCCTGTGTTACTCAATGAACATGATGACAAAGCAGATATACTGTATATAGGATTTATATCTACTAAAGGTGCTATTGGAGAAGGTGCAGAAAGACTAGAACGACAAGGTGTAAAAGTGAATACGATGCATATTCGACAATTACATCCGTTCCCTAAAGATATTGTTCAACAAGCTATTAATAAAGCTTCGAAAGTAATAGTCGCAGAACATAATTATCAAGGACAATTATCAAGTATTTTAAAAATGAACACACAAGTTAATGATAAATTAGTTAATCAAACAAAATACGATGGGAAACCTTTCTTACCTTGTGAAATTGAAGAAAAAGGTTTAGAAATTGCTAAAGAGTTAAAGGAGTTGGTGTAATTGGCTACATTTAAAGATTTTAGAAATAATGTGAAGCCAAACTGGTGCCCTGGTTGCGGTGACTTTTCAGTTCAAGCTGCTATACAAAAAGCGACAGCGAACATTGGTTTAGAACCAGAAGATGTAGCAATCATTACAGGGATTGGTTGTTCTGGTAGACTATCAGGTTATATTAATTCTTATGGTGTGCATTCTATTCATGGTCGTGCATTGCCTCTAGCACAAGGCGTTAAAATGGCAAACAAAGATTTAACAGTTATCGCTTCTGGTGGCGATGGAGACGGCTATGCAATAGGAATGGGACATACTATTCATGCTCTTAGACGTAATATGAATATGACGTATATTGTCATGGACAATCAAATATATGGATTAACTAAAGGACAAACATCACCTTCCTCAGCTAAAGGATTTGTAACTAAATCAACACCTAAAGGAAATATAGAAAAGAATGTAGCTCCATTGGAATTGGCACTATCCTCTGGTGCAACTTTTGTAGCACAAGGATTCTCAAGTGATATAAAGGCATTAACTAAAATGATTGAAGATGCGATTCATCATGATGGTTTTTCTTTTGTTAATGTTTTCTCACCTTGTGTTACTTACAATAAAGTGAATACTTATGACTGGTTTAAAGAACATTTAACAAGTATCGATGATATTGAGGGCTATGACAACACAGATAAACAACTTGCTATGAAAACTGTGTTGGATCATGAGTCATTGGTTAAAGGTATTGTTTATCAAGATACAACAACACCTTCTTATGAATCGCAAATTTCAGAACTAGAACATGAGGCGTTAGCTAAAAGAGACATTCATATTACAGAAGAAACTTTTAACGACTTAACTGCACAATTTTTATAAAGGATACTCATTCATAGTAACTAGAATTGCGTCAAAATAAGTAGGTAAAATAAAAACGAAGGTGTACTTTTAATATGATACATCATGACTATTCAATTTTACTGAAATTTCTTATCTAATAACTTTAATGATTACGATAGAAAATCAAGAAGTACGGTTCAATTTAAAAAGTATTATAGAGCATGCATATAGGGAAATAATATATTTAAAGAGTGGGTCAGAATAACATTTTAATTCTGCTCACTCTTATTTTATATCTATATTGCTTATCAAAGTATAATGATTCAATAATGTAATTCTCATTTAACATTTTTTACACGATTAATCACCTATCTCATCTAAAGGTAAATAATATAAGAATGACATAATTTATTCCAAATTATTTTAAAAATATAGGTAAAGTAATTAACAGATGAAATTTTTCTCAGAGTTATTATTAAATATATAAATAAGGCGAACAGTTAAATGAACAGTCCTAATCAATGCAATAATTTTATTTTTTAATAAATATGTAAAAGATTTTGTAAAAAGATTTTAAGAATATGAATTTTGGGAATAATAAAAATATAAGATGATTTTTCGGAGGTTAATATGGACAAATTCAAATCTATGACGGAATTAAAAGAATTAACTAAAGAAGGAAAAGATTGGGAAATAGAGTTTGAAAATCGTTCTAGCATGGTCACTATATTAGCAATACACGGCGGTGGAATTGAACCTGCCACAACTGAATTAGCATATACGATTGCACATCGTGGCAACTATAACTATTTTTCCTTTAAAGGTATGAGAAGTGAGGGAAATAATGAGTTACATGTGACTTCTACACACTATGATGACCAAATTGCATTAGATTTAGTGAGAGGTAGTCAAAGAACTGTAGCCATACATGGTTGTGAAGGGAATGAAAGCGTGGCTTATATAGGAGGTAGTGATGACCGACTCTTTGAGTTAATCACTGAATCCCTTGAAGATATAGGAATTAGTGTGCAAGAGGCACCACACCATATTTCTGGAACTCAAGAAAATAATATTGTTAATATGACTCAAACCCAAGGAGGAGTGCAATTAGAACTGACAGCTCAGTTAAGAAAAGAGCTGTTTAAAAATAGAAAAAGTTCACGCAAAAACCGTGAAAATAAAGATAATTGGGATGATTTAATGTACGACTTTGCAGATGCAATGAAAAAAGCTATAGAACGTGCATAATTAAATTCTAACGCGTGTTAAAATAATATTATAAAACTTAATTGGAGAGATGAAACATGCAAGATACATTAATGAGTATTCAAATTATTCCAAAAACACCGAACAACAACGATGTTATTCCATATGTTGATGAGGCAATTAAAATTATTGATGATTCAGGTTTGCATTTCAGAGTAGGCCCGTTAGAAACAACAGTTCAAGGTGAAATGAGTGAATGTCTTATTTTAATTCAAAAATTAAATGATAGAATGGTTGAATTAGAATGTCCAAGTATTATTAGTCAAGTTAAGTTTTATCACGTACCTGAAGGAATAGAAATTGAAACGCTTACAGGAAAATACGACTAAGTGTAAATTAGAATAATATATCTTATCTTGTTTATTTAAGAGCCTAACATGCTATAGTGTTGAAGGCTCTTAAAATTTTGTAAGAAAATAGAGGTATGCTTCAGACGCTATGCATTGTCACACAGAAAATATGATATAAAAGACTTTTATCAACTGATATATTATAAATAAATGGTGTCCAAATAAACATTTAGATATGATTTACATCGATTACAGTAATAAAAAGCTAATAAGTTAATTATAAAAGATAGCTGTAACATCATATACATGTCTTTTTGCACTTTGACTATAAATTTAATATAATGAAGTAATGATTATGGGCATATAGAAAGGATTTTCAAAGTGAATGAAGAGCAAAGAAAGGCTGGAACGATAAATATTCTAGCAGAACGTGATCGTAAAGCTGAGAAAGATTATAGTAAATACTTTGAACAAGTGTATCAGCCACCTAGCTTAAAAGAAGCTAAAAAAAGAGGAAAACAAGAAGTTCAATATAACAGAGATTTTCATATAGATGAAAAATACAAAGGTATGGGTAAAGGTCGTACTTTTTTAATTAAAACATATGGATGTCAAATGAATGCACATGACACTGAAGTTATGGCAGGAATATTAAATGCATTAGGTTATAGTGCGACATCAGATATTAATGAAGCGGATGTGATTTTAATTAATACATGCGCCATTAGAGAAAATGCTGAAAATAAAGTCTTTAGTGAAATAGGAAATTTAAAACATTTAAAAAAAGAACGCCCAGATTGTTTAATTGGGGTGTGCGGTTGCATGTCTCAAGAAGAATCAGTCGTAAATAAAATATTAAAATCTTATCAAAATGTAGATATGGTCTTTGGGACACACAACATTCATCATTTACCTGAAATTTTAGAAGAGGCATACTTATCAAAAGCGATGGTAGTTGAAGTATGGTCTAAAGAGGGAGACATCATCGAAAATTTACCTAAAGTGCGTGATGGTCACATTAAAGCTTGGGTTAATATTATGTATGGTTGCGACAAGTTTTGTACTTATTGTATTGTTCCGTTTACTAGAGGAAAAGAACGTAGTCGTCGTCCAGAGGACATCATTGATGAAGTTAGAGAATTAGCAAGAGAAGGTTATCAAGAAATTACCTTATTAGGTCAAAATGTAAATTCATATGGTAAAGATATCGAAGGTCTGGATTATGAATTAGGTGACTTATTGGAAGATATTTCTAAAATTCATATACCTCGAGTTCGTTTTACAACAAGTCATCCTTGGGACTTTACAGATCGAATGATTGAAGTTATAGCTAAAGGTGGGAACATAGTACCGCATATCCATTTACCGGTACAATCAGGTAATAACCAAGTACTAAAGATAATGGGTCGTAAATATACAAGAGAGAGTTATCTTGATTTAGTTTCAAGAATAAAGGAAGCTATCCCTAACGTAGCTTTAACTACTGATATTATAGTAGGTTATCCAAATGAAACTGAAGAACAATTTGAAGAAACATTAACATTATATGATGACGTTCAATTTGAGCATGCGTACACATATTTATATTCACAAAGAGATGGAACACCAGCAGCTAAAATGAAGGATAATGTACCTTTAGAAGTGAAAAAAGAACGTTTGCAAAGACTTAATAAGAAGGTTGGAATGTATTCTCAACAAGCAATGAGTCAGTATGAAGGTAAGATTGTTACGGTATTATGTGAAGGTTCTAGTAAAAAAGATGAGAGTGTTCTAGCAGGCTATACTGATAAAAATAAACTTGTGAATTTTAAAGGACCAAGAGAGAGCATTGGTAAACTCGTTGATGTCAAAATTGACGAGGCAAAACAATATTCTTTAAATGGAACATTTATACAAGAACATCAACGTTCAATGGTGACACAATAATATGTATAGTGAAAAAGAAATCATTCGAAAAGTCGAAAGTTTAGCAGAGAAAATTGGAAAACTAGAAGTTGTTCAAGATTATCATAATGTAGAAAAACAAATTCATAATAATCAAGCAATAAAACAAAAGATGAATCGTTTGAAAGCACAACAAAAACAATCGGTTAATTTTCAAAATTATGGAAAACAAAATGCACTCGAGCAATCTGAAGCTAAAATTCAGTATCTAAAAGATGAAATTAATGAATTACCTATTGTTGAAGAATTTCGTTCAGCACAATACGAGGCGAATGATTTACTACAAATGATGGTCAAAACAATGGAAGATAGACTCAATGAATATAATAAAAAAGAACATAATGAATAATTATTTTAGAGGAGTTAAGCACAATGAATATTAGAAAGTTGACCATCACAGCATTCTTAATAGCTATTAATGTCGTGTTAAGTAGTTTAATTGTCATTCCTTTAGGTCCAATTAAAGCCGCACCTGTTCAACATTTTGTGAATGTATTATGTGCTGTATTCGTTGGACCATGGTATGGTTTAGCACAAGCTTTTATTTCTTCTGTACTACGAATTTCATTTGGAACTGGAAGTGCATTTGCTTTTCCAGGAAGTATGATAGGTGTCTTACTTTCAAGTCTGTTTTATATGTATAGGAAGCATATTTTTATGGCTTCAGTTGGTGAAGTGTTAGGGACTGGTGTTATTGGTAGTTTAATGTGTATACCTTTAGCATGGTTTTTAAGACTTCAAGATTTCTTTATTAAACCATTAATGCTTATGTTCATAGTATCAAGCTTTATTGGGGCTTTAATTAGTTATATATTGCTTATTATTTTGAAAAGAAGAGGTTTACTAGATAGATTTAACAAAAATTAATATTTATTTGAAGTACGCTTGATGAATAGGGGATTATAAGTAAAATGTTGATATCTGTTCATATGAAAGCGTACTTTTTGTATCTATTACACAAAAGCGTTTCAAAAACATATATGTTAAAATGAATGAGTTAAAAACCATAAATTTATACATATAATATGAATAAAGATATAAAAATAAGGGTTGTGAAAATAGAAATGGCTAACATTACACCAATGATGCAACAATATTTAAAGATAAAATCTGAATATGATGATTGTTTGCTATTTTTTAGACTTGGAGATTTCTATGAAATGTTCTTTGATGATGCTAAAGAAGCATCAAGAGTACTTGAAATAACATTGACGAAAAGAGATGCTAAAAAAGAAAATCCTATTCCGATGTGTGGCGTACCATATCATTCTGCTGATAATTACATTGAAACATTGATTAATAATGGGTATAAGGTCGCTATATGTGAACAAATGGAAGATCCAAAGCAAACAAAAGGAATGGTTAGAAGAGAAGTTGTAAGAATCGTCACACCAGGAACTGTTATGGATCAAAGTGGTATGGATGAAAAGAAAAATAATTATATTTTAAGTTTTATCGAAAATGAAGAATTTGGATTATGCTATTGTGATGTTTCTACAGGAGAACTCAAAGTAACTCATTTCAAAGATACAGCAACCTTGCTTAATGAGATTACAACAATTAATCCCAATGAAATTGTCATAAAGCAAGCTCTATCTGAAGAATTAAAAAGACAAATCAACATGATAACTGAGACGATTACTGTTCGTGAAGATATATCTGATGAAGATTATGATATGAATCAGTTGACACATCAGTTAATGCATGACACAACTCAATTATTGCTAGATTATATTCATCACACACAAAAGCGAGACTTATCTCACATTGAGGAAGTGATTGAATATGCTGCAGTTGATTATATGAAGATGGATTATTATGCAAAGAGAAATTTAGAGCTGACAGAAAGCATACGATTAAAATCAAAAAAAGGGACATTGTTATGGTTAATGGATGAGACAAAAACACCAATGGGTGCTAGACGTTTAAAGCAGTGGATTGATCGCCCATTAATTAATAAACAACAAATCAACGACAGATTAAATATTGTTGAAGAGTTTATGGACCGTTTTATTGAAAGAGATACATTACGTAATCATTTAAATCAAGTGTATGACATAGAACGACTTGTAGGAAGAGTGAGTTACGGAAACGTAAATGCAAGAGATTTAATACAACTAAAGCATTCTATATCCGAAATACCTCATATAAAAGCATTACTCAATGAATTGGATGCACAAACTACCACGCAATTTAAAGAATTGGAACCTTTAGATGACTTGTTACAAATTTTAGAAGAAAGTTTAGTTGAAGAGCCGCCTATTTCCATCAAAGATGGTGGTTTATTTAAAAAAGGATTCAACACGCAACTAGATGAATATTTAGAAGCTTCAAAAAATGGTAAAACTTGGCTTGCAGAATTACAAGCAAAAGAACGTGAACGTACAGGTATTAAGTCATTGAAGATTAGTTTTAATAAAGTGTTTGGTTATTTTATAGAAATTACACGTGCAAACTTAAATAATTTTCAACCTGAAGCGTTTGGCTATAATCGAAAACAAACATTATCTAATGCTGAACGATTTATTACGGATGAATTAAAAGAAAAAGAAGATATAATACTTGGTGCTGAAGATAAAGCAGTAGAGTTAGAATATGAATTATTTGTTAAATTACGAGAACACATTAAAACGTACACGGAACGTTTACAAAAGCAAGCGAAAATCATTTCAGAACTTGATTGTTTACAAAGTTTTGCTGAAATTGCTCAAAAATATAATTATGTCAAACCTACATTTAGTGATGATAAAGTTTTACATTTAGAAAACTCAAGACATCCTGTTGTTGAGAGAGTGATGGATCATAATGATTATGTACCTAATGATTGCCATCTTGATGATGAAACGTTTATTTATCTCATTACGGGACCTAATATGTCAGGTAAGTCAACATATATGAGACAAGTTGCTATAATAAGTATCATGGCTCAAATGGGAGCATATGTACCATGTGATTCAGCAACATTACCTATATTTGATCAAATTTTTACTAGGATTGGTGCAGCAGATGACCTTGTATCAGGTAAAAGTACATTTATGGTAGAAATGTTAGAAGCTCAAAAAGCTTTAACTTATGCTACTGAAAATAGTTTAATTATCTTTGACGAAATAGGAAGAGGTACATCCACTTATGATGGTCTTGCGTTAGCGCAAGCGATGATTGAATATGTCGCTCAAACTAGCCATGCCAAGACACTTTTCTCAACACATTATCATGAATTGACTTCACTTGATCAAATGCTTAACTGTTTAAAAAATGTACATGTTGCAGCAAACGAGTATCAAGGTGAACTGATATTTTTGCATAAAGTCAAAGATGGCGCTGTAGATGATAGCTATGGTATTCAAGTGGCAAAATTAGCGGATTTACCTAATGAAGTCATTGATAGAGCGCAAGTTATTTTAAATGCATTTGAGCAAAAACCTTCGTATCAACTTTCTCATCAGGATACTGACAATCAACGTACGGTTCCGTCGTATAACGATTTTGGTCAAATAGAAGAAGAACAATCAGTTATAGAAACGCATACATCAAATCACAATTATGAGCAAGCGACTTTTGATTTATTTGATGGTTACAATCAACAAAGTGAAGTTGAATGTCAAATTCGAGAATTAAATCTATCCAATATGACACCATTGGAAGCCTTAATCAAGCTGAATGAATTACAAAGTCAATTAAAGTAGAAGAGGTGTAAACGATGGGGAAAATAAAAGAACTTGAGACGTCTCTAGCTAATAAAATAGCTGCGGGTGAAGTAGTTGAAAGACCAAGTTCCGTAGTTAAAGAGCTCTTAGAGAATGCAATTGATGCACAAGCGACAGAGATTAATATTGAGGTTGAACAGTCTGGAATTTCAGCAATAAGGGTTGTAGATAATGGCACAGGTATTGCTCAGGAAGATTTAGGGTTAGTATTTCATAGACACGCAACGAGTAAAATAGTCGCAGATGATGATTTGTTCCATATTCGTACTTTAGGGTTTAGGGGAGAAGCTTTAGCTAGTATTTCATCAGTAGCAAAGGTGACATTAAAGACCTGTACTGATAATGAAAATGGACATGAAATATATGCTGAAGATGGTAAAATTATTCATGAAAAACCTGCAAAAGCTAAAAAGGGTACAGATATACAAGTGGAGTCATTATTCTACAATACACCTGCACGTTTAAAATATATAAAAAGTTTGTATACCGAACTAGGTAAAATTACGGACATTGTAAATAGAATGGCTATGAGTCATCCCGAAATTAGAATTTCTTTAGTTTCAGATGGTAAAAAAATTTTAAGTACGAATGGCTCAGGAAGAACAAATGAAGTAATGGCTGAAATTTATGGAATGAAAGTAGCAAAGGATTTAGTGCATATTTCGGGTGATACTAGTGATTATCATCTTGAAGGATTTGTAGCTAAGCCTGAGCATTCAAGAAGTAATAAACATTACATTTCTATTTTCATCAATGGTAGATACATCAAAAACTTTGTACTCAATAAAGCAATTTTAGAGGGGTATCACACATTGCTTACAATAGGAAGATTTCCTATATGTTATATTAACATCCAAATGGATCCTATTTTGGTTGATGTAAATGTTCACCCAACAAAATTAGAAGTGAGACTTTCTAAAGAAGATCAACTTTACGATCTTATCGTAACTAAAATCAGAGAGGCTTTTAAAGACAAAATTCTCATCCCACAAAACGACTTAAATCGTACGCCCAAAAAGAATAAGGTTTTAGAAACATTTGAACAACAAAAGATTAATTTCGAGAAGAAACAATCACAAATTGGAGAAACATCTGCACCATATGTACATGATCAAAAAGATAAGAATCATGATGTTGAGTCGCATAGGAATAATTTAGATTCAACTTCATCGACAAATAATGAAAGTACGGAAGTTTCTAATGAATTAAACAATCACATTGATGATACTTACTTACAAAGTCAAAAAGAAGTATTGTTTGATATGGAACAAGACACATCTAACGAATATGAGATATTAAATCAGCAATCAAAAGATATTAAAGGAACAGTGAGTCAGACACCTCATCGTAGGGTGCCTTATATGGAAATTGTAGGTCAAGTACACGGTACGTATATCATTGCACAAAATGAAAATGGAATGTTTATGATTGACCAACATGCTGCTCAGGAAAGAATTAAATATGAATATTTTAGAGAAAAAATTGGCGAAGTGACAAATGAAGTGCAAAACTTATTAATACCACTCACTTTCCATTTCTCTAAAGATGAACAGATGATTATTGATCAGTACAAAGATGAATTAGCTAAAGTAGGAGTACATCTTGAACATTTTGGTGGGCATGATTATATTGTAAATAGCTACCCAGTATGGTTTCCAAAAGTAGAAGCGGAAGAAATTATTAAAGATATGATTGAACTTGTATTAAAACACAAAAGTGTTGATGTGAAGAAAATAAGAGAAGATGCAGCAATCATGATGTCTTGTAAGAAATCAATTAAGGCTAATCACTATTTAAAAAATAATGAAATGGCAGATTTAATTGATCAACTAAGAGAAGCAGAAGATCCTTTTACTTGTCCTCATGGCAGACCGATTATTATCAATTTTTCAAATTACGAATTAGAAAAGTTATTTAAAAGAGTAATGTAGAGGAGTTTTAATTATGAAAGAGAATATTTTGCCAGCTATTAGAAATATGAGAGATTTAGAAAAGTTAATTAAAACAGACTACAAGGCATGTGTTGTGTTAGATATGCATATAGGTCATTTGAAAAGCATTATGGAGTTACTTAAAAGTCATTCGATTGAATGTTATGTACATATCGATTTAATCAAAGGACTCAGTCATGATGAATTTGCTTGTGAGTACATTATTCAACAATATAAACCTAAAGGTATTGTTTCTACAAAAGCTAAGGTCATCAAAAAAGCTAAAATGTTAAATACATTGACGATATTTAGAGTGTTTATTATAGATAGTCAAGCATTAACAAGAAGTATTGAACTCATTAAAAAAGTAGAGCCTGACTATGTTGAAGTTTTACCTGGTGTTGCAAGTAAAGCAGTGAGTAAAATTCAACAAGAAACATCAGCATCAGTAATAGCTGGTGGTCTTATTGATGAACAATCGGAAATTAGTGAAGCAATTTCCAATGGTGCTAAGTACGTTACTACAAGTTACGAAAAACTTTGGTAATTCATATACTGTTAATGAGAATGCATTTAAGTTTGTTAATCAGCGTATTATCACTTTTTCATGGAATGAGTGGATTTGAATACCGGATGATTAATAACTTAAAGTGCATTCTTTTTTTATGAAAAAAGAAAAATGTACTTTTAAAAAAATTGTTAAACCTTTTATTTAGTACATTAAAAACAAATGCTCACTATATCAATAAAAACTTTAATCAAATATGACAATTTTTTTACAAAATTGTTGACAACGCTTACAACGTAATAGTAAACTTATAACAAGTTTAAAAGTTAATATTAGAAGAGAGACGCGGAGATTTCTACAAGTAATATATTTGACGTAGGGGTCTCCCTGTTTTTTGGGAGGAATGTATATGAATGCTTATTTAGCAGAATTTTTAGGTACTGCAATCCTTATTCTTTTTGGTGGTGGCGTTTGTGCAAACGTTAACTTAAAGAGAAGTGCTGGTAACGGTGCAGATTGGATTGTTATTGCATTTGGTTGGGGTTTGGCAGTAACAATGGGCGTTTATGCTGTTGGAACGTTTTCTGGTGCACATTTAAATCCAGCTGTAACAGTTGCTTTAGCCATGGATGGTGGATTTAGCTGGGCACAAGTACCGGGCTATATTGTTTGTCAAATGCTTGGCGGTATTGTTGGTGGAGCTTTAGTATGGTTAATGTATTTACCACACTGGAAAGTTACAGAAGATCCAGCAGTCAAATTAGGTGTATTTTCAACAGCACCAGCTATTAAAAATTATTTTGCTAACTTTTTAAGTGAGATTATCGGGACTATGGCTTTAACATTAGGAATTTTATTTATCGGGGTTAATAAAATTGCTGATGGTTTAAATCCAATTATTGTTGGTAGTCTTATCATAGCAATTGGTTTAAGCTTAGGAGGTACTACTGGTTACGCTATTAATCCAGCCCGTGACCTAGCACCACGTATTGCGCATGCTATTTTGCCAATTCATGGTAAAGGTAAATCTAACTGGTCTTACGCAATTGTACCCGTTCTGGGACCAATGGCAGGTGGTATGTTAGGTGCGATTGTTTACGAAGTATTTTATAAACAAACATTCAATTTTAGTTGTTTCATTGGTTTAATTGTACTTATATTCACACTTATACTTGGTGTGATATTAAATAAGATATCTCAAAATAAAAACAACGATATTGAATCAATTTATTAACATATGGCATTCGCATATATAACCGTATGATTAACGTGATATGTTCATGTGTGTTGAACAATCACATTTAAAAGTCTATTTAATTATCATTTTAGAATGTTTAATTGTTTAGATAATGAATTCATTATTCACTTTTGAAGGAGTCATATACCTATGGAAAAATATATTTTATCAATTGATCAAGGAACTACGAGTTCACGTGCGATACTTTTTAATAAAGAAGGAGAAATTAAAGGTGTTTCTCAAAGAGAATTTAAACAACACTTTCCACATCCAGGCTGGGTAGAACATGATGCTAATGAAATATGGACATCTGTTCTATCAGTTATGGCTGAGTTACTTAATGAAAACAATATTAATGCAAATCAAATTGAAGGTATTGGTATTACAAACCAACGTGAAACGACAGTTGTATGGGATAAAAATACAGGTCGTCCAATCTATCACGCTATTGTTTGGCAATCACGTCAGACACAAGATATTTGTACAAATTTAAAGGAACAAGGCTATGAAGAAACATTTAGAGAAAAAACAGGTTTACTTTTAGACCCGTACTTTGCGGGAACTAAAGTAAAATGGATTCTTGATCATGTTGAAGGTGCTAGAGAAAAAGCTAAAAATGGTGATTTACTCTTCGGAACAATCGATTCATGGTTAGTATGGAAATTGTCAGGGCGTACTGCTCATATTACAGATTACACAAATGCAAGTCGTACATTAATGTTTAATATTTATGACCTAAAATGGGATGATGAGTTGTTAGAACTCTTAGATATTCCTAAACAAATGTTACCTGAAGTTAAAGAATCAAGTGAAATTTACGGGAAAACTATCGACTATCACTTCTTTGGTCAAGAAGTACCTATTGCTGGTATTGCCGGTGACCAACAAGCAGCATTATTTGGTCAAGCATGTTTCGACCGTGGTGATGTAAAAAATACATACGGCACAGGTGGATTTATGCTAATGAATACTGGTGAAGAAGCAGTTAAGTCTGAAAGTGGCTTGTTAACAACTATTGCATACGGTTTAGATGGAAAAGTTAATTATGCACTTGAAGGTTCAATTTTCGTATCTGGTTCTGCTATCCAATGGCTACGAGATGGTTTGAGAATGATTAATTCTGCGCCACAAACCGAAAACTATGCTTCAAGAGTAGAGTCAACTGAGGGTGTTTATATGGTTCCAGCATTTGTTGGTTTAGGTACACCTTATTGGGATTCAGAAGCAAGAGGTGCTATTTTCGGATTATCTCGTGGTACGGAAAAAGAACATTTCATTCGTGCTACATTAGAATCTTTATGTTATCAAACAAGAGATGTTATGGAAGCTATGTCTAAGGACTCAGGTATTGAAGTTCAAAATTTACGCGTTGATGGTGGTGCTGTAAAAAATAACTTCATTATGCAGTTCCAAGCAGATATCGTAAATTCATCTGTTGAAAGACCTGAAATCCAAGAAACAACAGCACTTGGTGCTGCATATTTAGCTGGATTAGCTGTTGGATTCTGGGATGATAAAGAGGATATCCGTGAACGTTGGAAACTTCAAACTGAGTTCAAACCAGAAATGGATGAAGATCAACGTCATAAACTTTATAGTGGTTGGAAAAAAGCTGTTAAGGCGACTCAAGTATTTAAATTAGAAGATTAAGCTATGTTTTAGACTTTTTAAATCTTTAAATGGACTTGATTTTCTTAACTGTGTTATAATCTAGATAAGTTAATAATAAAATCGAGAAACGAGAGATTTGTTCGTACAAAACAATTTAATGTTATTGTGGGGATAAATTTCTCGTTTTTTATTTATAACTAGGAGGCGTTTAGATAATGTCATTATCTACATTGAAAAGGGATCATATAAAAAAGAATTTAAGAGACACTGAATACGATGTTGTTATCGTAGGTGGCGGTATTACAGGTGCAGGTATTGCTTTAGATGCAAGCAATCGTGGGATGAAAGTAGCTTTAGTAGAGATGCAAGACTTTGCACAAGGTACAAGTTCACGCTCAACTAAACTTGTACATGGTGGTTTAAGATATTTAAAACAACTGCAAGTAGGGGTAGTTGCAGAAACAGGTAAAGAACGTGCTATTGTTTATGAAAATGGTCCGCATGTGACAACACCAGAATGGATGCTTTTACCTATGCATAAAGGTGGTACATTTGGTAAGTTCTCAACTTCTATTGGACTAGCTATGTACGATCGTCTAGCTGGTGTCAAAAAATCTGAACGTAAAAAAATGTTATCTAAGCAAGAAACGTTAAATAAAGAACCTTTAGTTAAACGTGATGGATTAAAAGGCGGTGGCTACTATGTAGAATACCGTACTGATGATGCGCGTTTAACTATTGAAGTTATGAAAAAAGCTGCTGAAAATGGAGCAGAAATCCTTAATTATACAAAATCAGAACACTTCACTTATGATTCTAATAAGAAAGTAAATGGTATTGAAGTATTGGATATGATTGATGGCGAAACGTATGCGATTAAAGCTAAAAAAGTTATTAATGCTTCAGGTCCATGGGTTGATGAAGTGAGAAGTGGCGATTATGCTCGTAACAATAAGCAATTAAGATTAACTAAAGGTGTGCACGTTGTTATAGATCAATCTAAATTCCCATTAGGTCAAGCAGTATACTTTGATACTGAAAAAGACGGACGTATGATTTTCGCAATTCCACGTGAAGGAAAAGCTTATGTAGGAACAACTGACACATTTTATGATAATGAAAAAGCAACTCCTTTAACAACACAAGAAGATAGAGACTATTTAATTAATGCAATTAACTACATGTTCCCAACAGTTAATGTTAAAGATGAAGATATTGAATCAACATGGGCAGGTATTCGTCCGTTAATTCTTGAAAAAGGTAAAGATCCTTCTGAAATCTCACGTAAAGATGAAGTTTGGGAAGGTGAATCTGGATTATTAACTATAGCAGGCGGTAAATTAACTGGTTATCGTCATATGGCACTAGAAATTGTTGATCTATTAGCTAAACGTTTAAAACAAGAATACGGGTTGAAATTTGAATCATGCGCCACAAAATATCTAAAAATTTCCGGTGGTGACGTTGGCGGAAGCAAAAACTTTGAACACTTTGTTGAACAAAAAGTTGATGCAGCTAAAGGATTTGGAATTGATGAAGATGTGGCACGTCGCTTAGCAAGTAAATATGGTTCAAATGTGGATCAACTATTTAATATTGCTCAAACGGCACCATACCATGATAGTAAGTTGCCATTAGAAATTTATGTTGAATTAGTTTATAGCATTCAACAAGAAATGGTTTACAAACCAACTGACTTCTTAGTACGTCGTTCTGGCAAATTATACTTTAATATTCAAGATGTGTTAGATTATAAAAATGCTGTGATAGATGTTATGGCAGATATGCTTAATTATAGTGAAACTCAAAAAGAGGCTTATACTAAAGAAGTAGAAGTTGCGATTGATGAGGCACGTACAGGTAATGATCAACCCGCAACTAAAGCTTAATCATTCCTATTGATTGTATATCTAATAGATTATAATAAACTACTTGTAGATGGAGGAGACCTTTTTATCTGCAAGTAGTTTTTTATTTTAATACTATAAACTTCTAAAACCTCAATGTGCGTACGATTTGATATGATATCTCACACACGGTATATTAAATATGATATAAGTTGATGTACTATAAATGACATAACAAATAAAAAGGAATGGGGGCATATGTTGTGAGTCAAAGTCATTTTAAAATAACAGTTGAAGATGGAACAATGATAGAGGTGAAAATTGATAAAGCAAAAAAGAGTACTATTGGTATTGTTCATCTTTTCCATGGCATGGCTGAACATATGGACCGTTATCAAGAGTTAGTTGAAGCTTTAAATACACAAGGTTATGATGTTGTCAGACATAATCACCGTGGACATGGTAAAGAAATAGATGAGAATGAACGTGGTCATTTTAATAGCATGAATCAAATTGTAGATGATGCTTATGAAATCATTGAGACATTATATCTTGAAGAGCTCAATGTACCCTATATTATCATAGGTCATTCAATGGGCTCCATTATTGCTAGATTATTTGTTGAAAAGTATCCTGACATTGCTCAAGGTTTAATTCTTACAGGAACAGGTATGTTCTCCAAGTGGAAAGGCGTTCCCATACGTATAGCGATGAAGATAGTTACATTTATTTTTGGAAAACGACGTCGACTCAAATGGGTGAATCAATTATTGAATAAAACTTTCAATAAAAAAATCACTCAACCTCGAACAGAAAGTGATTGGATTTCTACACGTCAAGATGAAGTTGATAAATTTGTGGAAGATGAATTTTGTGGATTCAAAGTATCAAATCAGCTCATTTATCAAACTTTAAAGACCATGATGAAAACAGCAGAACGACAACAATTAAAAAGAACAGACAAAAATCTACCTATACTATTTATTTCTGGGAAAGATGATCCGTTTGGTGAATATGGTAAAGGTATAAAGCATTTAGCTAGATTATATAAAAGGGCAGGTATTAAACATATAACAGTACAACTATATAAACATAAGCGTCATGAAATATTATTTGAAGAAGATTATTTGAAAACTTGGCAACACATGTTTGAATGGATGGAAAAGCAAATTTTGAAAAAACAAAAGTGAGTGAATCTTAAATGACTGAAATGACAAAGCCTTTTTTAATCGTTATTGTAGGTCCAACGGCTTCAGGTAAAACTGAGTTAAGTATTGAAGTTGCTAAAAAATTTAACGGAGAAATTATTAGCGGAGATTCAATGCAGGTCTATCAAGGCATGGATATTGGTACAGCAAAAGTTACAACTGAAGAAATGGAAGGTATACCACATTATATGATAGATATCTTGCCTCCGGATGCTTCTTTTTCTGCATATGAATTTAAAACAAGGGCAGAAAAATATATTAAAGATATTACTGGAAGAGGCAAGGTGCCTATTATAGCAGGAGGAACAGGACTATATATACAATCTCTCTTATATAACTATGCTTTTGAAGATGAATCCATATCTGATGATAAAATGAAGCAAGTTAAATTAAAATTAACAGAACTTGAGCAGCTTAATAATAATAAGCTTCACGAATATTTAGCTTCATTCGACAAAGAATCAGCCAAGGATATACATCCTAATAACAGAAAAAGAGTGTTGCGAGCAATAGAATATTATTTGAAAACAAAAAAACTTTTAAGTTCTCGCAAGAAAGTGCAACAATTTACTGAAAATTATGATACATTATTAATAGGGATTGAAATGTCGCGTGAAACATTATATTTAAGAATAAATAAACGTGTTGATATTATGTTGGGCCACGGATTATTTAATGAAGTGAAACATCTCGTTGAACAAGGTTTTGAAGCGAGTCAAAGTATGCAAGCCATTGGGTATAAAGAGCTTGTACCCGTTATAAAGGGAAATATAAGCATGGAAAGTGCTGTAGAGAAATTAAAACAGCATTCACGACAATATGCTAAAAGACAGTTGACTTGGTTTAAAAATAAAATGAATGTTCATTGGTTAAATAAAGAAAGGATGTCACTTCAAATGATGTTAGATGAGATTACAACCCAAATAAATAAAAGGAGTTCTAACCATGATTGCAAACGAAAACATCCAAGACCAAGCACTAGAGAACTTTAAATCGGAAAAAACTGAAGTCACAATTTTCTTTTTAAACGGCTTTCAAATGAAAGGTGTCGTTGAAAATTATGACAAATATGTTGTAAGTTTAAATTCTCAAGGTAAGCAACATCTGATTTACAAACATGCGATCAGCACTTTCACTGTAGACAATGAATCGTCTGAAGCAACTGAAGTGAATAGTGAAGAATAAAAAGTTGTAATCAAAGTGCATTCATAATGCATCAACTCAATAGAAGTCATATTTTGACTTATTTAAGAATGTTATTAAATATTGAAGCACATGTTTTAAACGTAGCACTTTAACACAAACCAAGGAATGTTTGTAATAAAAAATGCTTCATCTAATGTAAATATTGAATTTATTAATTCAGTTCAAAAACATTAGATGAAGCATTTTCTTTTTAAAATTTATGATAGTAATTTTTCAATTTCAGACTTTATTTGTTCCGGTTTCTTTTGAGGGGAAAAACGTTTAATCACATTACCTTCACGGTCGATTAAGAATTTAGTGAAGTTCCATTTGATTTTTTCGTTTATCATACCTTTAGCAGCGTCTGTTAAAAAGCGGAATAATGGATGTTGATTATCACCTTTAACATCAACTTTTTCATGAATAGGGAAAGTCACACCATAGTTAATTTTGCAATTTTGAGCAGCTTCTTCCCCCGAGCCTGGTTCTTGACCACCAAATTGGTTACATGGAAATCCTAAAATAATAAATCCTTGATCCTTATACTCATCATATAACTTCTGTAAACCCTCGAATTGAGGTGTAAAACCACATTCGCTAGCAGTGTTGACAATAAGCATAACGTCACCCTTATACTGCTCTAATTTATAACTTTCACCATTGTTTTTTTCTACAACGAAATCATAAATACTTTCCATATTATCACCCTTTCGCTATACATCTAATTTAACACAATTTGTGTAGTTAGTCTTTGTTCACACTCTATGATAAAATGTCTTGAGTAACTTTTAAAAGGAGATGTATAACGTGACACAGCATGCGACCTATGAAACAAAAAATATTCGAGAAACTGCTGTATTAATCGGTGTACATGCTCAAACGGATCGTCAATTTAATTTTGAATCTACTATGGAAGAGCTTGATGCTTTATCACAAACTTGCCAACTTAATGTTAAAGGACAAATCACTCAAAATAGAGAGCAATTTGACCATAAATATTATGTTGGAAAAGGAAAAATCGATGAAATAAAATCTTTCATAGAATTCCATGATATAGATGTTGTCGTAACCAATGATGAATTAACGACGGCACAGTCTAAAACGTTAAATGATAATTTGGGCATTAAAATCATCGATAGAACCCAATTAATTTTAGAGATATTCGCGTTGCGAGCGAGAAGTAGAGAGGGAAAGCTACAAGTTGAACTTGCACAACTCGACTATTTGTTACCAAGACTACAAGGTCATGGTAAAAGTCTATCTCGTCTTGGTGGTGGCATAGGAACAAGAGGTCCAGGTGAAACAAAGTTAGAAATGGATCGTCGCCATATTAGAACACGTATGAATGAGATTAAACATCAATTAAAAACGGTCGTGGATCATCGGGAAAGATATAGAAATAAACGTGAACAAAATCAAGTTTTTCAAATCGCTTTAGTTGGTTATACAAATGCGGGTAAATCGTCATGGTTTAATGTTTTAGCTAATGAGGAGACCTATGAAAAAAATATTTTGTTTGCAACATTAGATCCCAAAACACGACAAATACAAGTGAATGAAGGATTTAATTTAATTATTTCTGATACGGTAGGATTTATTCAAAAATTACCAACGACTTTGGTGGCTGCGTTTAAATCTACACTAGAAGAAGCTAAAGGTGCAGACATACTTATGCATGTCGTCGATGCAAGTCATTCGGAATACCGTACTCAAATTGACACTGTAAATCAAATCATTAATGATTTAGAAATGGATCATATTCCACAAGTAGTTATTTTTAATAAAAAAGACTTATGTAACGAACAGATGGATGTACCTGTATCTAAATCTGCGCATGTTTTTGTATCTAGTCGTGATGAAAATGATAAAGAAAAGGTAAAAAATTTAGCAATTCAAGAAATAAAAAATAGTCTCAGCCCATACGAAGAAATTGTAGACAGTGCTGATGCAGATAGATTATATTTTCTTAAACAACATACGCTTGTTACTGAATTAATATTTGACGAAACGCAAGCATCTTATCGTATCAAAGGATTTAAAAAATTATAAAAAGGAAGACAGATTATGCAAGATTTTAGCAATTTAGTTGAAGAAGTTGAAAACACACTTATTCCTTACTTTAAGAAAATTGAAAAGCGTGCATTATTTAATCAAGAAAAGGTCTTAAATGCTTTTCACCATGTTAAAGCTAGCGAAAGTGATTTACACGGGTCTACGGGTTATGGATATGATGATTTTGGGAGAGACCATTTAGAAGAAATTTATGCGTACACATTTAAAGCAGATGACGCACTTGTTAGACCTCAAATTATATCAGGTACCCACGCTATTACTTTAGCCTTACAAAGTACGTTAAAAAACAATGATGAACTACTTTATATTACAGGTAGTCCATATGATACACTTCTTGAAGTCATTGGTATAAATGGCAATGGTGTTGAAAGTCTTAAAGAATATGGTGTTCGCTATAATGAAGTCGAATTACGTGACGGTCGAATTGATATTCCTAAAGTCATCACTGAAATTAATGATAATACAAAAGTTGTAGCAATTCAACGATCAAAAGGATATGATCAACGTCCATCAATTACAATAAATGAAATTGAACAAGCAATAAAATCAATTAAAGAGGTTTATCCCAATATCATTATTTTTGTTGATAATTGTTATGGGGAATTTGTAGAAGATAAAGAACCAATTGAAGTAGGTGCTGATTTAATCGCCGGATCATTAATTAAAAATCCAGGTGGAGGTTTAGCTAAAATTGGAGGATATATTGCTGGGAGACAAGATTTAATTGAACGCTGTGGTTATCGTTTAACAGCACCAGGCATTGGTAAGGAAGCAGGCGCCTCACTTAATTCTCTACAAGAAATGTATCAAGGATTCTTTCTAGCACCACATGTGGTTAGCCAAAGTTTAAAAGGTGCACTGTTTACTAGTTTGTTATTAGAAAAACTAAACATGAAAACCTCCCCTAAATATAATGTTTATCGTACAGACTTAATTCAAACGGTTCAATTTGAGACGAAAGAGCAAATGATTTCATTTTGTCAAAGTATACAACACGCTTCACCAATTAACGCACATTTTAGTCCAAAACCTAGCTATATGCCTGGATACGAAGATGATGTCATCATGGCTGCAGGTACATTTATTCAGGGCTCATCTATTGAATTATCTGCAGACGGACCTATACGCCCGCCTTATGAAGCATATGTTCAAGGTGGTTTAACTTATGAACATGTCAAATTAGCTGTTACGCGTGCGGTGCAAGATATGCAAGATAACAATTTACTATAATTTTTAAGAGATTGAGATCAAAGTATAAAAGATTAGGCTCAATATAAGGATATAGCATAAAAGCATTCTCGTATGATTCATTAAATCATCAAAGAAAGATCATATAAATGATAACGATGTTATAAGGAGTTTGTTTTCGATAAGATTTTCGACTCCCCAAAAGTAATAGATATAAAGAGAATGGACGATGTTCTAGCCTTATTCTTAGAGTTGTTACGCCTAAGATAAAAGTTATTAAGCTTAGTTATACTTTGAAAAGCAATCTCTTTTTATTTCGAACAATATAAATTGTCGGAAAATTATAAAATTTTTGTGTTATAAGCCATTCTCATTTCTAATTTTAATTAATTACTAATAAATAAACATTGATATAATAAGGTTTAGAAGGTTTATGTCAGAAAACCTTACATACTTTTGTAATTAAAGTAAAACTATGCTAAATTAATAACAAGTTCAAAAGTAGAGGAGAGGTTCAAGGAATGTCTAATGATTCAATCAGACGAAACATGGCCGTTTTCTCTATGAGTGTGGTTAGTAAATTGACAGATTTATCACCAAGACAAATTCGTTACTATGAAACACATGAACTTGTGATGCCCGAAAGAACAGATGGAAATAAGAGATTATTTTCTATGAACGATTTAGAGAGGTTGTTAGAAATAAAGTCTCTTATCGAAAAGGGATTTAATATTAGAGGTATTAAACAAATTATATTCGATGAGCAAGGGCATTTAACTACTGATGAACAAGAGACAAGAAAGAGAATGATTGTTGACGCAACGCAGAAACCACGTAGTGAAACATTACCAATAAATCGTGGCGATTTATCACGATTTATTAAATAAAATTGGAGGATTTATACCATGCCAAAACGTAGTTTTACAAAAGATGATATTCGTAAATTTGCTGAAGAAGAAAACGTAAGATATTTAAGATTACAATTCACTGATATTTTAGGGACTATTAAAAATGTTGAAGTTCCAGTAAGTCAATTAGAAAAAGTATTAGACAATGAAATGATGTTTGATGGTTCATCTATTGAAGGTTTCGTTCGTATCGAAGAATCAGATATGTATTTACATCCTGATTTAGATACTTGGGTTATTTTCCCTTGGACTGCTGGACAAGGAAAAGTAGCACGACTAATCTGTGATGTATTTAAAACAGATGGTACACCATTTGAAGGTGATCCACGAGCTAACTTGAAGCGTGTATTAAGAAGAATGGAAGACATGGGCTTTACTGATTTTAATCTAGGACCTGAACCAGAATTTTTCTTATTTAAATTAGACGAAAAAGGCGAACCTACATTAGAATTAAACGATGATGGTGGTTATTTCGATCTAGCTCCTACAGATTTAGGTGAAAATTGTCGCCGTGACATCGTTTTAGAATTAGAAGATATGGGCTTTGATATTGAAGCAAGCCACCATGAAGTAGCGCCAGGTCAACATGAAATTGACTTTAAATATGCAGACGCTGTTACAGCATGTGATAATATCCAAACATTTAAATTAGTTGTTAAAACAATTGCACGTAAGCATAATTTACACGCCACATTTATGCCAAAACCATTATTTGGTGTAAACGGAAGTGGTATGCACTTCAACGTATCACTATTTAAAGGAAAAGAGAATGCGTTCTTTGATCCTGAAGGTGATTTACAATTGACTGATACTGCTTATCAATTTACAGCTGGTGTCCTTAAAAACGCTAGAGGATTCACTGCAGTATGTAATCCAATCGTCAACTCATATAAACGTCTTGTACCAGGTTACGAGGCACCATGTTATATTGCATGGAGTGGTAAAAACCGTTCACCTTTAGTACGTGTTCCAACATCTAGAGGTCTATCAACTCGTATTGAAGTACGTTCAGTTGATCCTGCAGCTAACCCGTACATGGCATTAGCAGCAATTTTAGAAGCAGGATTAGATGGCATTGAGAATAAACTTGAGGTTCCAGAAGCAGTAAACCAAAATATCTACGAAATGAATCGTGAAGAACGAGAAGCAGTTGGTATCCAAGACTTACCTTCAACTTTATACACTGCGTTAAAAGCAATGCGTGAAAATAAATCAATTAAAAACGCTTTAGGTAATCATATTTACAATCAATTTATTAACTCAAAATCGATTGAATGGGATTACTACAGAACTCAAGTATCCGAATGGGAAAGAGAACAGTATATTAAGCAATACTAAGCGCTAAACAATTTCAGGGGAAACCTAATAGGGGTAAGGAGTTAAGGCATTTTGCCTTAGCTTCTTTTTTATATAAAAGTGGGCAACTTATATATAAAATGATTCTAAATTTTACTTGAATGGGCAACTATTGGGCAACTAATTTTAAAATACATTCTTAATATACTTCTCAAAGTTTTCTTTAGCATTATCATTCATTTTTTTAGTAACGTGACTATAAACTTCACTAGTAATAGCTTCAGATTTATGACCTAAACGTTCTTGAATTACTTTCATAGGTACATTGCTTTCTAGAAGTAAGGTAGCGTGTGTGTGTCTTAGTTTGTGAATACTTAATTCATTTCCTTTACCAAGTAATTTTTTAGTGACATACATCATAGTATTATGTGTAGTTGAACGTGGAAGCGGCTCACCAAATTCATTGCAAAATATGTAATCATAGGAATTATTATAGAAGTCTGAATTAGCTATCTTATTACCATTTTGTAATGTTTTAAGCTTAAATAATTCATTAGCTAATTCATTTGATATAAATATAATTCTGTTTTCCTTATTTTTAGTAGGGCCGAATTTATTTCTTTTTTGATTATAAGATTTTGTGATTGAAATTGTTTTTAATTTTCTATCATAATCTTTCCAACATAATGCACTAGCTTCACCAATACGCATACCTGTTTCTATTAAAGTTCTAAATAAAAAATATTGATATACATCTCTTTTTTTAACCATTGCTAAAAAAGGCTTAACTTTATCTTTAGGTAAGTATTTTGCTTTATCCTTAATTTTTAAATCTTTATGATTCAGTGTAATTCCTTCGCAAGGATTGAAGTATATTAATCTATCATACTTAGCTCTTTCAAGGCTACGCTTTAGCAAATTGTGAGTTTTAGATAAAGTAGATTTACTATAACCTTTTTCTATTAAATGATTGATAAAACTTTGGTGCATAGATGGTGTAATATCTTTAATATTAATATCATTATAGAAATCTAATATTCTTTTTTTTGAAAATTGTTCAATTTCAAAACTACTATCACTAATTTTATTTTTACGCCAAGTATTTAGATAGTATTCAAGCCATGAAGTTAAAGTGTAGCTTTTTTCTTCTTTATAACCCTTATTTAACTTACTTTCAATTTCAATAGCTGCTTTTTTGGCTTCAGTCTTCGTTCTATAACCAGATTTAGTTATATATTTTTTATCTCCATTATGGTCTTTAAAATGTACTTTAAAACGCCATTTATTTCCTCTTTTTTCAAATGATGCCATTTTACCACTCCCTAGATGTGTATTTCTTAAGTTGAAAATAAGCTAATTATCAATAGCATTAATTAGATTTAAATTAGGATATTTGATTTTGTAAAAAGTTAGAGTTTGTTTAATATAAATTGAAGTAGTATTAAAGTAGATTGCTAATTTTGAGTATGAATTTAATTGAGGATTTTTAATAGCTTCGATGAGTTGATCAAGAGGAATAAATTCACTTACAGAACTGATGGCTAGAGAGTTAAGTTTATTTATCTGTCGAGTACTATACGAAACTACTTTTTCATTTACTGTTAAATCAGGAATAATAGATTTACTTATATATAAATTATTACCACATATAAAGCCATTTAATTTTTCGGGGCAGTCTATATATTTTACTTCAATTTTATTTATCATCTCCTTGCAATTATGCATAGTAGATCACTTCCTTTTCAGTTTATTTTTATAAAATTGAAATTTTAAATTTTTATGTTTATCATCACTAATCGCTAGAGAAGTAAACTATATGCTAAAAATATATATAATAAAAAAGAGACACAATTATACTAATCAATAGGTATTAGTAATAAATTAGCGTCTCTTTTTATTTATCGCTTTTATTATCTTTTATAAAGTTTATAAAATTTATTATCTGTTTCATTTCTTCATCTGTTACATCATCATCAATATGTGCTGCAATAATTTCTCCATTATGACTTAATCTTTTATCGTCATCACTGAGGCGTTCAGGGTTAACATCATAGCCTAAAAGCCAAGCTTCACTTACATCAAGTACTTTCGCTAAAATATAAATTTTATCTTGTTTAGCTTCGTATTTTCCATTTAAATAATCACTAATTGAATTACGTCCAATACCTGTCAACCTTGATAATTCAGATTGCGAATATTTTTTAGAATCAATAGCTTCGCGTAATCTGTTTTTAAAACAGTTCATATTTCTGAACACCTCCTTTAAGTATAATACTATTAAATTAGAGAACTTACAATTATATTCAACAAATTTTGTACAAAAAAATGAAAAATATATGTTGACTATTTTAAACTACAATGCTTTAATAAAAATGTACGGAAAACCGAACGAGTAAGGAGGTGATTTAGATGAGTTATACATTTGATTATAGTTTGCTTTGTGAAAGAATGTCAGAATATAGACATAGTCAAAGCTCATTAGCTAACGCTATTCCGATATCACGGACTTCAATAAATCATAAATTGAAAGGGAAAAATTCATTCACTCAATGGGAAATCAAAAGAATTTGCGAACTACTTGAAATTTCACCTAATAAAGTGGGATTATATTTTTTTAATCAAAATGTTCGGAAAACTGAACAATAGCAAATTTTAATTACGGAGGAAGAACTTATGAGCAATATTGCAATCGAAATTAAAGATGATTTTATTAATGAGTTAGTGCAGTCAAAGGTGGAAAGTATTTTAGAAAATTACAAACGTCAATACGCTTCAATTGATATTAAAGATCTAGTAACAATTACAGGGCTAAGTAAGTCAACTCTACAAAATAAAATTGTTTGTGAGCCTGAAATCGTAGAAGTTACAAGGCGTTTAGGTACACGAGTTTTATATCTTTATCCGCAAGTTTTAGACGCATATCAAACTGTAATTAATCGATTAGGTTCATAAATATTTAGAGGAGGAACATGCATGATCAAACAGTTATTAAATGACAAATCATTATTAGAAAAATTTAAAGATAGAGATGAATTGAATGAATGTGTAAAAAAGCTAATGCAAGAACAAGTGAAATTAAAAAATGAGAATAATAAAGTAATTCATTTTAGTGATTTAAGAGGTGCGTAATGGAAAGAATTAAAATATTAAAAATAGCACTCTTAATCGTCATCTTGGTGGAAGAGATTAGGAATGCTAAAAGAAATACAAAATTTAATTCAGATATTAATATTGAAAAATTAGTCGAATCAATAAATGAAAGAAATGCTAGAAATTGCTCGTTATTTTTCTAACATATCTAATTTTTCTAGTAACTGAATAAACATTTCATCTTGTGATTCAACTAGTGACTTAAGATAGATATTAATCATTGTGTTTTGAGAATTATCTTTTCTATTAGCGTGATATTCATTAAATTTTTGTTTAATAAGTGTATTACGTTCTTTAAATAATTGATTTAATTCATTTTTAGTAATCTTACTCATATTTTCCACCACCTACTATCGCAGTAGCGATAACTATAATTATACATGAAGGGAGTTATGCGCGTATGGAATACATTGGCTTTGCAGATGTCGGAAAATTTGTACAAATTAGTGGGATATCTAAAGATGATTTTGAAAAGAAGATAGCACCTAATAAAGAGTTTCAGGCAAATTGTATGTACCGCTTCGGTAAAGGAAACAAAAGATATATCAAGATAACTAAAGCGATTGATTTTATTGAGAATAATTTAATGGTTAAAGAAAGTGACATATAAGGAGGTGAGTTTATATGGACAAAATATTTTTATCATTTGTTATTGCGAATTTAGTTTTTATAACAATGTCTATAGCATTACAAATATTAGGATTTTATTTTACAACTGCAATTGGTAGTGCAGCATTATTAGCAATGGTAACATTCATATACCTTGACAAATATTTCTTTCAAGAAATAAAAAAACTGACTGCTAACGGCAATTAGCA
Organism: Staphylococcus sp. HMSC077D08; assembly: GCF_001837945.1. Taxonomy (NCBI): domain Bacteria; kingdom Bacillati; phylum Bacillota; class Bacilli; order Caryophanales; family Staphylococcaceae; genus Staphylococcus; species Staphylococcus sp. HMSC077D08. The sequence goes on along the minus strand of NZ_KV834762.1, from coordinate 329,823 downwards.
ATCAGAATAAATAGAAAAATATTTACATGTGAATTATAACAACTTTGGAGGATAACTACAATGAAAAATGAATCTAAGCAAAAAATGTTTGATTTATATTATGCTCTTTTTAGTGAATTTAAAGAAACAAGTCAAACATGTTTATTAGAAATTGAAAAGACCTCAAGAAATGAAATTATAATTAATTTTTTACATTACCATAATAGATATATGACGAATAATAAATTACTACAAATTTTTGAAATATATCCCGAAAGTCACGAGAGACTTAAGAATCATATTATTTCTGTGATGCGTGGCCAAGTCTTAATTAGTAAGGGAGCATAGGAGTTGATTATAAATGAATGTAACTGTATTAATTGGACGTTTAACACGTAATCCTGAATTAAAGCACACACCAAATGGTATTGCTGTTGCTTATTTAAATATAGCAGTGAATAGGGATTATACGAATTCTAAAGGTGAATATGAAGCGGATTTTATTAATTGTATTGCTTTTCGTAATCAAGCAGAACATGTAACTAATTATCTATCAAAGGGGAGTAAAGTCTCCATAAGAGGACGAATTCAAACACGAAATTATAAAACGTCTGATGATAAAAAAATATATGTGACGGAAGTTGTGGCCGATAAAATAGAATTTTTAGAAACTAAAAATAAAGATACTTCTAACAATAATCCTTTTGTTAACGTAAATCAAAATACCCAATCAAATGATGATATATTTCCATTTTAAACTAATGAATAAGAAAGTGAGGAGTATTTATGACCGGGTGGATAAAACTACATCGTCAAATTATGGAGCATTGGATATGGGAAGATTCTAAACGTTTTAAATGGTGGATGGAAATACTTCTTTTAACAAATCATACAGATAAAAAAGTATTTGTTGGCGGAAAGATACAAATGATAAAAAGAGGCTCTTTTCATACTTCTGAAGTGAAATTATCTGAACGTTGGAATGTATCAAGAAACACTGTAAGAAAATTTTTAAAGTTACTTCAAAATGACAATATGATTACTACAAAAAAGACAGGTAACGGAACAACTATTGAAGTGCATAACTATGATGTTTATCAAGGAAATAATGAAGTAAAAAAACACGAAAATGAACAACAAAATAAACAAGAAACTGAACATCAGCATGAACATGTGAGAGACAACGAACAGAACAACGAACAGAACACAACTAAGAATGTAAAGAAAGAGAAGAATTATAAGAATGTAAAGAATGAGAAGAAGGAAAAAAATAATAGTGCCTTCGACTTCTTTCAAAATAATGGATTTGGTTTTATCACTCAATATACAGCTGAAGATATTAATTATTACTTAGACTCTTTTGAAAATGATTCAGATGAAATAGTCATTGCAGCATTAAAACTGGCTAAAGATAGAAATAAGGTTAGTTGGGGATATACAAAAGGGATTTTAAATACATGGTTACAAACTAACTTAAATTCTATTGATCAGGTAAAATTTTTTGAATTACAACTAAAAGAAATGCGAAAAAATAGAAATACATCAAATCAATTTCAAAAAAAAGAGTTAACACCAGAATGGCTTGAAAATAGACAATACAAAAAGCCTAATATTTTAAAAAGCAACATTATTGAAAATGATGAAAATTTTAATAAGGAAGTAGCAGCATTCAAGGATAAACTTAATAAAAAGTGGGATTAATCATTTTGACTGAAATTAGAAAAATTCTTACATACAATAACATGAAAATAAAGTTTACTGATGATGAATTAGCAAAAATGAATGAGTTAAATATTACAGAAGCAACTATAATTAGTAGATTAAAAAAAGGTTGGCCAAAGTTTTATATAGTTCATCAACCGAAAAAAATGAGTAGCGAAAAATTTAAAGAAATGCTTTTAGTAAGACAACTAGCTGATGAAAATAGAAGATGTAGAGAAGCCTACAAACTACAAAAATTAATAGAAATTAAAAAGAAAAAGCTCCATCTAAAGATGTATCCTCAAAAAGTTAGAGCAAGTAAATATTACAAAACCTTCTTGAATTTACTTTAAAGCCATTTTTAGGGAATAGTTAAAAAATTGAATTTAGGAGAATGAAATATATGAATAATTTATTAATTCCAATTTTATTTATTGTTATGTGCATAACTTATTATTTAGTACCATTTATATTGAACAAGTTGATTAGAATTATGTTAGGTCTAGTTATGTGTATTTCTTTATCAGCAAGTGTCACATTAGCTTTTATCTATAGTTATGAAGAGTATATTATTCCTATGATTGTTGGAATAATATTAATTGAAATCATAGATATAAAAACTGATAAATATGATATTAACCGTAAAATTAAAAAATTTTTTAAACAACAAAATAAAGAACTAAGAGACAGAGATATTAATTAAAAAATTTTTACTAATAAAATCAGGTGAACCAACTCTAAATAGTTATTTATCAGAAAGTAGTATAAATAAATCCTCTGAGAAGAAGGAGTATAATTAATTATGGTTAAAATTAAAACAGTTATGAAACTGAGCTTTATTGAATTGATTAATGGGCATGGAAAAACAATATAAAGAATGAAACATTTTACGGTAAAAATGCTGAAAGGATAAAATTTGATAAATTTGGTTGGCTTCAATGTGAAGAAGTAGAAGAAAACACATTATTTAAAGTTGAAATGGCAAAAGAAATAACTGAGGAAGCCAAGTTGAAATAAATCATTTTAATTGTAAACGATATAGTCTTATGAAGAGACTGATGAAGTTGTTGCAGCATTATTATCTGGAAATAAAGAAGATTTAAGGGTATAGGCGATATTGTAGTTACTTTAATTTTTTTAGTTCAGCAATTTGGTTGGAACTTAGAAGAGTGACTACAAAACGCCTATAGTGAAATCAAAAATAGAAAAGGAAAAACTATAAACGGTACTTTTGTAAAACAAAGTGATTTATAGAATTATGTTATTTATTAAACTACTAGAATTGTATTATCACCAATTAAAAATACTAGTAGTTTTTCACAAAGAACAAAATATATGACTTCAGTTGGTTTATAATTTAAATTCATATCATATTAATCATTTAAATAACCTGGATGTTTTTTACTACTTAGAATAATTGATATACTCTTAAATTTCACTTCTACTTCACTGTCATCGATTAATAAAAGCATTATTGTATCTTCGTCTTTAATTTGATAGCCCTTAGATAAATAAGAATGATCATTAGTTATAACTTCCGAGAAAATATTCTTTTCATAATCACTCTCTAAATGTTTAATTACATTTTCTTTATTCATTTTGTTCACCTCCGTTTATTTAAGTAATACCCAATACTTAACTTTTTAAAGATATTACTTAAAATTAAAATATTATAAGAGTATTGGTATTAAGCTATCAAAAGATAATTTTACGTCAGTAAGTTGGATTTAAGGGCAAGAAATATAAATACAAACATCAGGAGTGTAATCATCATGAAAGATTTATTAATAGAATATAGAAAGACTAGGTTAAATGTATTAAATAAAATTAAAGATTTAGAAAATAAAGATTCTTTTAGAATGGATGATTTATTAGTCTATAAAGATATTTTAAAAGATTTAGATTATACAATAGAATGGTTAAAATATGGACATCAACCTGGGATTTATAAAGCTATTGATAGATCACAATGTTATTTAGTAGATCAACAAGTTTTAGCAAAAGCTTGTGATGAATCTATGTATAAAAAAATTTCTAATGAAGAATATAAAAATATTATTGAAGATATAAATAATCCAATTAGTTATGCTTTGATGAAATTAACTCCTATTGAATTAGAATGTTTTATAATGGTTAAATGTGAAGGATTAAGTTATAGTGAAGTTGCTAATTTATTAGGAGTAAAAAGAGGAACAATACAAAAACACTTAGAAAGAGCCAAATGTAAAATAAATTTAGAGATAGATAAAAATCTTTTTATTAATATAGATTAAAAGTTTAAAAGGAGAGATATAAACGAAATGGGATCAATAATAAGTGCTTTGATAAGCATGTTGGGTGTTTTAATTGTATTTTATAAAACTAGAGAGTACCAGTCTAATATACATAAGGAAAAACTAGAAGAAGACGCAAAAAATAATCAACCAGTCTTCATATTCGATCCTCTTGAAATATATTACCAATTTAAAGGTTATAAAAAGAAATATATTGATAAGAACTGGATATATCCTGATTCAAATTTATATAATGACAATTTAAACAATGACTTTAATAATGATTATTTTCATAAATCGATATTAAGGTTTAGAAATATAGGTAACGGCGTAGCCAAAAACGTTACGATTACATGCAAACATATAGACGGATTAAATTTTTTGAATCAAGTGAACGGTGATTCATATTATCCTTTAAATCATGATTTTAAATTAGGTAAAGTAAATGATGATAATAATGAAGCAACAATTTCAGTGGAGTTAGATGAAAATGGTGATAAGGGATATTCTTTCAGAGTCCGAATGAAAGAAAAATATTCAGAGAAAAAATATAGATTTATTAATAATAATGGTTATATTGAATTTCCTTTCAATCTTTTTGATATGCGTATCTTTAATTATAGATTATATCATTCTGATCCGCGAGAAATAAGAGAACCAATGCTTCAATTTACATTTGAATATTATGATCTATATGATAATCCATATAAAGATACTATTTATATTTCAATTAATAATATGTCGTTGAAACACAATCATCGAGATGAAATAACTGTTATGGCTAAATTAGATGAAGTTAATGAAGAATATAAAGTTAAAGCAGATGAAAATATTCAAAGTAAGTTAGGCCATCCGAAATATTTTAATTAAATATATGTCTTACACAGTATACATATGTATAAGAAACAATTTTGAGGATAACTTATGAGTAAAAGAAAGCAACAACAATTTGATTGGTTCTACCGTAAGAAAGCTTGGTTAAATATTAGAGAAATAGCATTAGATAGAGATAACTATTTATGTAGAAGATGTGTTAGATTAAGCAAGGTTAGACCTAATCCTGCAGTAATTGTACATCACATTATTCCTATTACTAAAGATTTTAATAAAGCGTTAAAATTAGATAATTTAGAATCTCTTTGTTTAGAATGTCACAATAAAGTACATCCTGAAAAAGGGAAAAACCGTCTTTCGAAAGACGGTTTTTTTGTTGGTAATGTGAGGAAAGAAATGATGTTTGATGAATATGGAAATTTAATTGAAAGGGTCCCCCCGGGTTAAACATTGCCGGGCCACTTTGGGGGACCGGCTTAGGAGGAGGTACATTTAACGGATTGTTTCACGTATGACCCCCCCTCCCCATTTAATTTTATAAATACACTCAAATTTAGGTGGTGATTCGATGGCTAAAATAGGCGAAGATAACATGGATTTAATTAAACAAAAGAGAATAAAGAAAGAGTTGTCTAAACTTAAAAAGATTTATAAAGACATACCAAAAGATAAGATGATTATTGTAGATGGATTAATAAACAGAGCTGCTTTCATGAGGATTTCATTAGAAGATATGGAACTTGATATTCATAAAGATGGATTTGTAGAAATGTTTAGTCAATCAGAAACACAAACACCATATGAGAGAGAAAGACCAGTAGCAAGACTTTATAATTCAATGAATAAAAACTATCAATCAATCATTAAAGAATTAACATCACATTTAAAATATTTAGATGAAGACCACGATGAAGTTCAAAATAATTCAGTTATGGAAGCTTTTGCGAAAAGACGTGATAGAAGTGGTTAATAAAGTTGAAGATTACTACTTTAAAAGTTATCCAATTCAATACAATCCAATAATTGAATATTTTAACCAAATTAAAAATAAAAAAGTAATTGTGTCATTAAAAATATATAAGGTTTATAAAAAAATTGTGGAAAATATTCATGATACTGAAAGTCAATGGATATATTCTCCTGAACATGCATTACACCCAATAGAATTTATAGAATCATTTTGTAAACATATAAAGGGAAAGTATGCTGGAACACCAATTGAATTAGAATTATGGCAAAAAGCAGGAATAGCAACTATTTTTGGTTTCATTAATAAAAAAACTAAAGAAAGAAAATATCAAGAAATCTTTTGGGTGGTGGCTCGTAAAAATGGTAAGTCAACTATATCTAGTGGAATAGCGTTATATTTGCTCGGTGCTGATGGTGAAGGTGGCCCAGAAGTATACACAGTGGCTACCAAAAAAGATCAAGCAAAAATAGTATGGAACGATGCTAAAAAGATGGTGAATAAATCGCCGTTATTAAAACTCGATTTCGTAACTAAAGTAGCTGAGATATTAACACCTTTTAATGATGGACAATTAATTCCCCTTGGTCGAGATAGTGATACTACAGATGGGTTAAATGTACATGGTGCTATTATGGATGAAGTGCATGCTTGGAAAACAATGCAAATGTACGATGTGGTTTTTGACGGAATATCTGCACGTGATAATCCTTTAATTCTAGCAATAACTACTGCGGGAACAATAAGAAACTCTGTGTATGATATAAAATATGAAGAATCAGAAAATATAATCAATGGGTTATGGGAAGATGAAGGATATAAAAATGAACGATTTTTACCTTTGATATATGAATTAGATTCACGAGAAGAATGGATAGATGAAAGTTGTTGGCTAAAAGCCAATCCAGGATTAGGTTCAATAAAGAAAATAGATGCTATCAAAACTAAAGTAAATAGAGCTAAGAAGAATGCTTTATTAAGAGCAAACCTACTAACAAAAGATTTTAATATTCGTTCAAATGCAAATGAAGCATGGCTATCTTTTGAAGATTTAAATAATACTAATAAATTTGAATTAAGTGAATTGAATCCTTCCTATGCTATTGGCGGTAGTGACTTATCAAGCAGTATTGATTTAACAGCAGCGTGTATTGCTTTTATGCTTCCAAATGACAAAAATGTTTATTTCAAACATATGTATTGGATACCAGAAGATCTAGTAGAAGATAAAGTAAATGAAGATAAAGTACCTTATGACAAATGGATAGAATTAGGATATGTAAGGACAACACCTGGCAATAAGGTTCATTATAAGTTTGTTGAAGAATGGTTTGATGAATTGCGTGACGAATTTGATATTTATATACCATGGCATGGTTACGATGCTTGGTCTGCTGAATATTATGTTGAGAGTATGAAAGATAAACATGGAAGCGAATCAATGATTAAAGTATATCAAGGTAAAAAAACTTTATCAGGACCAATGGAAAATTTAGGTGCAGATTTAAAGAAAAAACACATTAATTATAATAACAATCCAGTAACAAAATGGTGTTTATCTAACACTATTGTTGATATAGATAAAAATGGAAATATCCAGCCAGATAAAAGTAATAAAAGAAGACGTATAGACGGATTAGCTTGTATGCTTAACGCTTATGTAATTTTAAATGAAAAAATGGATGATTATATTAATTTGATAGGTGCATAACTGGAGGTGATTATATGTTTAATAGAGCAAAGGCTTTTTGGAATAAAATATTCTTAGATCCATTAGCAGATGCGAGAGAACAAAGTATTTTTAAAATGATGAATAACTATACACCTACATTTAATTATGTAGAAAATCCATATGATACAAAAATAATACGTAAAGCTGTACACACTATAGCTACTAATGGTGCTAAGTTACGTGCAAAACACATTAGGAAGAAAGATGGGAAACTTGAAGTTCAAAGTACAAACTTTGAATATTTGCTCAATATACGACCTAATTATTTTATGAGTGCATTTGATTTTTTGTATAAAATTATTACTCAATTATTATTAAAAAATAATGCCTTTGTATATATCGAAAGAGATGAAAGAGGTAACATAAAAGGATATCATCCAATAAATTCAAGATACACAGAATTAATTGAATATAAGGGAGATTTATTTATTAGATTCTATTTTCCCAATGGTAATAAACTATCAGCGTCTTATGATGATGTTATTCATCTAAGACGTTATTTTAATAATAACGATATTTATGGTGAATCTAACAAATGTATAATAAATGGATTAAATGTTATTCAGGCTGCAGATGATTCAATTATTAATGCAACAAAACAGTCAGCTTTTTTAAGAGGTTTATTAAAATACAATCAAATTTTAAAGCCAGAAGATATAAAGAGCCATAGAAATAATTTTGTTAAGGACTATTTAAATATTAATGATTCTTCTGGTATTGCAGCATTAGACCAAAAGGCTGATTATATTGAATTGAAAAATGACCCTAAAATGGTGGATTCTAACCAAATGAAATTTCTTTCAGAAGATATGCTAGCTTATTTTGGTACTAATGAGGATATTGTTTCATCAAATTATACAGAAGATCAATGGAATGCATTTTATGAAAGTGTATTAGAACCAATTAGTATACAAATGTCTCAAGAATTTACTTATAAATCATTTACAGAACGTGAAATGGGTCATGGTAATGAAATTATGTTTGAACCAAATAGAATTCAATATGCTTCTATAAAAACAAAAATTGAATTAATTAAGACAATGGGACCAATGGCAGTTATTAAAAAAGATGAAATGAGGGAAATATTTAATCTCCCGTCTATGGACGAAGGCGGAAATGATTATGTACAAACATTAAATTATATAGTCGCTTCAGATGCACAAGAATATCAAATAGGTAAAAAAAATAATGATAAAGGAGTTGATGAAAATGGGGACTAAGAGAAAAGAAATTATTAAAAGAGAAAAGCAAATAAGAAGTATGCCTGTAAGTATATCTAAAAGAAATGAAGATGAAATAGAAAAAATGATAGTTGAAGGGTATGCTGTAAGGTTTAATGAACCTACTGTTTTATTTAAATTTGAAGGTTTAGAGTACAAAGAGGTTATTAAACCTGAAGCTCTAAATCATACAGACTTATCGGATGTACCATTTAAATATAATCATTCAGATAATGTAATGATAATGGCACGTACTAGAAGTAAGACGCTCACACTTAATATAGATAGTGAGGGTCTTTTTATTAGAGCTGAATTAGCAAATACGACGGCAGGTCGTGATTTATATGAATTAATTAAACGTGGTGATGTCGATAAAATGTCATTTGCTTTCACTATAGAAGATGAAGATTATGATATTGAAACACATACTTATACAATAAGATCTATTGATAAATTGTTTGATGTTGCCGCAGTTGATTTTCCAGCATATAACAATACTTCTATAAGTGCTAGAAAAAGTTCTGCTCTTGAGCTGGAGAGGTCTAGAGAAATTGATTTGGAGAAGTCGGCAGACGAAAAGCGTAAAAAAGAATTGTTATTAAAATTGAGATTAGGAGGAGTTTTTAATGAATAAACGATTAAAGGAAATTTTAGAAAGAAAGCAAGAATTACGTAAGTTAATTGAACAAGATGACAATGCAGACTTAAACGCTATTTCTACAGAATTAGATGAGATTGAAGCGGAAGAGCGTCAAATTAAAGATAAACAAAATATCATTGAGCGCATGTCTAAAGGAGAAACTATTGGCAATGTCATTAGTCAGAACTTCGATAAAAAAGAAATAGACATGAGAAGTATGAATTGGGAGCAAGCAATTGAAACACCTGAATATCGTTCAGCGTGGTTAAATGATATCGCAGGTAGAAAAGTTACAGAAGAACAGAGAAACTTAATTTCGAAAGTAAATGAACAGTATCGTAGTGATTTTGTACATTCGACTGAAAATAAGGGCATTTTAATTCCCAAATCAGTAGCAGATGGTATTTGGGAGAAAGCTGAACAAACTTCTAGTTTATGGGCAGATGTTAATAAGTTTAAAGTTAAAGGCATATTAACGTTAGTTACTGGTGAAAAAAATAAAAATGCAACTTGGTATGAAGAAAGTACAGTTGTTGAGTCTGAAGAATTAAAATTTGGAACTGTTGAGTTATCGGGTTATGAGTTAGCTAAATCTATTACTGTATCGTGGAAGCTTAAAACCATGGCAATTAATGAACTTGAAACTTATATAATTAATGAATTAGGAAAAAGAATTGGTTCAGCATTATCATACGGTGTTTATCGTGGTAAAGGTCCTAAAACAACACAAACCAATTCAAAATCGGAACCATTAGGTATTAGAACGGTATTGAAAAATACTAATAAATATTATGACAATGCTGTATTGAGTTATAACGTATTATGTCAATATTTAGGTGAAATTCCGACAAATTATTCTAAAAATACAAAGATTTATGCTAGCAGGAGAACAATTTGGACTTCGTTAGCTACTCTTACAGAGAATGGTGGAAAACCACTATTTATAGCTGATCCGACTAATAATGGAATTCATAGATTGTTTGGAATTGAAGTTAAAGAAGATGCAGGTATCAAATATGGTGAAATTTTAATTGGGAATTTAAAGGATGGTTATGTAGCAAATATACAAGAAGATATTTCTATTTATACTGAAGACCATATTAAAGAACGGAAAACAGACTATATGAGTTATGCTATAGTTGACGGTAAACCTATTGATGAAAATGCATTTGTTATTTTGAAGGTAATAGACGGTGTGGATTTAGATGAGCCAGAAAGTACAGTGCAGGCTCTTTAATTAGGTGATTTAAATGACTAAAAAAATAATAGCTTTATGTAGTAAGGATTTTAGAGACAAATCTAATAATTTAACTTTGGTGATTAAAGGTAATTTATATAAAGGCACAGTAGAAAGAATTCAATTTTTAGTTGATAAAGGAGTATGTGAGTTTATTGATAATAGTCAATTAGATGTACTGCTATTATCAAAATATGCAAAACATACTGGTGGACCTAATTTCATAACTAGTGATGGTAAAAAGTTTATTGGTAAAGCAAAAACATTAGAATATATAAAAGAAAATGTATTAGATAAGTAGGTGATTAAAGTGGTAACCGAAAATCTAGCAGTATCACTTGAAGAAATGAAAAAATACTTACTTATTGATTTTGATGATCAAGATAATGAGATTAAAGAGTTAATTTATGCTGCTCAATCCGAGTTAGCAACTTCAGGTGTTCCATTTCCTGAGATTGTTAATCCTTTATATAATCTAGCTGTTAAAATGCTAGTTTCCAACTTTTATGAAGATAGAAATAGTATAGGTACAAGAGGATATAAAGTAGATGCAATTATAACTAAGTTAGCTATGAATCAACATCAAGATTTTATTAATAATAAAGTAATTATTAGTAATAATAAGCAAAATAAGGAAGTTACGTAGTGATTCTATGAGAAATTTTAATAAACTTAAAATAAGAATAGGATTTGTAAATACATTATCACGAGTTGGTGGAAAACCAGGAAAAAAATACAGTGAAGATACTTTATTTAATTGCTGGGCTTCAATTGAAAACGTATGGCTTAAAGATATACAACAGGCTAAAGCAAATAATACTGAAACAGATTTAACTATTACTATAAGAGATCCATTAAACACATTTGAAATTAAAAAAAACCATGCTGTAAAAATATTAAATGGTAGATTTAAAGATAAAATTTATGACATTAATTTAATACAGAAAGATTTTCAAGATTCAAGATTTGTCACATTAATTTGTAAGCAGGTGATCTAATGAGCGTTGAAATAAAAGGAATTGAAGGTGTGACAGATAAAGTTCATCAAGATATTCAAAATCTTATTAGCAAAACTGAAACAGAAAGCTTATTAAATGGTGCTGAAGTAGTAAAGTCGGCAATAATTAAAGAATTTGGGAAATTTAAAGATACTGGTGCAAGTATAGATGAAATTAAAATTAGTAAACCAGTTAAATCAAATGGTAAAAGTAAAGTTATACTTCATTGGGGAGGACCGCAAAAGAGATATAAAATAATTCACTTAAATGAATATGGTTATACCAAACACGGTAAAAAGAAGGCTTCTAAGATTAAGCCGAGAGGATTTGGAGCAATTCAAATGGCTTTACTTTTAAGTCGTAATAATTATAAAGATGCAGTTTCAAATGGATTTAGGAGTAACATAAAATGATTAGTGATATTTTTGAATATATAGAAAAAGTATTAAACTCAAATGCGATTGTTAACGAACATGTTGGCAATCGTATATTTTTTTATCAAGTTGAAGAAACCGATGAAGAATCAATAAATTTACCATTTATAGTAATTAATAGTTTAGATCCATATAGTCCACGCTCATTTGCTAGTAATAATTATTTTAATCAAAATTTTGTTGTTCAAATTGATGTAGAAAGTAAAGATGATTCTATTACTAAATTAGTTGCTAATGAGATTACTAAAGAATTATTTAAGCATTATTTATTCAAATTAGATGGAGGACTTGATGAGTTTTTTATTGAAACTCAAAGGTTTGTTGATTCTAGAAGATATGAAGGAATACCAAAAAATATTAATTAGGAGTGTTAATTATGACAGAAACAGTTAAAACTAGTTCTACTTTAATTGGCTTTGAAAAGGTTTATGTAGGAATTTATAACAACAATGGAGATTTACAGGAAATTTTAGAATGGAAAGATGATCATGGTGGAACTGTAAACATGAAAATTGCAGGTTTAGACGCTGATGAATTAAGAGTTAGAGCATCAAATAAATTTGTATGGATTTCTAAAAAAGGGACAGGAGATGTGAAAGTTGAATTTGAAACATTCAATCCACCTTATGAGGATATGATGACTATTTTAGGAAGAACTAAAGACCAACATAATATTCATTGGGCAGGAGAAGATACTAATCCACCTTATGTATCATTATTAGCTGTATCTTCAAATCTAGTGGGAGAAAAAGCTTATTTAGGATTGCCTAAAGGTAAATTAGGTGTGAATGATACGGAGTTTGCTACAACCGAAGCAAAACAAAAAGAGCCTAAAAATACTAAATTATCTGGAACATTTGTTGATAAAGTGATTGAAGGTAAATCAAGAGTATTTGGTTCATGTTTTGGAGAAGATAAGTTTGATAAATTTAAAGAATTAATTATTGGAACAGTAGATAGTAAAAGTAGTAAAGCAGTAGGTTCATCACTTTCGTCTACATCATCAAGTACTGGTTCACAAAGTGTTTCTAGATAATATAACAATAAAGGAGTAATTAAATGACAAATATTAAAGGTACTTACATTGAACTCTATAATTCTGAAAAGGGAGAATACGAAAAGATTATACAACCTTTTATTTCTTCCAAAAAGTTATATGACGCATTAGACATGCAAGAAAAAGCCCAAAAAGCAAAAACTGAAAAGGAAGAGTTAGATTTAGCTTTACATTACATTGAACAATTATTTGATTCACCAAAAGTTACATTTGAATCTATTCTAAACGGTGTTGCCAGTGCTGACTTATCTGAAACATTACAAAGAATTATGAGTGATGTAGTGGGAAAGAAACCTCAGAATCGTCAAGAACGACGCAACCAAAAACATATCAAGAAGCAAAACAAGAATTAAATAAGATTTTTCAGCATTTTATGAAAGAATTAGGTTGGTCATATAATGATGTGGCCAACGCCGATTTTTATCATTTAATTGAAATTTTAGAAACAAATGATACAAATTCAAATCAAGTAGTTAATGGCTATGAGTTTATAGCTTCTCTATAGAGAAATGGAGGGATTGCATTATGTCAGAAAAAATTGAAGGTTTATCACTATCTTTAGATTTAGATTATTCGCGAATTGACGAAGGAATGAAAGGGCTAAAAAGAGAGCTTAGTGTAGTTAATAGTGAATTTAATGCCAATCTTTCAGCATTTCAGAGAGGCGAAGAATCTATTGAAAGATATCAAGTAACCATAGAAGGGCTTAATAAAAAATTAGAAATACAATCAAAAATTGTTGAACAAGCAAAAGAAAAATTTTCTAATTTGAAAAAAACTCACGAAGAGCAGAGTGAAGCTTTAACAAGAGCAAACAGAAGGGTAGAAGAGGCCAACGATCGTTATGAACGATTAAGTAAAACTACAAATGTAAGTAAAAAAGAATTTGATGAAGCTAGAAAAGAAGTACAAGAATCTGAAAAAGCATTTGAAAAATTAAGTAAACAAGCTTTGGTAACTCAAAAAGAGTTAGATAATTCTGCAAAATCTGCTAATAATGAAGTAAGAATTTTAAATAATTTACAACACAGTATTGAAAATACTAGTAAAAAGTTTGAAGAATTTAAAAATAATCAACATGACGTTGATGAAGGCAATCATAAACTTTGTAAATCCTTTGATGCAGTTGCAGAACATGCAGCAAAAGCTTCAGAAAAATTCAAGACTATAGGTAAAGGAATGACAGCTAGTATAACAGCGCCTTTAACTGGAATTGGCATAGTTTCTAAAAATGCATTTTATGAAGTGGATGAAGGTTTAGATACTGTAACTACTGCTACAGGTGCAACAGGAAAAGAGTTAGATAATTTACAAAATAATTTCAAAAATGTTTTTAGTACATTCCCAGGAGATGCTCAACAAGTAGGGGGCGTACTAGGTGAAGTTAATACACGTTTAGGACTTACCGGAAAAGATTTAGAAAATGCGACTAAAGAATTTTTAGAGTTCAGCGATATTACTAAGACTGATGGAGTTCAAGCAGTTCAATTAATTACTAGGGCTATGGGAGATGCAGGAGTAAGTGCAAATGATTATTCTAAAGTATTAGATAGCATGGCCAGAGCATCCCAAGTAAGTGGAATTTCAATAGATAAGTTAGCGGAAAATGTCACTAAATATGGTGCACCTATGCGTAGCTTAGGCTTTGAAATGAAAGAATCAATTTCTTTATTTTCTCAATGGGAAAAAGCGGGGGTAAACACTGAAATCGCGTTTAGTGGTCTAAAAAAAGCAATATCTAATTGGGGTGCTGCTGGAAAAAATCCTAGAGTAGAGTTCAAAAAGACTTTAGATCAAATTAAAAAAGCACCTGATATTTCTACAGCTACTAGTTTAGCAATTAAGGCATTTGGAGCCAAAGCGGGTCCAGATTTAGCTGATGCAATCAAACAGGGTAGATTTTCAATTGAAGATATGAACAAAGCTTTAAAAACATCATCAGGTACAGTTGATAAGACTTTTAAAAGTACACAAGATGGAGCAGAAAAATTTAAAGTAGCAAATAATAACTTAAAATTAGGTTTATCTGAGATATGGGCATCTATAGAAGATGCATTTGGTCCAGTTTTACAAAGTTTATCTAATCATATTAAAGATGTATCAAAATGGTTTGGTGGTTTATCATCTAATACTAGGAGATTTATTGTTATATTTGGCGTTGTTGCAGCTGCAATAGGTCCTACATTATGGGCCTTAGGTTCATTTATAGGTGCTCTAAAAAAAATAAAAGATGTATTTGGTTTATTGAGTGGAATAGGTAAAGTAGGAAAAATATTTAGTTTATTCACTAATCCAATAGGAATAGCTATATTAGCAATTGGAGCATTAGTAACAGCATTTGTTGTAGCTTATAAAAAATCTGAAACATTTAGAAATTTTGTTGATAAAGCATTTGAAGGTATAAAAAAAGCCGCAAATAGCTTTGGTAAATTTATAGGTCTAGTTATAAAAAAATCTTTTAATGGACTAATTAATCTGGGTAAATCAATTGGAAACTTTCTCAAGGGATTTTGGAATGAAAATGGAAAAACTATAATTCAAAATTTGAAAAATATAGCTACTGTTATTTCTAAAATAATAAAGTTTATACTTTCGATTTTTTATTTGGTATTTCCAAAAATAAAGATAATTGTTAAAACTGTTTTTGGTAGCTTAGTAGGTATTATAAAAGGATTTATTACCATTGTTAGTGGCGTAATAAAAGTATTCTCGGGACTATTTACTGGAAACTGGAAAAAATTGTTTCAAGGTTTGAAACAAATTTTTAAAGGAGCATTTCAAGTTTTATGGAATATTATTAAAATAAGCTTTTTTGGTCTAATAGTAAAAGGTCTCATAAGTTTTGTGAAATTATTTACCTTTAAAATCAAAAATTTATGGCTTAAAATATCATCAATTTTTAGTCAGTACACCAAAAATATTTATAATTCTACATTCGGTAGATTTAAAGCAATATATAATGTAATATCAAAAATTATTGTTAGTTTAATAACATTTATCATTACTAAATCGTTATCTTTTTATAAAGGCATAGTAACTATATTTAAAAGGATTTATGAAAAAATATCTAATATTATCGGTAATTTAAGAGACTGGTTAGTAAATACATGGCAATTAATAAAGGAAAAAACTATAGAAGCAGTTTTTAATTTAAAAGATAGAATGATATCCACTTTTTCAAATTTGAAAGATAAAGTTTTGAATTTCACTGAAAAAATTAAAAATGGATTTGTAGGAATGAAAGATAAAGTTATAGATACCGCAAAAGAATTAGCAGAGGGACTTAAAAAGTATGCTATTGGTGGTATCAATAAAATGATTGATGGTATTAACTGGATAGGCGATAAACTAGGAATGGGTAAAGAGATAATTAAACCAATCAAACTCTCTACTGGGACAGCTTCAATTGATGATGGTGTTCTTAGCGAGTCTACTTTAGCAATAGTAAATGATAAAGGGCCAGGTAACGGACCTAATGGATATTATCAAGAATTACTACAATCTCCCAGCGGTGATTTATATGCGCCTCAAGGTGAAAATGTACCAGTTTATATTCCTAAAGGCTGGGGAGTGTACAATGGTGCACAAACATATGCTATGCAACAATCCGGAGTAATACCTAGACTTTCTATAGGTTCAGGTATTATGGATACATTTAATAAAGCAGTTGAATTTGGTTCCAACATAAAAGATAAAGTAGTTGAAACGGCGTCTAATGTATACGAATGGGCGTCAGAAAAAATAGGCGATGTAATGGATTATATTAGTGATCCTGGAAAATTAATAGATAAAATTATAGATGTTTTTGGCGTTAATTTTAAAGGAATCAAAGAAATACCTTCTAAACTGATTAATGGTATGTTTAAAAAAATTAAAGCTGGTGCGGTTGATTTTGTAAAAAAATGGTTTGAAGAAGTTGGCAATGCTGATGGATCATCATTTACTAAATTTGGTATTAATATGGGCTATTATCCCAATGGTGGTGCACCAAATTATAGCTTTGCAAATGGTCATCATTATGGTATCGACTATGCAACTCCATATGGAACTCTTATTACAGCGCCTACATCTGGCACAGTCTCAAGACAATATAATCAATATGGTGGTTTAATTGCTAGATTAGTTAGTGGTATATATGCTCAATACTTCTTACATTTAAGTGAAGTATTAAAAACTGGACGTGTTGAACAAGGAGAACCAATTGCTAGAACTGGTAATAGTGGACAGTGGACAACTGGGCCACATCTTCACTATCAAGTTGAGTCACCTTTTGGCGCAGAACTTACTAATAGAAACACTATTAATCCTGCAAAGTTTTTATCAGAACATGCTGGCGGTGGTAGTGGTGCAGAATATGCAAGAAAATCAATAT
Source organism: Staphylococcus sp. HMSC077D08 (assembly GCF_001837945.1). NCBI lineage: Bacteria > Bacillati > Bacillota > Bacilli > Caryophanales > Staphylococcaceae > Staphylococcus > Staphylococcus sp. HMSC077D08. The sequence goes on along the minus strand of NZ_KV834762.1, from coordinate 312,379 downwards.
TAAGAGCTCAATCTATATTGGGGGGACAATATAATTCTAGCTATATAACTGAACAAATGATGCGAGTTGCTAAACGTGAATCAAATTATACTGCTAATGCAGTAAATGACTGGGATGTTAATGCACAAAATGGAACTCCATCAAAAGGTATGTTTCAAATGATTGAACCATCATTCAGAACTTATGCTATTAAAGGACATAGTAACATCATGAATCCAGTTGACGAAGCAATATCTGCAATGCGTTATATTGTTGGTACATATGGATGGAATGGTTTTAAACGTGCTGGTGATTATGCGTATGCAAATGGTGGTTTAGTAACACATCATCAAATTGCAGAAATTGGTGAGGGTAATAAGCCAGAAATGATTATTCCTTTAACAAAACCTCAAAGAGCATTACAGTTAATTAGGAAATCACAAGAAATAATAGGACATAAACCTGAAAATAAAACTTCTATTTATTCAAATGATAATACTTCAATGGAAATGCTATTAGAACAGAATAATGAATTACTTAAGTTATTAATTACAACTATAAAAAATAAAGATTTTAACGTTGATATAGAAAAAATGGAAAAAGCAATTAGTGAAAAACAAATGGACAGATATAGATTAATAAAATTAATGGGGGGAGGTGCTTAAAATGAATGATTGGTTTAAATTTATTTTTAAAGAAACAACAATCAATTTAAATAATATACCAGGAGTTATTTTCAAAGATATAGAAATTGGTGATGTTAATGTAGATAATACATCACAAAAAATAGATGCTAATGACGGAGTAATTCCTGGTAGTAATACGTTTTCACCTTTTACATTAAAAGCTACATTTTATTATGATGGTGTTGATGAAAGTGACTTATTCTTAATGGAACAAAAATTGAGAAATGTTATATATCAACGAGAGCCATATTATATATCGCATAGTAAATTACCTAGAGTTAAATACGCTGTAAATGATGCAAGTTTAAAAAAAACACGTTATTTTCATTCTGATATGGAATTTGAAATAGAGTTTACAGTATATAAGGGCTATTCAGAATCTTTATTATATACAAATGAAGTTGATAGTCTAGAAGATGGGTTTATGCTTACTGAAACATTACCAACTGATTATGTACCTAGATATCAATTTAATACAAACAATTTCACTGTATATAATGGTTCAAGTGAAGTTATAGATCCTATTAAAAGACATACTTTAAAAATAAAGATCATAGCTGATTCGCCATCTAACTTTTATTTAACAAATTTAAATAATCAATCTAAATTCACTTACACTAAACCACTAAAAACTGCTGATACTCTAATTTTAGATGGTGAGGCACCATTTTTGAATGATAAAAGATGTGGGGTAGATACAGATAATGGTATTATTAAGTTAGAAAAAGGTACAAATAATTTTAAAGTTAATGGAAATGCAAAAATTCAATCAATTGAATTTGCATTTCCATTTATTTATAGGTAAAAGGTGAATTTTATGGATTATATTGTTATAGGTAATATGAATGAAACTAAAAAAGAAATTTTTGTTGATATAGATTATGGATCATTTAGATATGATTATGAAAAAAATAATAACCGCTCTTTAAGGTTTACAGTTATCAAAACAAATAGAAACAAAGATATTTATGATTTAATTCAATGCGAATCTATAGTGTACTATCAAGGTCAAAAATATATTATTAAAGCTCCCACATTTAACAATAAATCTAAAATACAGACGGTGGATGTTACTGCTATTCATATTATGTATGGTTTTCAAGATCATTACGTTTATTCAAATTCTAAAAAAGAAAATGATAAAAATACAAAATCCTATACTTTAGAAGAGATACTTAAATATGGTTTCAAAGATAATACTTTAGGTTATGAATATGAAATTAAAGGGCATTTTGAAGCAGCTAAAATTGATGAATTAGGTAATGCATCGGGTTTTGATTTTTGCAAAGCTATTGCTGAGAAATTTAATGCAATAATTTTTGCGGATAATAAGAAAATTACGTTCTATTCTGAAAAAGAATTCTATAAAAAAAGAAATTTAGTTATAAGGTATAAATATAATACTGATGAAATTGCGGTAGATGTTAATACTAATAATTTGAAGACAGAAATTAAAGCATATGGGAAAAAACAGGATAGTTCAGTTAAAAGCGACGATAGAAAAAGTAAAGGTACGGATCAAAGTATTGAATACTTATATAAATCACCAAATATTAATAAGTGGGGCAGAAAAGTTGCTCCACCTATAAATAATGATGAAATAAGTGATTTAGAAGAATTGAAAAAATGGGTGAAAACGCAAATTCAAGATGAACCAGAAACGAGTTTGAAGCTTGTTTATAAGGATAAAGAACCCTTGAGTGAGAACGATATTATTAAATTTATTCATCAAAATATGGAATTTAATGTAGATTTAAAAATAGTATCATTAAGTAAAAATCATCCTTTTGTAAATAGACCAGATGAAGTAACTTTTTCAAATGAAAAAAAAGATATCATCAAACTACAAAATTCTATTCAAAAACGTATTTATAAAATAAATGCGTATACCAAAAAAGCTATTTCAAATACAGAGAAACGATTAGAAACCATTAAAACTAATACTCCTATATTTACTGTCAAAGATGTTGGGAGCGTTGTAGATGACGAAAATTAAATTAAAGGAATTATATGAAAATGGATTGATTTTTTATCCAATTACACACGTAAAAGCAATTCGTGGGCTATCCATAGCAACAGAAGCTGAAGATGGATTAATGTCAAAAAAAGACAAAATAAAACTTAATAAATTTAATTCAACAGGCCCTAATAGATTAGGGTCTGTTTTTTATAAGGAAGTGAACAACTATGACTCAAATTACTAAAGCTAGAACATTAACTTATGATGGGGAAGAAGTTTATGTTAGAACCCACGTTGATGTTATTGATGGTTTCGATAAAAATTTACTTTTAACACCTGAAGAAAAACAAAAATTAAATAGTTTTTCGCAAGACAGTCTGACAGTAGCAACTTCAGAAAAAGCAGGTTTAATGTCAGCCGAAGATAAAAAACGTTTAGATAAATTAAAAACAAATTCAAATGAATACTCAACAAGGTTAAGCAACGTATCAACAAATAATACTTTAATTAAACAAGATATTAATTTATGGCCAAGTAATCAACAGACGGTTAATTTAAACAAAAGTATTTCATCTTGTAATAACGGAATTATTTTAGTTTGGCGTTTAGATGAATCTGATGATTTATATCATTACCAATACTTACCTAAATCTCACGTTCAATTGCATAGAAATGCAAAAGTGACTGAAGTCATATCTATAAATTCTTCTGGACAAACATGTACTAAAACTGTAGTGGTGAGTGATCAATTAATTAAGGGTACAGATGATAATTTTAGAAACAATGCTAATAAGATTCGATTACATGAAATTTTAGAATACTGAGGTGATTGATTTATGAATTTAAATAAAAGTCTTATTGATTCAGACGGTGTCACATTTAGACGTCAAATGATAGAAAATTTAAAGATAATTGAAGATACGTTTAATAAAGTATTTGGATATAAAGATTTAAGTACTCAAGAAAGAAAGGAATTAAGTGAGTTTAAAAATGCTTTAGAAAAAGAAATAAGAGCAATTGTTATGCCAGAGATGTCACCTTTAGAAGTAACTGAAGAAGTATCTAAAAGTAAAATTGATTTAACTGGTGTAAAACATGAAACATTGTCGCAGCGTATTGATGCAGATATAAATAATATTATTAAAAAAGATAAATATAGTAATTTAGTAGTAACTCAAAACGGTACATTAGTATATGATTATTCAAAACTTTCACAAACAATTAAACAAATTAGAAATATTTATTGTATTGGTGATTCTGTAGCACGTGGTTTACATGCCAAAAAAAATTATGGCCAATATTTATCTGAGAAATTAAATATACCAGTGAATAATTTTGCTGTTAGTGGTGCAACTTTTTCTACAGCTAGTAATAACAATATATATAAACAAGCCAATCAAATACAAAATGCTGATTTAGTCATCATACAAGGAACTGATGATGATTGGCTCTATGGTAACGGTGTGAAAATTGGAACAGATAAAACCGATATATCTACTTTTTATGGTGCTTTTTATCAAAGTATAAAGCTCCTCAGATTACAAAATAAAGGCGTAAGGATTATATGTATGACTGCCACACGTCAGTTACCTGTTAATGGCAATCAAATTAGAAGAAAAGACACTGATAAAAATTCATTAGGCTTAACTTTGGAGGATTATGTAAATGCTCAAATACTAGCTTGCACAGAATTAAAAATACCAGTTTTTGATGCATATCATTCAAATATTATTGACTCATACAATCCTGCTTTTAGAAATAAATGCATGGTTGACGGCTTACATCCGAATGAATTAGTACACGAAGTTATTACTTATGAGTTATTAAAAAACTATTATTACTTTTATGGTTAAGAGGGGAGAAATAATAAATGGCTAATCAAGAACTATCATTTGATATTACAAAATTAGGTAATCAACAAGAAAAGCAACAATATATTGTTAGTAGGGTTGGAGACGGAGGGCTTAAAGCTATTACAATTTCAGTTACATCTAATGGAACACCATATAATATTACAGACTTAACACCAATTTTTGAAGGAGTAAAACCTGATGGAGAACGTATTATTGATACGACTGGTGGTATTGTATTAAATGCAAAGAGAGGTATTTTTAGGTATATATTACCGCAACAAGCTAGTACTGCAGAAGGTGATTATCAACAAGCTTTCTTTAAATTAAAGAGAGGGGAGCAAACTGATTCTACAATTGAAGTCCAAATGCGAGTATTAAAAAATAAAGTAGAATTTGGCATTAATTCAGAAAGCTATTTTACTGAATATCAAAAAGAGTTAGAGAGATTAAGAAAAACAGTTGAAGCTGGTATACAAGAAATAAATAATTCATCTGATGGTACAAAGAATAAAGTTCAAAATTTAGTTGATACAGCAAATATGCTGGATTTACAAATTAAATCGCTTAAATCATCTATTGGAAGCAATCAATTAGTAACTAAAAGTGAATTGAATAATCAAATTAATCAACTTACTGAGCAAGTTTCAGATTTTTCATCATCACTAATAACAACCAAACAGAATTTAACTCAAAATATTAGAGATTTAGTTAGTAAGAAATTAGATGCTGGAGTTAGAGAAGGAGTTCTAGATAACCCAGCAAATATTACTAGTACAGGTTATTATTATTTCGATTCTACCACTCAAGGAATGCCAGTTAGAAATGGCAACAATACAACAGGAATTATACAAGCTATTATGCAGGATGATGGGAACGGTATTTTGACTATATTAGGTTCAGGGTTATCAATTGAAAAATATAGAGGGCAATTATATGATCGATGGAAATCATCTCTACCAATTCTTTTATGGAAAGGTAGAGGTCAAAGAGGAAATACTCTTGAATTAAAAGATAAAATACAGAATTACGGCCAGTTAATTATTAAATTAGTCTTTTTCACTAATCGTCTTGCTACTCAATTTATTACAGTACCAGATATAGGGCAAACAGTTTATTTGAATAACATTGGTATGAGAGCGTTAAATGATGAATTTAAAAACGGATACTTAGACGAGATTTCACTATCTGTGAAAGACGAGAGACATATTCAAATATTAAAAACTTTAACCTCTACTGATAATGCAATTGCTACTAATTCAGATGCAATTATAACTGCAATTTATGGTATATATTAACAATCGAAAGAGAGTGAATAAAATTGGGAACAGTACAAAATTATAATACAGAAGTAGACGATTTTATGAGTCTAATATATTCAGGTAATTCAGTTTTTATTGATTTACTTTTAATTATGATTTTAATTGATATAGTTACGGGAATATTAAAGGCATTTTCAGAAGGAAAGTTATGGAGTCACAAAGCAATAACTGGATATATAAAAAAAATAGCTTATCTATGCGTTGTGCTAGTAGCTAATACATTGGATATAGTATTTCAATTAGACGGAATTTTAGTTAATGGTTCAGTTATCTTTTTAATTTTATCGGAAGCAACTAGTATTATTGAGAATGCTGCAATCTTGGGTGTGCCGATACCGGATCAAATAACAAAAAGGTTAAATATTTTTAGTAAAGATAACAATGCGACTAAATAAGTCGTTTTTATTGATTAATTTTATTGGAGTTGATTAATTATGTCAAAAGAATATTTGGGTGAATGGAATGGCGTACCAGTGTATACCGACTTTTTACCATATGGAACGAGACGTACAGGGCAATCTTTAGACACTGGTAGCCCAATTTTTGCGGTATATCATGACACAGGTAATCCTGGAAGTACAGCACAACAAAACGTTGACTATTATAAAAATACTTATGATATAGATTGGGCTACTACCGCTTCGGCTCATTTCTTTGTAGATGATAAAGAATGTATTATTTGTGTGCCATTAGACGAAAAAGCATGGCACGTTATTTATGATACGCCAACAGACAATTATTATTTTGGTGATGATGCCAATGACGCTGCTTTTGGTGGCGAGCTATGTTATTTTGAAGATGATAGAGAACGATCATTAAAAGCACTTGATAACTTTGCTAGAGTGTATGCAGTACTGTGTCCTTCATGGAATATCGATCACTATAATAAAGCACCAGGTCATCAAGATATTCAAGATGATAAACGTGATCCAGGTAATGCACTTGAAGCATGTGGTTATGGGCGCGATGAAATTGATGTGATTGATAATTTAGTGCAACGTTATATTGATGGCGAAGATGTTGATACAGAAACAATTGTGAATCAACCTGAAGAACATGACGAAATTATTGAAAAGAAACCAGTAGGCTGTACACGTGTCAAAGTTTGGTCTGAACAACCTTATTATAGAGGTACAATCAAATATGATGCTTCATTACGTGAACGTGCAGGTAGTAGTTTTGATAACTATAGTTTTGCTAGAGAAAAAGATGTACTTGAAGCGGGTTCAACAGTCTACATTTATGAAGAAATTCAAGATCCACAGGGGAATATTTGGTGTCGAACTTATTCACCAAGTAATAACGGTTGGGTGCATAAGCACACTATTGAAGTAGAAGAAGAATATAAATAATTAAAAGGGTAGCCATTTTTTGGTTACCCCTTTTTTGTGTTTAATAGTAATTATATGATTAGTGTTTTATATCTATCTGAAACAAATTTAAAGATAGTGATTTAAATAGTGGTTCACAGCATATTAAAGTTAGAGTATAATGTAATTAATTTTGAGTATAATAGAGGTAGGGGTACAAGTTGGAAATTATTTCAGAAATCACTGAGGATGTGGGGAATGGAGTAACCGATCCTATTCGAGGATATATAGATGATAAAAAAGTTGTTGCAAAGTACATACACAATAACGAAGGATTTATTGCGTTATTTAATGAATTATTAGGCTATAATTTAGCTGAATTTTTTGGTATAAGACATCCCCATTTTGGATATGCATTGTTTAGCAAAGAAGATACGGCAGTGAAAAATGGGAAAGATTACGTACATAGTAGTTTGTTCACTTACACAACTTGGTTAGAAAAATCATTAACAATTACTTCGCCCAGCATGACATCTTTTGTTCAAAAGAGTGAAATTGTCAATTTGCTTCTATTTGATATCTTTATTTACAATAAAGATAGAAATTTAGGTAATTTATTAATAGAAATCCCTAAAAAATTATATCCTATTGATTATACTCATATTTTACCAGGTGGATGTATTTGGCCAGATGTACTTAAAAATGATGATTATAGTATAGAGGATATAATTAAGGATATGTTTAGTTCTGGATATTATCAATATTTACTTGAAAATAGAAAAATTGAAACATCAATAATTGAAGATTGTGGTAGAACTTTTGTTGATAAAGTTAATGATGTTGATATTGAAAGTATTATTTCTAAAATTCCTATTTATTTAAAAAATAATCTTTCTGAGGAAAATATACAACAACTATACAAGTACTTTATATACATTACCGAGAATTTTGATGAAGCTATTAAATTTATAATAGAAAAAATAGGAAAGGAGTGATTGAGTATGTTTAAAGTGAATTATTCAGTGTTAAGTTACTATCCAGATATATATTTAAGAAGTAATCTAGCTATAGGTGTTGCTTTTGAGGTAGTAGGAGAAAGCTATCATAAAAATGAAGTTAAATTTATAACTCAAAGAAAAAAAATTGTTTCTTTTGATGATGAACTTGAAGATTTAGAATTTATTAATATGTTTTTAGATGGATTAAAATTTGAATTTGAACATACTAATCAATCGCTTCAGAATTATATAAAAAGATTTGTTAATAATTTTTATTTTGAAGATATTGAATATAGAACATTTAGTTCCATTAATGAAGTTAATGATTTTATTAATAAAACTTATAAATACATTTTACATCTTGGGTTGAATAAAAAGGAAAGATTAAATGTAAATGAAAAAAGAAAGTATGTAATGACTTATTTAGAAGGACGATATAAAGATATAACTTCTAAGCATGTCGTAAGTGGCAAGAATTCATTAGATAAATTTACTCCAGATTTTGTTGCTAAGGATATTGAAAATAAAGAGTTCCTTTTTAAATTTTTAAATAAAAATAATACAACTATTCATAATGCGAGATCTTATATTCTATATTCAATTATGAACGAAAAAAATCTGATTTTAATTCTTGAGGATGATATGGTAGAAGAAGAAAAACTTTTGAAAGAATTCATCAATAAATTTGAAGCTAAAGTTCAATTAAAAAATGAGCATGATTTAATTAAGAATTAATACACCATACCTATGAGGTATGGTTTTTTTATAAAAAAATTAAGAAAAACAGTTGAATTATATCACATATGTGATATAATATAAGTATCAAGAAAGAAAGGAGAAGGAAATGAAAAGAAGTGAAAAAGAAAAAGAACGAATTGAAAAAATAAAGTATCGATTAGCCATAGCAAGCTTAATAATTCAAATACTTAATTTTATCAAATCGTTCATTTAATGGTAAAGGGTTAAAAGCCCTTTACCTCATTATATATGGAGGTGAGGTCTATGACAAGAGAATTGAGAAAGAAGTTAACATTTTATATAAATATATTATCTTTAATTTTGTTTATCGTTAATATAATAAGAAGAAAATAATAAAATATTTCTTTTCATTTCCTATTTAATTTATGAATCAGTTTAATCATATATATACAGTTATAGAAAAATTGCTAAACAATAATGAAATATCGAATTATAAAATTAAAAAAGATACTGGCATTTCCTATGGGGGCATAAGTGAGTTAAGAAATGGTAAAAGAAAAGTCAAAAATTTAACTCTAGAAACTGCGGAAAAACTTTACAATTATCAAGTAGAATTAGAACAAAGTGATGAAAAATAAAACAAGGCTCTATCTTTTGCTACATAAGGGATAGAGCCTTGTTAGTTGCCCAGTGTATATAATTTATTATATTGGGCAACTAAATGGGCAACTACAATTAATTCACAATACATTAATAAAGTGTAAAAACATTGATATAAAGCTATTTAACAATTTAATAAACCTTATTATACCCAATTTGCTTAAATAGAACTCAAGTATCCGAATGAGAAAGAGAACAGTATATTAAGCAATACTAAGCGCTAAACAATTTCAGGGGAAACCTAATAGGGGTAAGGAGTTAAGGCATTTTGCCTTAGCTTCTTTTTTATATAGTTTAGATGGACAATACTATTAAATTACATTATAGAATTTATACTTGTCTGATATTCAAAAATATTTTAATCATATAAAATATTGGGTGATTAAATAGAATTATATACACATATAGAATTCTTATTATTAGATATACTTGATAAAACACCATCTATTTATTATTCTTTCTTTACAATTGCGTTAGGGATTATAATTTATTCTATTAAAGAATGTATTAGATATTTTAATGAAAAAAAGATTCATAAAGCTAAATACAATTTAGAATATATAAGACCTATATTACAAGAAGCACATATTAAAGTTAATAAATTAAATCAAGCTTTTATAGATACTTACAGCGACATAGATTCATATAGTGACTTGAATTTAGAACTTTTAAGTAAACTACCAGAAAATGAAAGAAGAAAGTATGAAACTAAAATATGTAATATTCTTTAAACTTAATAAGAAACATAAAATGAAAAATTTAACAATTACATCTTTAATACTCAAAATTGGAAATATGACGAAATTAATGATGAATTCATTTGTCTGAACAATAAAAGACTAGGATTTAAAAGGTATGCCTATCGCCATGATAAATATGGTTTTATACGAGACTTTAAATTATATGAATGTGATGATT